>JABFXN010000380.1 GCA_013361705.1 Acidobacteriaceae bacterium
GCTTCCAGTCATGGTCTACGTTGTGGGGCAAAAGGGACTAGGAGCGGCACAATCTGCCTTCATGATGGGCCGCACCGATACCCAGAACACATCGAATCTCTCCAATCGTGCTCCGCTCTGGGCGGAGCTCTCCGACTATGTGAAGACACGTCCGCTGCAAGGCTTTGGATATGCCGGGTTCTGGTCGCCCAGCCGCGTGAGCCTGATCTCGGGACATCAGGGGTGGACGGTGCCCCACGCCCACGAAAACTATCTGGACCAGACCCTGTCCCTCGGATTTGTTGGAGCGCTACTATATGCCGGCGTGCTCTGGGGAGCCCTTGTCCTCGCGTGGAAGCGTTATCGGCGCAGTCGCCAGGCGACCGATCTGTTGATGGCCGCAATGCTCACATGGCTTGCTTTGGAGGGTCTCGCGGAGTCCGTACCGATCGATCCCTATCTGCCAACCACGCTGGCGTATGCCTGCATCGTGAAGATGTGCTTTGCTGAGGGTTCTGAGACAGAGCAGGATACATGGCTTGCACCGAATCAGCTTCTGGGAGGTGTCACTCCGGCGTTGCTGGAGAAGTTACCGCCAAACCTGCGCGTTGAGGCGCAGATAGCCATGGAGAGCTCCCATGGTTGATACGACGTACGCCGATTTTGGTGATTGCGAGACGGGACTGGTAAGCATCATTATTCCCACGTACAAACGGCCTGATGACCTAAGAAAAGCAGTTGAGAGTGGCCTGGGGCAAACCTACGATCATATTGAGATCGTAGTCGTCTCCGACGGGCCCGATCCTGCAGCGAGAGCGGCCGTCGAAGGCATCGATCCACGCGTTCACTACACAGAGCTCCCCACAAACCGCGGTCCGGCTGCCGCGAGAAATGAAGGCGTAGCTCTAAGCCGCGGCGAGTGGCTTACCTTCCTGGATGATGACGACCTGATTCTTCCAGGAAAGATCGAGAAACAGCTTGCGCTGGCCGATCGTAACTCTCCCCAGACGATGATTTCCTGTCGCGCGATCTATCGTGCCCAGGGTAAAGACAACATCCATCCTGAACGGCCCATTGGCCCATCGGAAGACGTGGCTGACTACATCCTGTTACGGCCATCCTTAACCAAGCGTCCTGGTGTTCTTCCGTTGCAGTCACTGCTGCTGCACCGCAGCCTGCTCAAGAAAGTTCCCTTCACCACGCATGCGGACCATGAAGACTGGGCATGGCTGCTGGAGGCGTGGCATCTTGCCGGCGCCCGCGTTAAATTCGCGTGGGAACCGCTAGTGGTCTACAACATCGTGGTCGACAGCATCTCCCGATCGAGACGCGCCAACTGGAAAGATTCTCTGGAATGGGCTCTGCAGTATCGGAAATGGATCGGCGATCGCGCCTTTGCTTCGTTTCTGAGCACCAAGGTTGCACTCAAAGCAAAGCGCAGCCAGGATAAGGGAGCGCTCCAGCAGATAGGCCGACTGGTCATGGCGAGTCGTCCGGGGTGGCTGGAACTCGCATTTTTGGCCGGCATCTGGCTGCTGCCTGGACAGGTACTGCACCATTTATGGAAGAAGTCTCTCGAGAGCTCGCGTCAGGCTGGTCAAACAGCATCATGAAGCTCGTCGCACGTCTCGCGCTGCTGCTTTGCCTGGCCCTGGCAGGCATATGGGCATGGCATCGCTGGCAACGGCGAGCCGTGGATGAGAGCATTATGGCAAACGCTGCGAGCGCCGCCACACCATTACAGGCATGGGCGAAGGCGCCCCCGGTCAAGCGTGCTTTTTACGGCCGCAGACTGGAGCCACGTGACACAGTCCTTCATGGAGCAGGCCAAAGCGACCGGCAGAGCTTCGATGCCTATTCCAAGGCAGTAGCGCCGGCACGACCGATGCTGATGATGCGCTACGTCGATCTGCATGACGACCTGCCGAAGTTCTTTGAGAACCTTCGAGCGAACCTTGGCGCAGCGCAGGACTATCTGATTCCTCAGATCGGTATCTCGCTCAATGGAGGTAGTGGGACACATCACTACGAAACGGCAACCGCAGCCGGTAAGGACGATGCCGCGCTGGAACAGATCTGTTCCGGACTGCAATCTCTTGCCCGTCCTGTCTTCATCCGTCCTGGATACGAGTTCAACGGACCGTGGAATGGCTATGCCGCGCCGAGCTATGTCGGGGCCTTTCGCCGTATCGCAGACGCGATCCACCGTTGCATACCGCAGGAAGCAGCGGTGGTGTGGGACTGGTCACCGGATGCCGAACTCGATCAGCAGCGAGCAGGCGCTCCGGCAGCATTCGCAGCCGCGCGCTGGCAGCAGTTCTATCCCGGCGACGCGTATGTCGACTGGTGGGGCGTGAACCTTTTCTCTCCTCCAACTCTCTCTTCTGCAGCAACGCGCGAGTTTCTTGCTGAGGCAGACAGTCGCCGCTTCCCCGTCATGATTGCGGAATCAACGCTACGAGGCGCTTCCGTACATGATCCTCATGCGGCCATCGATCAATGGTTCGCACCCTACTTCGGCCTGCTCCGCGGAACAAAAGGTATCAAGGCTTTCTGCTACATCGACTGGGACTGGCGTATTTATCCGCAGTGGGCCGATTGGGGCGATGCGCGCATTGAGAGCGATGCTACCGTACTTGAGTTCTACCGATCGCAGGTTCTCAATACATCTGGAAGCACCCCGTGGCTCTCCGGTGGCGCTGACCGTGCCACGACGCGAAGCGTCCTGCGCCTCGACGGGAGATGAGTAACTACTCGAGCATTTTCCCTGTTGCTGGGTATCCCGGAAGTGGCATACAGCGGCGTTTTCATTGCGGAAAACGCCCATAGATGCGGAAACCCTACTCTGCACCTACAGGAAAAATGCTTTACTGTCGCGGCGGTGTGTCGGGCCGTTCCCCATGGCGACTGCGGAAATCCATCCGGGTGAGGAACTGTGACGAACCGCCTCGTGCCGCAGATAATCCGCGGTACAAACCGGCTGTGACCGCAAGACTCAGTTGAGCATCCAGCACCTTCGCCGGTTGTCGTGTGAGAAGCCCTGCCGCCAACTGCGGAAGGTCGCGCACGACGGCAAGGATCAGACGTCCGGTCAGGTTATAGAGAAGGCTGGGGACGCTCTTCCTTGCTCCGGCGAGCCGCGCTTCGATCGCTCCGGTACGCATGGCCGACTGGCTCAAGACATGCGGATCCAATCTGCGCGGTGGAATCAGATGCAGCACTTTCGCCTCGGGGGCCAGCCACATGCGATGTCCTGCCTGGTGCATTCGCTGGAAAAGATTGGTGTCTTCTCCACCTTCGGTGAAGTTCAGGTCGAACCCACCGAGCGATTCGAAGACATCGCGCCTGGTAAGCACATTGTTGGTGGACGGAAGCTCGTGGAACTGCATACTCCGTTCCTCCGAGAACAGGATCTCGCCGAGCAGACGGCGGGCTCGGGGACCCACTTCACTGAGGGACCGCCCCTCCGGAAGTGAAAGCGCGGTTGCCCCTCCCACACAGACAGCATTGTTCTGCTGGGCGACACGATAGAGGGTCTGCAACCAGTGCGGCGGCGCGATCTCATCATCGTCAAAGCTCGCCAGCCACCGACCCCGGGCGTGTTGTGCGGCCAGATTCCGGGCGGCAGCAACCCCCTGTTTGGCTCCCTGCACGATGCGGACAGGGATCGCCGCTTCCGCCTGATAATGAGCCAGCACCTCGGGTGTACTGTCCGTTGATTGATCGTCGACGATCACCATCTCGACAGGAACGCTCGCGAGGAGCGATTGCCCGAGCAGCGCGTCCAAAACCTCCGGCAGGAGATGCGCACGGCTGCACGTCGTCATGACGACGCTGATCTCGGGCTCTGGATCGGAAGAACGAGGAATCACATTACGCAGTCTATCCGAGACAGCATTGGATTCGTCGAAGGCGCAGGACTTCTCTCGTCCCTGAAATCACAGGGATGGTCGATCGAAGATTCATGCGGCAGTGCTGATTACGCGGCAGCGCTACGCAACATTTTTGTCTCGTAGCGGCCTGCTGCCTGTTCGAGAAAGTTAAACAGGCTTGTGAAGTCTTCTGAGTACATCGCGCCAAGAGCAGTTGCGCTTAATTTGTCGGTGAGGCACACAATCGGCACACCGGCCCTTGCCAGGGCGCTGCCCATCAAAATCTGGCGGGCGGGCGGCACCGTATGGCAGAGAATCACGGTTCCATATCCGGGGTATAGGGCTTCATCCAACCAAACGGAGCTGGGCAACGAAAGCACGTTATAACCGGCACGCATCAGAATGTCTGCCCTGTTGTGGAGAAGGGCGGCATCGTCGCCAATCGACAAGACCAGAAAATCGTTATGTGTAGACTGCATCGCAACCTCGGGAGATCCGCAAAGAAAGCGCGGAGAAGTTAGAGCAATACAGGCAGTAATGAAAACAGGACGTGCAACGGTTCAGGGAGAACGGCGGACCGCGGGAGCAACGCACCAGAAGCGGACCAATCTTCCGTCTTGACTCAAAGCATAATGCATTCCGGCATCAATCGGCGAGGGCAAATCGCTTCGCCACTCCCTGTGTCAACTACCGTACCAAGGCATATCAACCTACGTAAGTAACAAGACATTAGAGACGATCTTCATAGACGGCGATTTGAACCCAGCGCCTCTGCCTGCATGTCCACGTCCCGCCTGTGCTGTGACACCAGGGAGCTGTCCACTCGAGGGCTTCAGCGATGCGAAGACGGGCCGCCATCCAAGCAGCCGGTGGGCCTTCTCTGCATCGACTGGTCGTACTCCGCACTCATGCTCACCCGGCGTCGTGCCGATCTGGCAGGAGATCGAGTTATCGCACAATGCGCCTGATCCGCTTACAGCGGCAAGCGTTGCGCCGAGCCGCTATGTGCCGGTCGACAGAACGGGCAAAGAATGAACTTGGACTCCGTGAAACGGTCGGGTGGCTGAGGCAATTCGTCGTACTGTTACATGGTATCGGCGATAGCTATTACCCCTTCTGATAGAAAACATCCCGCCGATTGATTCAATATTTTTTATTGCAGGAATGCTTGCAATAGGTGAATATCTCTTCAAAAGATGACTCCAACGCAAGAAGCTGGAGCTTTCCGCTGTTCCCTACAGCCGTTTCCCTTCTCTTCTGCCAGGCCCTTTGCCGGTCCTTGTCACTTAGTTGAAGCAGTTCGCAAGTCCTCGTAACTGAAAAACAGGCAAGGTTGCGGCCGCACTACGCCGGCACGCCGACCTATAGCTGTATCACGCATGGAGGTAGGTTCATGACGTTCTGGCAGTCGTGTATTCGTTTTCAAAAGGCGACTTTCCTTCTAGTACTTACAACGGTATGTGTACTTTCTTCTCCACTTTCAGCACAGACATTTCGTGGTGGCATCAATGGAGGCGTCACTGACGTGACTGGAGCCACCGTCGCTGGAGCAACAGTCTCTCTTACCAATGAAGCAACAAAGAGTACGTACACCTCGGTAACTTCAAGCGCTGGCAGCTTCCTGTTCAATGATCTGCCACTGGGCGCTTACACACTGACGGTCACCGATTCAGGATTCAGCACGGCTAAGGTCGATAAGATCCCCGTCTCCGCCGGTGTGATATATACGCTTCCATCCATCAAGCTAAGCGCGGCAGCAACACAAACGGTAGAGGTACAGGCCTCAGACATCACGCTCGATACAACCACCGTGACGCAGAACATCGTTCTTGAATCTCAAGCAGTAGCGGATATGCCACTGAACGGTCGTGACTTCACCCAGATGATCCAGCTCACACCCGGCTTTGCCGGATATACAGGGGGTGGATACGGTTCTCTCAACGGAACTCGCGCCAATCAGATGAACTGGCAGATTGATGGCGTGGATAACAACGATCTCTGGCATAACGTACCGGCTGTCAACCAGGGTGGCGTCTCCGGCATTGCCGGTATCGTTCTGCCCATCGATGCTGTTGAACAGTTCTCGGCCCAAACACAATCTGGCCCTGAAGGCGGACGCAACCCAGGTGGCACCATCAACCTGACTCTCAAGTCGGGCAGCAATCATCTGCACGGTTCTGCTTACTACTTCGACCGCAACGAACTCTTCGGAGCCAAAAGCCCTTTCAGCGATACGAAGCAGAAGGTGCGCAACTACAACTGGGGCTTCTCAGTCGGCGCACCAATCCTGAAGGACAAGCTCTTCGGATTTTTGACCTTTGAGAAGCAGCGCTTTGTGATCGGCGAGTCAGGCAGTGCTACCGAACCATCCATCGGCTGGCAGAACCAGGCAAAGGCTATCCTGGCGGCGAAGAATATCCCCGTAAATACGACCATGCAGAAGGTGCTGAATACTCTGTGGGCTGGGGGCAATCTATCCGCCGACACGGTCGGCAACGTCAATAACTTCCATTCGAACGTCCCTGAATTTGGCTACAGCTATAACGGACTTGGCAAGGTGGACTATCACATCACCGACAAAGACAGCCTGAGCGCCCACTGGTTCGTCGGTCAGGGCAACCAGGTGGCGCCAGTCGGATCGCAGATCTACGACTACTTCGAGGTGGCACCGATCCACGTGCAGAACGTCGCGGTCGTCTATAACCGCATGCTCTCGCCCTCCATCTCGAACCAGTTGCTGGTAGGTGTGAACTATTTCAACCAGGTCTTCAACGACGCGAACACCAACTTCAATGTGCAATCGCTGGGGTTTATGACTGGAGCGCCTTTCGGTAACGCTCCAAATATCACTATCACCGGTTTCGACCCGGTTGGCATGACACCACCGGAGGGCCGTAACGACATCACTGGCCACCTGACCGATCAGTTGAGCTGGGTCAAGGGCAAGCATCAGATTCGTCTCGGTGGCGAGTTTCGGCAGGCGCAGCTCGATGAGTTCTATAAGCGCCACTCCGTCGGATCATTCACCTTTGATGGCACGCGTGTCGGCGGATCTGGACTTGCCGGAGCGCTGGCAGACTTCCTCGCTGGTTATACATCGGCAGCCACCATCGCCATTGGAGATCCGGAGCGCCAGGTCTTCGTCAACACGTGGGAGCTGAATGCGGGAGATTCCTGGCAACTTACGAGAAAGCTGAGTCTCAACTATGGTGTCCGCTACGACTATGTCGGCCCGCTGCATAACGGCAACAAAGACCTTTCTGTCTTCCGTCCGGAGATGACTTCGACCAATGGAATCGCCTTCCAGGGCAACCAGATCGGTTCTCTCTATCAGCAGTACTACAAGAACTTCAGCCCACGTCTGGGGATCACGTATGGCCTGGATGAAAAGACCGTAATCCGCGCCGGCTATGGCTTCTACTTCGATACACCGAACCTAAATCCCTTCCTCGACAACCGGCCCGGCAACCAGGCGCCGAATGGTGTTGAAGGCAATCCAGCAGGCCCCAACCCTGTCTACACCATCAGCGCGGCAGGCAAGGCGGTTCCCAGCGACCCTACAGTGCAGCCCGGCAAGACCACGATCGTCAGTGGACAAGCCATCTTCCCTTCGGCGATCAGCTACCCATGCTCCTCGTCGAATCCATGCGGAGTATTCTCCGTAGATCGGAACTTCCGCACACCACACAACCAGAACTACAGCCTGAATATCGAGCACACGATTGGCGCCAATGTCATCGCCCAGCTTGGTTACGTGGGCAGCGAAGGCCGTCGCCTGCTCAGCCTGCTCGATCTGAACCAGCTCAACGTCACTGCAGGAGCAAGCTCTCTTCCCTACGCCTCAAACTATCCGCAGTATGGCAACATCAATCAGATCGAGAGCATCGGCACCTCGAACTACAACTCGTTACAGGCACAGCTACGCGTCATGCACTGGCATGGGCTGATGACGCAAGCCGCCTACACCTGGAGCCATAACCTGGATCAGGTGACAGCATATCGAGGAAGCCTGCCGCAGGATAACTTCAACTTCAAGGGCGACTACGGCAATAGCGACTTTGACACGCGCAATACCTTCACCGCTCTGATGAGCTATGAGGTTCCGGGAGCGGCGTGGGGCCTGAAAGAGTTGACGCATGGATGGCAGTTGAACTCACTGCTCAGCTTCCACGGCGGCCAGCCGTTCACGGTACATGCTTCAGGCGATATCAGCGGCACCAACGAGGGCAACGACCGTGCTGTCCAGATCGGTAATCCGCAGGCGGGATACCAGGGACAAAAGCCCGGAGCAAGCTGGCTGAATCCTGCGGCATTTACCGATCCTGTCTCCGGTCACTTTGGCACCACGCGCCGTAACGGCTACTACGGTCCTGGCTATTCCGATGTGGACTTCTCCGTCTTCAAGAACACGAAGATCAAGGAGTTGATGACCATTCAGTTCCGCGCGGAGATGTTCAACCTCTTCAATCGCATCAACTACGCACCGCCAAGCAGTACAGTCGGCGGAAGCTTCAGCCTGTATGACACCATCGGCGACTACAACGGAGCTCCAGGTATTGGCGCCGGTGAACCCTTCAATACGCAATTCGGCTTGAAAATCCTTTTCTAACTTCAGCCCTCCTCCCAAAACACAAAGGCCCAGGCAACTTGCCTGGGCCTTTGCTTATTAATTGGAGAGCCGGACCCTTCGATTTTCCATCTCGATCTTCGCCATCCCATGAAACTCCGGACGCTCGAAGCCGAGGGCTGCGAGTACGCCGGAAAGCTCGAACGCACTCTGCATGCGCTTTGCCGGATCCGTAGCCAGCATCCAGTCCAGCAGTTTCGCAACCGGGGTGTCTTTCTGGATCACTGCGGGAAGCGTCCACTGTGCTTGCAGATGCTTGTGACGAATCTCTTCAAAAGAATCGCCGGTGATCAGCGGCCTGCCGCTCATCGCCTCACAAAGAATCAGCGCCAGCGAATATAGATCGCTTCGATGATCAGGTTGTCCGCCTGCCGCCTGCTCGGGGCTAGTGTAGGCCGGAGTGCCCCCGCTCAAAT
>JABFXN010000059.1 GCA_013361705.1 Acidobacteriaceae bacterium
TGCTGACGGCAATGTTCGTCCACGTCGGCATTCTGCATCTGGCTACCAACATGTGGTGCCTGTGGAATCTGGGGCTTCTGGGAGAACCTCTTCTGGGCCGCCGCGGCATGTTCGCGGTCTACATTCTGACGGGCGCCGCCGGAAACCTGCTGAGCATGGCCTTCAACGTCATTCTTTGTGCCTGGGGCCAAAACTGGTGCCCTCTTTACTATTCGGCGGGCGCGGGTGCTTCGGGTGCGGTCTTCGGTCTGGCTGGAATCCTAATCGTGTTGCTCTCCAACCGCAGGCTTCCTATCCCCTGGCCGGAGCTCAAGAAGCTGCGCGGATCAGTCATTCAGTTCGCCATCCTGAACCTGGCTATCGGCCTGGCCACATTGCTCCGCGATACCGGCATTCACATCGACAACAGCGCCCATGTCGGCGGTTTCCTGTGTGGCCTGGCGATGGGGGTTCCTCTGCTGCCGCGTATGACGGCGGGCCGTGAAAAATACCTGACCCGCCAGACCGTCACCTTCATGGCCACCGCGCTTGGCCTGGCGCTGTTCGGGTATTGGATTGCCAACCTGCGCTAAGGCGTATCGATAAATTTAGAAGCAGCAGACACTCGTTGCCCCATTCTTTCGCGGAGCGAAAGGGTGGGGTATCGCGCTACGCGCGACCGTATTTTCTATAGCCCAAACTAGAACCAAAAGAGATTGATACGAGTGCGAGGAAAAGTGAAGGCCGGGCCCATGTCCTCGAGGGACATGGGGGCACCCGGTGCATGGGCTACCACCGAATTTGTCGATCTCCCTAAGTGATTCGTGCCTCAGCGGAAACTGGCATGCGTATTGAGAACGCTGGTTCCTTTATTCTTCGCCGCATCAGGGAATACAGCGATCTGGGTGTAACCCACGGCTTCGCGCACACCCACAACAGGGCGCCCACCCGCCGTAACCCATACATGGGCCGCCAGATTCTCCCTGGGATTGACGCCGTAGTGCAGGATCGACGCAATGCCACGCCGGCGAAGCATCTGGTGCGCCGCGATGCCGCGATGGAAGCAGACCGAACGCCATGGCAGGCGGATCGAGGTACGCTGCACGGCCCAGCTCACGCGTTTGATTTCCCGCAGCCTCTGCTCCTCGGCAAGTTCTCGAACACGCAGCCGTGGCTGCATGCAATGCCGGTAGAGTTTGCCGGGAAGCACATCCAGCACAAGCCACGACAGAAATAGCCACGCTGTCGCCTCGGCAGCGATGGGAATCTCACGCAATAATCCGAATTTACTGGTCTTAATTTTGCTACGCAGGCTCATGACAGGCGGCGAATCAGATTCTGCTCTCGCATCTTTTCCATGAGTGCGAGCACGTCACGCTCCACCTCGGCCGTGTCGTGATGGTAGATCTCGGCCAACTCACGCACCATGGCGCCGACCTCAGGTCCATGCTCCAGCCGTCGCCAGATGTCGCTGCCGATCGTGTCCAGGCCGTAATAGTGCCCTTTGGCAAGATTCATCAGAACGACGTTACCGTCGACCTCGGATCCAATCTGCTCGTCGCTCCAGATATAGCGGTCCTGGAGTCTGATCGGTTCGTGTACAGCCGGCATAACTCTTTCCCCATCTTCGTAGATTGTTGTAAAACTGGAAGCGATCTCCCCGTGACCACTTCTGCAACAGATTACTTCCTCTGCGGCTGGCATGTACGCTCAGAATTTCCTCTGCCCGAACTTGCCCTTTGGCAGGATACCCAGCATCTTCCAGACATCACACTGACCTTGAACGAGCCGGAGTTCGTCGACCCGGGCGCGCCTGCGGCGTGGCCCGGTTTTCAGATCGAAGCACCCTCTCTCGGCCGCATTGAGATGCCCGCCATCTGTACTTTTTCCGTGAAGGACGGCTGTGAGATCCGACTGCGGGTCGAACCCGGCGCAGATCCAATCGAGGTCCGGAACTTCCTGTATGGCACAGGCCTCGGCATCATCTGTCATCAGCGCGGCGTCTTCCCGCTGCACGGCTCCTGTCTGAGCCTGGGAGGCCGCGCCGTCATCTTCTCCGGACGCTCCGGAGCAGGCAAGTCTACCCTGGCCGCAACCCTCACCCAGCGGGGACATACCATGCTCTCGGACGATGTCTGCGCTTTGGAGCCGGCAACCGAGGGATGGTCCGTACGTCCAGCCTTTCCTCGCGTTAAACTGCTGCCGCAGTCGATGGAGATCCTGCCCGACCTGAAACAGTCCGGAGTCCATGCCGCACTACAGGGCAAGTATCACTTCCGTTTTGAGAACGTCTCCGCCTTCTCACAGAAGACCACTCCCCTGGCGGCTATCTACTTTTTGGAGCGGGGTGAAGCCGGAGAACCCGCTACGCTCCTACGGAAAACTGGGATGGATGCCCTGTTACTGGTACAACAACAGGTCTTCCGCCGCCGCGCAGGAGAGCTGCTTGGGAGACGGGCAGCTATCTTCGCCTCTTCAGGAGCCATTGTCTCGACCGTTCCGGTCTATGTGCTTCGCCGCGCTTTCGATCTTCAGCGGCTGCAGGAAACCATCGATCTGCTGGAGGAGGCACATCAAGCTGTCCCTGCTCGGGAATAGTGATATACCGATATAAATGAATCTCCTACCGCACTTGGAACTCCGGAGATCCGAGAACCAGTGCCGTCAGCATATTCAGCGTGTCGGGCGGACTCATCGGCTGTTGCGGTTGAGCTGGTTGCTGAGCTTGACCGGTCTGGGTTTGAGCGATTTGCGTCTGGTGCTGATCGAGCTGAGATCCGGTCTGCGCCTGCGGCGCCGGCTGAGCGACCTGCTGATGGATCAGGGCGTTCGTCTTCTCTGAGACCGGGCCTCCTACCAGCGTCGTTTCCAACACGTCCAGAGCGACGTCCATCCCGGTGATCGGCGAAGGCATACGTCCTCGCACAGACGACACCGAATCGACGATCTTCACCGCCCGGACCTCGCCGTTACCGGCGGGGGCGCTGACCGGCTTCACTCCTCCGGAGACCGAAGGCTGCGACATCAGGCCGACGGCAAGCAGGCGGGACGAATCGAACTTCTGCCCACCGTACTTGCTCTGGGTCAACTGCATGGCGAAGTTCAGCCGGTCAATCAGAGCAGTGGTATTCATCCAGTGATCGGCGGTGATGTAGTAGCCGGTTGGCTCCAGCTTGCCATAGAAGGGCATTCCCATCTGGCGCAGGGTCTGCACCATCTGACCGGGATTGCCAGGGTCGGTTGCCGTGGCGCGGAAGGCTGAGGCGAGAAACTCCTGCGGCGTCTTCATCTTGTTGCGGAAGTAACGGCGGGTACTGAACTCAGGCGAGTGCACCAATGTGAGCAGCACCTGCTTGATATCTCCGTCGGTCTTCAGGAAGGTTGCCGCCATGCGATCGACAAGTGCCGGAGGCGGGTCGTCCGCGACAAAGCGCTGCGCCAGCTTCCAACTGATGAAGTGCGCGGTCTGCGGCATGGAGGCAAGCTTTGTCAGGGCGATGATTCCCTGTTGCTGGCCGTTCTGCGGATCGTCAGGAACCGTCTGTCCGAACCACTGCTTCTCGGCAGGTTCATGCTTCTTCGGATCGAAGAGGAACTTGCCCCCAAGGTTCTGGTTGTCGACGCTCCAGCCCGTCAGGATGGCGGCGAGCTGAGTCACATCGGCCTGTGAGTAGCCGCCGTTGACGCCGACAGTGTGCAGTTCCATCACCTCGCGGGCGTAGTTCTCGTTCAGGCCGCGGCCGTTCCGTTTGCCATCTTTGCGTTTGCCGCCGTTGGCCTCGCTGTTTGGTCCGATGGAGGTGAAGTTGTCGAGGTAGACCATCATTGCCGGAGACTTGGCGGTCGCCAGCAGCAGATCGCGGAACTTGCCCAGGGCGTAGGGCCGGATGGCGTCGCGCTCATAGGCGGGCGTATACCACTGGTCGGAGTCTTTCGGACCGTAGACGTTGAAGTGATTGAACCAGAAGTCGGTCATCACCTCCTGCACCTGACGCTCGCTCAATACCATGCGCAGCATCTTCGCCTCACTCAGCTCCTGCAGAGTACGGTAGCTGGAACCTGAGGGCGCAGCCATGGCATAGAAGTACTCCCGCTCGCGTGGTGTGAACTCGCCGATCAGAAGGGTGCGTTGTTCTCCGGCAACATACTGGGCAAAAGCCGCTCGGTCGGCTACGGGACGCGACAGGAGGTTCGCCATGCGGTCTTTGCGGTCGATCGCAAAGAGTTCCCCCGCGATACGGGCAGCAGTGGCCTGATCAGCTTTCTTCTGCTCCTCCTGCTGTTCCGGCGTAGGCATGTGGCTGGTGCCGTCCGCATCGACCTTTTTGTCGTCCAGCGACTTCTGCCAGCGCCAGAGCCCGACCTCGTAGACTGCGGCCAACTGCGGGTCGGACGGTTTAGGCATCTTGCCTTCGGCGACCTGCTGCACCACGAACTGCGCCGGGAAGGTCTGCACCACCTGATCCGGCGTCATGCGCAGGACGGGATAGTCACCCAGGCGCCGCGCCACCGCGTCGTCCTTGATGCTGCTGGGATCGAGTTGCTGGGCAAACCACTTGTCGGTACCCATGGAGAGAACCTGCTCCACCTCGCCCGGCCGCGCTCCAAAGGTGAACCGGTTGAGAATCTGCTGCGCTCGCTCACGCTCGGTGAGGGGCTGCAAGGGCATAGCCTTCTCAGCTTTAGGCGCTTTCGACTTCGACATCTGTGCGGAACGCACCATCTGTGCCGGAAGCAGCATGGCAGGCAAAAGAACTACGGCAAAACAAACAGACGCTCGGTGCATGGGGGACGTACCTCCGCGTGCCTGTTTAGAACCGTAGCCGGCAGAGAAAGTTGCGAAAGGCGTGTCTTATACGGTTTGCACCGCACGGGGAGCCGCTGTCTTGCTCCGCTTCCACAGCATCCACGCGAGACGGCCCAGAAGCAGCGCAATCAGAACGGCAGTATCCCTCCACGGCGTAAGCACGCCCTTCTTCACCAGCCACCAGTAGTGGATGACAGCGAGTGCTCCGGCAACATAGACCCAGCGATGCAGCCGTTGCCAGGGCTTGCCGCCCATCCTGCGCAGCACCCATTGCGGACTGGTGAGCGCCAGCAGCAGCAGGATGAACCAGCACAGAAGACCCACCTGGACAAACTTACGCTTCATCGCATCTTCCCGGATGGTGGGCCATACGGCGACGAAGTTCGTCCACAACACGCTCAGATGCCCGGACTTCACACCTTCCCAGGCCCCATTCACGTCATAACCCGAGAAGAGGAAGAGATAGGTGCCGAGGTGCAATGTCCCATAGAAGAAAGCAAAGAGGCCGAGCATGCGGCGGAAGCGAATCAGCCATGCCAGCCTCGGCGACAGGCGGCGGACGGGTGTGATCGCCAGCGAGATCAGCAGAAACCACATCGTCCAGTCGCCGGTGATGTGGGTAAGCGTATTGACCGGATCGGCGCCGAGAGCGTCGGGCTGGGTTCCGCTGGCTGCCAGCCAGAAATGCCAGGCGACCAGCACAAACGGGAACAGGCTGAGAGGAAAGACAATCCACTTCAACAGCGCAATCGAACGGTTGTTCAAATCCCCACGCCCGCCTTTCCCTTACTTCTGGTTATTGGACGCTCGCCGCAGCGCATCGAGAGAGATGGCGGAGGTGAGGACCGCGCGTTCCTTCTTTTGCTCGATTTTGGCGTTCGCCAGGGCTTCCAGGAGGAGCGTGTCTTCGGCCGAGCGGGCCTGGTTCAGCTCAAAGCCCCGAAAGAGCGTCAACAACATGTTCATATTGCCCGCATCGCGAGCGGCAGCCTGTTCGTTGGCGGCGATCTCTTCCACGCGCAGGCGCAGCGAACCGACAAAACGCGCCGAGGCGACGAAGGTCGCGTCTTGTGGCAGAGGAAGCTGTACGCCACTAAGGCTCATATTGCCGCTCTCGGTCAAAGGGAGGCCGATCTGACCGATGCCCCAGGCAAACGAGAGCAGTGGAACGGAACTGTAATGCTCGCCCAGCAGCGAGGAGCCGGAGAAGGGCGAGGCCGAGGCGCGGTAGCGATCGAGGATGGAGTGGATCTGCTCAGCCGTTGGCATATTGGAGGCAGCTACCATATCGTAGCCGAGAGTGGTGACGCGCAGCTCGCGGTTCTCAACCGGCACGGTGAAGATCTCGTGGCCGGCATAGATCTCCGTCGAACTGGAAATGGAACGCAGATAGTCGCTCAATCGCTTGCCGTCAAAGCGCCCCTCGAAGACCTCTGAGTAGGCCACCGGACCGTTGGGACCGGTGGGATTATCCATGCGGTGCAGCGAGAAGGCCACAGCATCGAGGTCGCGCTCAAAGAGAAAACCAGTCGCATCGATGAACTTCTGATAGTCCGGCGTGCGTGTAATGGCCTTCTGGTCCAGCTTCGTGATCAGGCGAATGGGTTTCAGGTTGAGGTAAAGAATACCGTCGGACTCCGGCAGCAACCGCGCCACCTCAGGCGGAGCGCTCTTGCGCAGAAGAATGGCAACCACCAGCGCTCCAAGTAGCGCCAGGGCGATCAGCAGCGAGTACCGCGTGCGTTTTCGCATGCGTATTGATTGTGCGGGTTTCCGATGAGAGGGGCAAGTGAATGATGGAAGGATTGAATAATTGAATGATTGAAACCCACTGTTGCGGCAGACAATTCTTCAATCATTCCATTAGCAATTATTCAATTCATCTTCCGATGGCAAATGTATAGATCTTCCCCGCATTCGCCATGCCCCGTTGATTCACATTGCCCGGGGGTAGAACGCCGTACTCGCCTGGCTCAAGATCTGGGACCTCGTAGGCGTACATGTTCTTTCCAATCTTGCGCGGCTGGAAGGAGACGGCGTCGCGCTCGGCGCCGGTCTCCGAGTGAAAGACATTGCCGGTTTCGGTGCGGAACTCGCGGTTGTCGGCGTGCTGGCGGAAGCGCAGCAGCAGGTATTCTTCCGGCTGCGTACCTCCCGGTGTGTAGATCAGAATCTGGTCTCCGGCGCGCATATTGAGCTTTGCGCTCGGGCCCTTCACATGGCCATTCATGTCTTTCTTGATGATGCCGTTGGTGAGAGTCGACTTCAGGGCTCCGCCCTGGCGGAAGTTCACCAACTCGATGGGCATCGGCTGCCAGTCCTGCGTCTCGCGCAGTTTGTAATAGACGCCGATATCGTCAACCTGCGACGAAGCGGGCGGCAGGTCAATCGGCTTCTCGGTGTGAGTTGTCATGCCGGAGTTTTTGGCAAGCATGGCGGAGATCACCGTCTGGGAGACGCCGCCTTCTTTCAGGGCGATGAGATCGTCGGAGCCGGTGGCGTAGCTTCCAGGCTGCGTCCGCACCGTCTGCGCAATGAGGTCTTCATCCAGCCCCGCCTTGGCCATGCGAATAATGGCATCGTTGGTCAGCGTCTTCTGCTCTTTCGGGGCGCCGACGGTGGGGGACGCGGGCCCCTCCTGCTGTGTGCCGGTAACGTCCTGCGCCGGGCTCACGGAGAGCGGAAGGATCAGCAGCGTACCAAGGGCTAAAGAACGAAGCATAAAAGTACACCTCGGGAACTACTCTGTGGGACGAGAGACTGCAGGAAAAGATAACCTGCGGCTTCCCTATCCCGCACCCCGAATCGGTCCTCTCGTACATAAGGGCCTGCTTTCATCGATTTTGCTCCTGCCTCGGTTTTACGCACAGCCGTCTGTGTGCTAGATTTGATTCTGCGCTGCTCTTGAAAACAGCAGCGCAGATTGCTGTTTGGGCTGGCGTAGCTCAGCTGGTAGAGCATCTGATTTGTAATCAGACGGTCGGGGGTTCAAATCCCTTCGCCAGCTCCAATTAGCTCCCCTGGCAGCGCAGGTTTTGGTAGTAACGCCCCTCCCGGCTGCACTTCCTGCCATCTCAACGGTTGTTCTGGGTTGCGATGCAGGGTTGCGTGCGGTAGGGGTGACAATGTGCACAGGTGGCCGAGTGGTTAATGGCAGCAGACTGTAAATCTGCCGCGCAACGCGCTACGGAGGTTCGAATCCTCCCCTGTGCACCACTAAGTTTGTGAGGCGGAGCCGATGGATTTGGGCGCGGGCGGTTCCGGTCGAATGACCATCGCGCTGGTGGTGCTTCTCGGGTTGGCAGCAGCAGCCTGGGAGACAATGGAGCCGGGGAAGTACCGCTCCCTCACCATGATTCTGCTGGGATTTTTTGCTGTACGCATCCTGCTAGGCCGCATGAAGTATCGGCAGGATGAGAAGAAGCTGATGTAGCTCAGTGGTAGAGCACTCCCTTGGTAAGGGAGAGGTCATGGGTTCAAGCCCCATCATCAGCTCCAGGTTTCTGTAAGGCGGGCGGGAGTAACTCAGTGGTAGAGTCACAGCCTTCCAAGCTGTTGGTCGCGGGTTCGATTCCCGTCTCCCGCTCCAGATGCTTCGGTGTTGTTGAGGAGATTGGATGTACGAGCAGGCAGTGATTCCTGTGCAAGACCAGCAGACGTTTAACGCGGTCAAAGCCGCAATCGAGCTTTCATTTTCCTCCGCAAAAGTGCAGGACTTTCTGAAGTCGCTGGATCGCAGCAAGCTGCGCGTCCGCGATTTCGAGCAGGTCCTCACTGCCGGCAAGCTGGGCACCGCTGCTTCCAACAGCTACGCCAAGCTCAGCGACGGCGACAGGGGCATGATCCGTGAGTTCTACCTCTCCACCCTGGAGAAGGTCGCTCCCGAGCTGCGGGCGAAATATCTGAAGGTGTACGCCTACTACTGAGGCGCTACGCAAACCCCAAAATTAGTTTTGAAACAAAACCGGCTGCAGTTGGCCGGGTGTGCAATCTGACAGGAGAACAAGATGGCAAAGGAAAAATTTGACCGGTCGAAGCCGCACGTAAACGTGGGAACGATTGGACATATCGATCACGGTAAGACGACGCTGACGGCAGCGATCACG
>JABFXN010000374.1 GCA_013361705.1 Acidobacteriaceae bacterium
AGATGCGGAAGATGTTCAAAGGCATGGGCGCCGGTGGCGGTAAGATGCAGCGCCGCCTGATGAGCCAGATGGGCAGTATGGGACGCTTCGGCCGCTAGAAAGCTCAACCACTGGATGCCCCATCTACTCCAAAGCAGTGGGTGGCGCGGGAAAGAATAGAGCAACATAAGGCTTGCTCCAGCCGTGTGATCGGCCGGAGCAAGCCTTTTGAGCATCTAAACAAGATATGGACGCCCATGATTCTTCGGGGCGACAATAGTTGCCGTCTTCGTCGACCGAACGCAGATAGAAAGGCCGGCGAGACTTGGCCGAAGGGGCACGCAGAGCGCTGACCTCGGGATCGGTTCGTTCGGCAGCCGGTGTGATCGCCATCACCGACTTCGGTTCCCGGACACGCGCACTCTTACTTTGCTGCCAGCCGGCCGCGAAAGGAGTGTGTTTCATGGCGCTAAGTTTCCATTCCGCCCCCGCCGAGATTCACCTTCAGACCACCCGGCTGAAGTTCCGCCGTATCCTCGTCGCCACCGACTTTTCGGCCTACGCCGATGCGGCACTGTTCGCAGCCTGTCATCTGGCTCGTACCTATCAGGGTGAGTTGGTGATCTTCCACAACATCATTCCCCCTGTCATTACGCCGGACGCCACCCTCACCACCATTGAAGCCTCTTCAGCCGCCTGTGCCCATGCCGAGAAACGTATGGCTGCACAGATCTCGGCGCATGCGGAATTAGCCACTGTGCCTCACCGCATCGCTATCCGCGAGGGGTATCTAAACGACGAGCTAGCCAAGGTCGTAAAATCCGAGGCAATCGACCTTCTGGTAGTCGGCTCGCATGGTGCACGCGGATTGGAGAAGGTTTTGCTGGGTTCCGTAGCGGAGTCGATGCTGCGCCGGTCTCCCATACCGGTCATGGTCATCGGTCCGGAAGCCAAAGTCGCCGAGACGCCGACCTGCATTCTACTTGCCACTGATCTTGAACCGGCAGCGCTGCATGCCGCGCAATACGCGACCTCGCTTGCCGAGGAGTTTCAGGCGAAGCTGACACTGTTGCATGTCCTTCCCCAGGCCGGCTGGCCTACAAGCGAAGAACGCGAGGCGATTGAACATCGGCTCCAGCAGCTGGTGCCGGCCGATGCGACGGCATTCTGTCAGGCTGGATATCGTGTACGGCACGGCGAACCCTCACGGGAGATCGTCGCGCAGGCCAAGCAGTGCGAGGCCAACCTTATCGTTACGGGCCGCCACAATAAGGGTCCGCTCTCGAGTCGAGCTCTTTGGACCACGCTCACACGCTTGATCCAGGAAGCTCCTTGTCCTGTCTTGACTGTTCGCTAAGCATCACCCCGGAAAGGAGGGGTCGCCATGCACCGCTACGAAACATATTGGATTATCACGTTGTTCCGCGGGGTTCTGGCGATACTGTTCGGCTGTGCCATTTTGCTCATCCCGCAGATGTCGTCCTCTGTCTTACTGTTGCCGTTTGCCATGGTGCTGTCAGTGTTATTTCTGGCAGGCTATGGCGCGGCGGACAGTGCCTTGGTGTTCTTTGAAAGCTTTGCGCTCCCCAAGCGCCCCGGCCAGATCGCAAGCCGGTTGCAGGGTTCCGCTGGCATCACCATCTCGTTGCTGCTGGCAACCATTGCCTTTGAACATGCTCGTCTCCATTGGTTCTTCTATCTGGTAGCGGCACAAGCCGGAGCGGCTGCCGTGTCAGACCTCGTCACAGCTCGTCATGTGTGGCGGCACCATCGCACGATCCTGGTGTATGCCTCGGCACTCGTCTCCGGCGCCGCGTCGCTTTACTTTCTGATCAGCGCCCTTATGGAAGCACCTCTGGCAACGGATACTTCGATGCGTATGCTTTACGGCTACCTGCTTGGATTCGGTACCGTCAACGTTGGCCTGGCGTGCATGCTGCTGCAGGAAAGACCACATCCGCATCACGTGCCGCCGACATCCACCCTGAAGCACATTCATTAGAAAAATTACATTCTGGCAATTGCAGATGGCTTCCGATGCGCTCTACACTGCTGCGCATGCGCCGACTCCTGCTTGCCTGCTCGTTGCTGTTGCCCGTCTCTACCGCAACCCTTCACGCCCAGGACTGGGCCAAAGCCCGCCTCGACAAGTCTCCACGTCACCGCGAGTACATCTCTCTGAAGACCTCCGGTGGACCGGTGCAGGCCTTCGTTGTCTATCCGGAGATCAAGGACAAAGCTCCCGTCGTCGTCCTGATTCACGAGATCTTCGGGCTGAGTGACTGGATGAAAACCATGGCAGACGACCTTGCCGCCAGCGGCTACATCGTTGTCGCTCCTGACCTGCTTACCGGTAAAGGTCCGAACGGCGGCAATACCGATTCGTTCGCCACCCGTGATGAGGTCACCAAGGCCGTCTCCACACTCTCACCCGATGCCGTCACAGAAGGCCTGAATGCCGCCGTCGCGTATGCAAAGACGATTCCTGCCGGCAACGGCAAGATTGCTGTCGGCGGCTTCTGCTGGGGCGGAGGACAGACCTTCCGCTTTGCGACCAATAACCATGACATCTCCGCCGCCTATGTCTTCTACGGACCCCCACCGGCCGCGGACGATATGAAAAAGATCACCGTGCCGGTATACGGCTTCTACGCGGGCAACGACGCGCGCATCGATGCCACCATTCCCTCGACCATCGAAGCAATGAAAGCCGCGGGCAAGACCTACGAACCAGTTACCTATGACGGCGCAGGCCATGGATTCATGCGTGCGGGCGTTGACCCAACCGATACCAACCCGAATAACAAGAAGGCGCGTGAAGACGGATATGCACGCCTGACGACTCTGCTGAAGTCGCTATCAGGAACAAAGAAATCCCCTGCGGAAAGCACACCTAACCGCTCGATGGTTGCAAAGGCAGCAAAGGGTAGCAAGTCTAAAAAGGCTGCCGCAGCCGCCATGGAATGCCACGACATGTCTACCATGTAAGAGTGGACGAACAGAGTATCCCCGTACTGCAGACCCAACTGGACGAGATCACCGCGAACACCCGGCGGCTCGTCCAGGCTGAACGTCTGGAAATCAATGAACACGCCATCGCTGAGTTATTCGCGACTGGCATTGAAGACCGTATTCTCCCCGTAGGCTCCAGGGCTCCTGAGTTCTCTCTTCCCGATGCCATCAGCGGCAAGCCGATCCGTTCCGCGGATCTTCTTGCTCTGGGGCCGCTGGTCATCAACTTCTTCCGGGGACGCTGGTGTCCCTACTGCATCACCGAGTTGGAAACCTGGCGCGAGTTGTATCCGTTGCTGCGGGAGCGCGGAGCATTGTTCGTGGCAGTCTCGCCGCAGACTGTACGCCAGTCTGACTTTACCGTGCAGCAACATGCCCTGCGCTTCCCGCTGCTGCGGGACGAGGGTTCAGAGCTTGCCGAAAAATTTGGCATCGCCTATACGCCGTCGCCGGCCATGCAGCAGTACTACCGGTCGATTCTGGTCAATATTCCGTTCATCAATACCGGCCAGAATGCCCTGAAGCCCGCGACGGATGCGGCATGGCGTCTGCCTCTGCCGGCCACTTTCGTCGTCGGTCAGGACGGCACGATTCGTTTCGCCGAGGCACATGCGGACTTCCGTGTGCGTCCAGAGCCTGCGGACGTCCTGGCTGCTCTCAGCTAAAAACGCTTGATCGCCTTGATAGATACACCGGTCTGAAAGGTCGTGGCATCTATGCCATCAGGGATGGCAAGTCCGGATACCCAAAACGCTGTACAGAGGGCAATAACTGAACAAACCGGTAAGCAAAGGTACAAGACCGATCAGACCTATCCAACGCACTGATCCTTCAACAAGGACGATGAGACTCAATAAAACCACACCGACAACGATACGGACGGCCTGATCGAGAATTCCAACGTTCTTCATGGCTTCCCTCCCGAAATGTGACCTCAGCCTAGTTCCCTGCGTGCGCCGGGCGCAGTGATTCATATCACCCCTCGGTCGGCGATAATGGAAACGGATGGGCCGCGAGACACGTCGGCTGCGGCCAAAACACTCAACTGCTACAAGACATAGAACGGAGCCGATATTTCGTTATGAGCACTTCGACCGCATGGAGCGCGCTTGCGCAGCACTACAAGGCTATTGAAAAGACTCACCTGCGCGAGCTGTTTGCCACTGATCCCGGCCGCGCCGAGCGCTATGCCCTTGAGGCCGCCGGAGTCTTCGTCGATTTCTCCAAGAACCGCATCACCGACGAGACCCTGAAGCTGCTGCTCTCGCTGGCCAATGAAGCCGGCCTGAAGGACAAGATCGCCGCCATGTTCTCCGGCGAAAAGATCAACATCACCGAGAACCGTTCCGTACTGCACATCGCTCTGCGCGCTCCCAAAGGCACCCAGATCTTCTCCGACGGCAAAGATGTTGTTCCCGAGGTCCACGAGGTCCTGGACAAGATGTCCGGCTTTGCCGATCGCGTCCGTTCCGGTGAGTGGAAAGGCTTTACCGGCAAGGCGATCAAGACGGTCGTCAACGTCGGCATCGGTGGATCGGACCTCGGCCCGGTGATGGCCTATGAGGCGCTCCGTCACTACTCCAAGCGCGATCTGCAGTTCCGTTTCGTCTCTAACGTCGATGGAACTGACATTGCTGAAGCGACCCATGACCTGGATCCGGAGACAACGCTCTTCCTGATTGCGTCGAAGACCTTCACCACACTCGAGACCATGACCAACGCGCACACTGCGCGGGAGTGGCTGCTGAAGGGACTGAAGGATGAGAAGGCAGTCGCCAACCACTTCGTAGCCATCTCCACCAACGCCAAGGAAGTGGCGAAGTTCGGTATCGATACGACCAACATGTTTGGCTTCTGGGACTGGGTCGGTGGACGCTACTCCATGGACTCGGCCATCGGCCTGTCGACCATGATCGCCATTGGTCCCGACAACTTCCGCCAGATGCTGGCTGGCTTCCACGAGATGGACGAGCACTTCCGCTCGACTCCCTTTGAGAAGAATCTGCCGGTCATCCTCGGCCTGCTGAGCGTGTGGTACACCGACTTCTTCGGCGCACAGACCTACGCTGTGCTGCCCTATGACCAGTACCTGAAGCGCTTCCCTGCTTACCTGCAGCAGCTCACCATGGAGTCGAACGGCAAGCACGTTACCCTGCAAGGCGAGCATGTCGCTCACGATACCGGCGCCATTTACTGGGGCGAGCCCGGCACCAATGGCCAGCACAGCTTCTATCAGTTGATCCACCAGGGCACGCGCCTGATCCCCGCTGATTTCATCGGTTTCATGCGCTCGCTGAACGCCGTAGGCAATCATCACGATCTCCTGATG
This sequence comes from Acidobacteriaceae bacterium, assembly GCA_013361705.1. Classification (GTDB taxonomy): domain Bacteria; phylum Acidobacteriota; class Terriglobia; order Terriglobales; family Acidobacteriaceae; genus Terriglobus. The sequence continues at coordinate 5,321 of JABFXN010000374.1, forward strand.
GCGAATGTCTTCGCGCAGACCGAGGCTCTGGCCTTTGGTAAGACCGCGGAGCAGGTGAAGGCTGAGGGTACAGCCGACTGGCTGGTGCCGCACCGCGTCTTCGAGGGCAACCGTCCGTCGAACACCATCCTCGCCGAGGAGCTGACCCCGAAAGTACTGGGAACGCTGGTGGCCCTGTACGAGCACATCGTCTTCACCCAGGGCGTGATCTGGAATATCGACTCCTTCGACCAATGGGGCGTTGAGCTCGGCAAGGTACTCGCCATGCGCATCGTTCCCGAGCTCGAGGGTGCAGGCGAACTGAAGCACGACACCTCCACCAACGCCCTGATCGAGCGCTACCGCAAGGCCCGCCGCAAGTAAACAATCTCGTAACCGCAGAGGCCTGCTCTTCATCAGGAGGAGCAGGCCTCTTACCTTTTCAGAGAGACTTTGTTCGCATGAAACCGCTCGAGATCCGCCTTGCCGACTTTGACAATCCTCAGATACGCGAACTGCTAGAGCTTCACCTGGCCGGGATGCGCGCTTCTTCACCGCCGGAGAGTGTGTACGCTCTCGACCTCTCGGGGTTGAAGAAGCCCGAGATCACAACCTGGGCCGCATGGCGTGGAGACCGCCTGGCAGGCGTAGGAGCGTTGCGCATGCTCAGCGCGGACGCAGCGGAGATCAAGTCCATGCGGACTCATCCTGACTTCCTGAAACAGGGTGTCGGCAAAGCGATTCTCACCCATATCGTCGAGACGGCGAGACAGCGCGGCATCAAGCGCCTGAGCCTCGAGACCGGCAGCGGCCCAGCCTTCGACGCGGCCGTACAGCTCTACCAGAACTTCGGCTTCCAGTTTGGCGAGCCATTTGGAGACTATGTGCCCACAGGCTTCAGCCAGTTCCTGCATCTGGAACTTGCATAGGATTGTGTCCACCCCGTTCGAGCTGCGCTCGAACATTATTCAATCCTTCAATCATTCCATTCTTCAATTTCCCCTAAGCCAGAAACTCCATCACTGCCTCATTCCATAGACCCGGCCGATTGACGCACGAGAGATGGCCCGAGGGCAGCTCACAATATTGCGCTGCAGGGATTTTGCCGGCGAGAAACTGCAGGTCCGCCGGAGACGTTGTGGGGTCTTCATTGCCTGCGATGCAGAGCACTGACAGCTTGATCTGGCTCACAGAATCACGTAGATCCGTCGTCGCCAGCACCTCACAGCCGGCGGCATAACCGGCAATGCTACTGCGGCGAACGGAGTTCTCCAGCTCCGGCACGACCTCTGGATGCTCTGCGCGAAAATCCGCCGTCAGCCAGCGCTCTGCGCTGCCGGGTAGAAACTGTTCCACGCCCGAAAGCCGGGTATCTTCCGCGCGTTTCTGCCAAAACTCGGCGGTTCCGATCTTCGCAGCTGTATTGGATAAGACCAGTTTCTGAATGCGGTCGGCTGCGTTTACACCCAACCACTGGCCAACCATACCGCCGATAGAAATACCGCAAAAATGAGCCTTCGCAATGCCGAGATGATCCATCAGGGCAAGAACGTCGTTCCCCATCCCCGCAAGCGTATTCGGTGGCTGCTGGGAGTTTGAGCGGCCAAAACCGCGCTGTTCATAGATAACAGTCCGAAAGCTGCGCCCGAAGTGCTCCGCCTGTGCGTTCCACAGATATGCGCCCTGACCGAGAGAGTGGCTAAAGATGATTGCAGGCGCGCCTTCAGGGCCGGCGGCCTCGTAGTAGATCGTCTCCTCACTGCCTAGTTGAACCAACACCGTCTCAGTTCTCCTTGATTCCGTAACGCCGTTCGTTTATCGTCACTATAGTGCGTCTATCGCACGGGATGTTGTATGCCGAACCAGACTGATTCTGCCGCCGTTATCGCCGAAGCTCCCGCACCTGCTCCCACAGTCCGGCAGACGCCGGCTTCTTCCCTGGATCAATTTGCGGGTGATCCTAATTTTATGACGTCGCTGGCCCGAGGCCTCGTCGTCATTCAGGCATTCACCCAACAGACACCGCAGATGACTATCTCGCAGCTCTCGGCGAAAACCGGTCTGTCGCGCGCTGCAGTGCGCCGCTGCCTGTACACGCTGACGAAGCTCGGCTTCGCCGGCGCCGAGGACGGCCAGCGCTATTCGCTGCGGCCACGGCTGCTGACACTGTCGCACACCTACACTTCCTCCAGTTCCCTCTCTTCTGCCGCGCAGCCCATCCTGGAGCGCATGACCCAGCAGTTCCGCGAGTCGTTCTCGGTGGCCACGCTGGACGGGGATGAGATCGTTTACGTCGCTCGCTCTCAGGTCTCCCGCGTCATGGCGGTCGACCTGCATATCGGTTCCCGCCTGCCGGCCTTCTGCACCTCCATGGGCCGTGTCCTGCTGGCCTACCTGCCGCCTGAGCAGCTCGAACAGTTCCTCGCGCGTATCACCTACTACCCGTACACCAACCGCACCATTACCACCCCTGACCGTCTGCGCCTGGCGATCCGCAATATCCGCCGCAACGGCTTCGCGATCTGCGACCAGGAATATGAGATCGGCCTGCGCTCGATCGCGGTACCGGTCTTCGCCCCTTCAGGCAGGGTTGTGGCGACTCTCAACCTTTCCAGCCATGCGCCCCGTATGCCTCTGCCAGACCTTCAGCAGCGCTATCTTCCGCACCTGCGCGCAGCCGCTAACGAACTCAGCATGTTCCTTCGTTAAGACTTCCGACACCAAGAAGAAAAGGGGCACGGCAATCGCCGTGCCCCTTTTCTTTTCACATCTTCCTACATTGCAGTCTTGAAGTGTTGCTTTAAGAACTCAACGTAAACCTTCCAATCATTTGGAACCATGCCATGCCCGCCATCATGCATGTAATAGGCGAGGTCATGGAAGATCGGCTGGTTCGGAGCGGGCCATTGGGTCGTACCCAAGGGCTGTTTGCCCAGCAAGGTGTAGACCGGGCCGGCTGCCACCTCCGCCTCAAACTCTCCCTTTGGATCGGACCAGGTGTCCGTGCTGCCCGTCTGCAGCAACAGAGGCCGCGGAGCTACCAGGGCCACCAGCATATGCGCATCCACTGGTAGCTTGCTGACGTCGGAGGCGTACTTCTGGTAGTTGATTGCGAACTGGTACGGGTAGCGTCGGGGGCTGACCAGGTCCTCAATCCTCTCTCCGTAATCGCGGCGGCTGAGCGCCGCCCCTCCCTCACCGCTGCAGCTTGCGATCACTGCGGCGAACCGCTGGTCATGAGCGCCCGCCCACATTGTGGTCTTGCCCAGGCGCGAGACGCCATGAACCGCAACCTGTTTCGCATCCACCGCCTTGTCGGTCTCCAGGTAGTCCATCACCCGGCTCATGCCCCAGGCCCATGCACTGATTGATCCCCATTCGTCGGCTGCAGGTTCAATCTGGCCGGGCTTCAGGTAACGGGCGCGAATTCCCTGCTGCAAGCCGCCAAGATAATCCGGGTCGAGATCGCCGTAATAGAAAGTTGAAACTCCGATGCCGGCGTCGAGAAAAGCCTCGACATCGATCTTTCCGAACTTACGTCCCTGGTCAGCAGGCACTTTACTCTTGGTCTTC
>JABFXN010000401.1 GCA_013361705.1 Acidobacteriaceae bacterium
GAGTGGGAAGGCGGATGGCCGGCCCGCAAGCTTGTCGAGCAGAGCCTGCGCGTAGATGGCGACATCCTGCGCAGTGGAGAAGACGCCGGCGTGTCCGGCGACTGAACCCATGCGTCGCGTCGTCGGGTCATGAACCGATCCACGAATGAGCTGGTCGAAATGCGGATTCACCTGTGCGTTGAGCTCGTCGTCATGTGCCGTAGGAGCGATGCCCGGGATCAAGGTGCCGGGCCACGTTCCCTCGGCGCACTTGTACATGGCCTTGGTGTCTTCATAGACCAGCGCCGCGCCAACCTTCTTCGCATGTCCGCACACCTTGTCGAAGGGCAGGTAGCGGGTGTGCGTCATCTTCAGCGGCTCGAAGATATGTTTTTGCGCGTAGACGTCCAGCGGCTCACCCGAGAGCTTCTCGACCAGGGCTCCGGCAGTGATGAAGTTGATGTCGGAATAAACGAACTTTGCCCCAGGAGGATTGATGGGCGTGGACTCCATCGCACGCTTGATGCCTTCCGCCTTATCCGGAGCGGCAAGTCCCCATGGGTCTTTCAGCGAGACATCAGGTGCGAGGCCGGAGTGGTGCGTCAGGATCTGACGGATGGTGATCTTTTCTTTGCCGTTGGCGGCGAAGGCAGGCAGATACCTGGCGACCGGATCATCGAACTGGAACTTGCCCTGCTCATAGAGCTGCATCATCGCCGTCGCGGTCGCGATGCACTTGGTCAGCGAGGCCATGTCAAAGATCGTCTCTTCGGTCATCGGCTCGGCGGCGGTCGAACCATCGGGGCCAATTTCGCCGGCGACCTTGCGGTCGCCGTAGGCCTTATGAAAGACAACCTTGCCATCGTGCCCAATCACAACGACACCGCCGGGAAGCTGGCCAGCCTTTAACGCATCGGCCATCAGCGTATCGATGGAAGAGAAGTCCTGCGCGTGCGAGAAGGTGCTGACGGCAAACAGAAGAGCGGCGGCGAAGGCTTTGCGTATGGCGATCATTCGGGATAGCTTTCAGTGATTGGCTGAGATTACGGTTAGTTGTCGGTTGGCTTGTCGGCTTTGTCCACCACAAGCGTGGAGACAGGGCCATGGGTTGCGGTGATCTTCAGACGGAGTTGTTCCTGTAGTGCGATGAAGAGTGGGGGGCTGGGTGCATCATTCGATGCTCGAGGCACCTCGCCTCCGAATTGGGTCTCGTCCGGAGCCCACTCGAGATCGAAGTCATACCGTCCGGTCAGTCCTGTCTTATCCACCACAGGGCGATCGAGCATCGCCCGCTGCATCATGGCGGCCAGTTCGCCGACAGTTGCGTTGCGTGCCGGTAGCACGATCTTCGACGGGGGATAGACCGTGGCAATCAGTGCCGGCGGATCGTCCGGCTTCATCGTGCTGGGCTTCAGCTTTGGTCCATGAGGGGCCACGGTGAGCTCATAGATCGAGAAATCTTTTTGCTCGCGGTGGAACGCAAGATGAAATCGCTCGGTGATCAGGCTGCGTAGCATGGCCATCTGTTCAGTGCGGACCGGACGGGTGTCTCCCGGTGTCAGGGCATCGATGTTGTAGTGCTCCGAGTCGAGCCAGTCCGGTCCACCAGAAATGGTTCGCGGATTCAGGTCATAGGCCGCAGCAATAAGCAGTTTGAGCGTGTAGTCGCGGACGACGAAGCGGTTATTGCTCTCCATGCGGAAGTAGCGGCCGCCTTGGGGGTTGTGTTCGACAGGCTTGACGGTCGCGACTTCGAACCCATCGAACTTCGGTCGAGCCGTCGATGTTTGCGCGGAGAGAACCGCCGTCGAGGCTGCCAGGGCTGCGATCAGAAATGGCCGGATCATAGAAGACCTCACGCTGGACCTTTGGATTGGACGAGGCTGACGCTCGCTCCAACGGCAACCGTCACCGTCGAGCCGAGCAGCACGTACCAAGTGTAGGCAATCGGAGGCAAACCCGGAATGGCTGGGATTATGTTGATGCTGCTCAGCCAGAGCACCAGATTGACAGTGAAGCCCACGACCATGCCCACAATTGCTCCGGTCTGGGTTGCGAACTTGGTCAGCGTCCCTAGCAGGAAGACCCCGAGCAGCGAACCGTACGCAACGGAGGCGATGGAGAGGCCGGTTTCGACAACATGACCCTTACCGCCTGCAAAGACGGAATAAACGGCGATGGCAAAGAGAATCACCGCCCAGACACCGGTCGAAATACGCGACAGACTCGTGCGCTCGCGTTCTGTCGCCTCAGGGCGGATCCGCATATAGAAATCAACGACCGTAGTTGACGAGAGCGAGTTCAGGGCTGCGCTCAGGTTTGACATCGCCGCTGCGAGAATGGCCGCGATTAAGAGACCGGCGATGCCCGTCGGCATCTCACGCACGATGAAGGCCGGGAAGATACGGTCGGCGCTGCTGAAGCCCGGCGTGCCGCTCAACGGCTGTCCATAGAAGACCCAGAGGCCTGCACCGATGATGAGGAACAACAGGAACTGCAGAAAGACCACGCCACCGGACGCCAGCAACGCCAGACGGGATTCTTTTAGATTCTTTGCCGCCAGCAGGCGTTGCACCATCAACTGATCGGTGCCATGCGATGCCATGGTGAGGAAGGTTCCGCCCAGAATGCCGGCCCAGAAGGTGTAAGTCTTTACCAGCGAGAAGCTGAAATCGAGCCAGTGTAGTTTGCCTACTGCTGAGGCGGCTTCATGGATATGCGGCCAGCCGCCGGGTACATGGCTGCCAAGCGTAATCAGCGCGACGAAAGTGCCGGCGATGTAGAGCGTCATCTGCACAACGTCGGTCCAGATCACCGCGGTCATACCGCCCTCGAAGGTGTAGAGCAGCGTCAGGGCAGAGATGATGGCGATCGATAGAATGTCGTTGGTTCCGATCGCCAGCCCGACAACGATCGAGATGGCAAAGACGCGCACACCTTCAGCAGCGGCTCTGGTGATCAGGAACAGACCCGCGGTTACGGTATGCAGGGTAGGTCCGAAGCGGCGGCGGATAAGCTGATAGGCGGTAAACAACTCGCCATGAAAGTAGCGGGGAAGAAACAGGACGCAGATCACCAGGCGTCCGATCATGTATCCCAGCACAAGCTGCAGAAAACCGAAGTTCGAAGTGAACGCGATGCCGGGGACCGAGATGATGGTCAGCGTGCTGGTCTCTGCCGAAACGATGGAGAGGGCAATGGCCCACCACGGAATCGTCTTGCCGCCGAGAAAGTAAGAGCTCAGCGATTTGTCCTGCGACCGGAAGCGCAGACCGAAGAGAGTGATGCCAACAAGATAGGCGGCCACAATGGCCAGATCGAGCGGGTGCAGACGAGTCATCTACGTGTGAGTGTACGGGCACGGTATGATCACTGGCTATGGCGTTTTATCTGGGAATGGATGCCGGTGGGTCACGCACCCGTGTGGCTGTCAGTGAGGATGGCCGGGAGCTGGCCCGTGCGGAAGGTGAGAGTGTCAAGACGCTGCGTATCGCGGAGGGCGATGCCGAGGCGCTTCGTGTCGCAGAAGAGCGGCTGGGTGCCCTGTTAGAAGAGCTTGGCTCCAAAGCCGGCGTCGATCTGCGATACGTCGAGCGGAGCAGTGTCGGACTTAGCGGTGCCAGCGTTCCTGCGGTACGGGAGTTTGTGGATCGCGTGCTTAGCCGCCGCGTGGGGGGAACCGTGGAGATCGTCGGCGACCAGGTCATTGCCCTGGACGCAGCGTTCCCCGGTGGCGATGGGATCCTGGTAATCGCGGGTACGGGATCCAATGTTGGCGGACGCTTCGGAGATACGCTGTTCGGCGCTGGGGGCTGGGGACCAATGCTTGGAGATGAAGGTTCCGGCTATTGGATCGGACACGAGGCACTACGAGCTGCGACCAAGGCTCGTGATCGAGGAGAAAATCCGCTGGTGCTTCGAGAGGTGATGCGGGTCTGGAATGCAGAGAGCATCGGCGATCTGATTGCGGTGGCGCATCGCCCAGGGATTTCTTTTTCCGCATTATCGGAGGTTGTCGTTGCCTGCGCGGATCGCGGAGATGCCGTTGCTATCGATGTCCTGCGGCGAGCTGGTGAAGAGCTGGCCGCGCAGGTCGGGGTGGTCTGCGGAAAGATGCGATCCGCCGGTTTTGCTGCTCCAGTATGCGGCGTCGCGTACACGGGTAGTGTCCTCGGAAAGATTTATCGTGTCAGGGAAAGCTTCAACGCCGCCGTTCTACGGCAAATCCGCGGCGCACGGTTTGTCGAGCAAGAAGTAGACGCTGTTGTCGGAGCCTTGTGGAGAGCGGCTCATCGCAAATGAGCCACAGGTTCTCGTGAGGATCGAGCGAAGCTAGGTCCCTTTGTTTGTCATTTCGTAGCGACCGGAGGGAGTGGAGAAATCTGCTTCTTGCCGGTAAGCCAGGTGAAAGCGGTCTCGCTTCGCCCGATACCCCACACTTCGCTGGGCGAAGAATGGGGCAACGGTTTTGTGGCTACGCCAAAAATGTGCCGCCTAGACACGTGGCTAAAAGCTTGCCGTCCTCGGTAAACAGGTTGAGGTTTGCAGGCTTTCCTTCAGCGATCACCGGAGCTTCCAAGCCCAGCATCGTTGCCGGATTGGTGCTCGCCAGTCCTACCGCCGTGGCTAGAGAGGTCCCTGTAAAGGCACGAATATTCTCAATCGCCTTATCGAGCGTGAGAACACTTCCTGCCAGAACACCGCGTGCGGTGGCACGCCCATTGGCAACCGTGACCTCGAAGTCGCCCAAGATGTAGGTTCCTTCCGGCATGCCAGTGGCGGAGATGCCGTCGGTGACCAGGATGCCCCGATGCGACCCCTTAGCTTTGAGCCAGAGCCTTACCAGCTCCGGTGCGACATGGACGCCGTCGCAGATGAGCTCTGCGAACAAAGCATCGCGATCAAGGACTACACCGAGTACACCAGGTTCGCGATGATCGAGCGCACGCATGGCGTTGAAGGTGTGGGTTGCAGAAACAGCTCCGGCAGCAATGGCCGCGTCTGTTTCTGCGAGTGTGGCATTCGAGTGTCCGACGGAGACGCGGACGCCTTTCTCTACCGCACGGCGAATCACATCCATGGCGCCTGGCTCTTCGGGAGCGATGGTCAACAGGCGAATGCTGCCGCGTGAAGCTTCATAGAAGCGGTCAAAGAGGTCCACGCTCGGTGGCTGAATCAGGTTCGCAGCGTGGACGCCGCGTTTACTGTGCGAGACGAAGGGGCCTTCCAGATGGATGCCGACGGGGCGGGCCTGACCGGGCTGCGCCGGCCCCTCGATGATGTCAGCTAACCCACTCAGTGCCTGCAACGTAGCATCGATCGGAGCGGTGACGGTCGTGGGCAGAAACTGCCCAACACCACGTGTCGCCAGAAAACTTGCGACCGCCGATAACGCAGTCGGGTTTGCCTCCATCACATCGTGATTCGCTGCTCCGTGCAGGTGAACATCGAAGAGCGCAGGAGTGATGGTGGCGTTGGGGAAGTGCTTTGCACCGGCCGGCGTTTCACTGCTCTCGCGATTGGAGATGTGTGCAATGCGGCCGTCCTCAAGGGTGAGGATGGGGTTTTCGACAATGCCCTGCGATGTAAGGGCCCGTGCGGCTGTAAGAATCGTAGACACTACTCGGTTATGTTACCTGTTCTGGAAGTTGGTTAGAGCATTTCTCCTGTTGCTGGGGATCCCCTGAGGCGCGTGCAGCGGCGTTTTTATTGAGGAAAACCCCCTTAGATGCACCCGCTGCACTACACCTGCAGGAGAAATGCTTTAGAGCATTTTCCCTGTTGCTGGGTAGCCCGGAAGCGGAGTGTAGCGGCATTTTCATTGCGGAAAATGCCCATAGATGCGGAATCTCTACACTGCACCTACAGGGAAATGCTCTAACGTGCGGCGACCGGCGGTGCGGGAATCCCAAGGTCGCTGGCGGGTGGTAGTGTGCGGTCGTTTGTCCACTGTCGTTGCGCTGTACGCACCTTGTCGATTCGTGAGAGCCAGAGCTGAATGGTGAAGTCGTAACGCTCCAGATTATTGCGCAGGAAGTAAGGGCGGTTCGACTTGAGCCATGCGGTTTCATACAGATCGCGCAGCAGCGAATAGTTATTTCGCAAGTCCTGCAGCTTTCCATTTACGGCATTGATCACATTGAGCTCGCGGCTTACCTCAAGACGGTCGTCGCGAGTCTTTGAGCCCTGCAGGCTGTATGCATGCTGGTATCCGGTTGCCATCTCGTCGGCGAGCTGGAACTTCAGGCCGATCAGGTCGAAGCGGCGCGCGCCGAGCTCCAGCGCATCCAACGCATCGGTTTCACGCAGGTTCGGGTTTGTCCTGCGAGCCTTGGCAATCAGCGTTAGTGCCGCCTCGGCATGCAGACGAAGCTCGCGCAGGACGGGACGGAGCTGCGCCGCCTGCTTCAGTCCGTCCGGAGACCAGGGATCGATCCAGAAGAGAAGGTCACCACCGTCTGCCTTGTACTCGGAGTCTTTCAGAACCTGGTGGCAGAGCATCAGCTCCTTCTGCGCCTGATCGATGGAGCCGGTCGTATCGCCGTGGAAGCTGCGGCCATAGCTGGCCTGAAACGCCGGGATCGAGGCCTGTCCCTGATGCCACGCGGCCTCTGCACCAAACAGGATGCCGTACCAGTCGTTGTTGGCCAGAGCCTCACCATCGTCGCGCCAGATGGTGTTGAGCTGGCCAGTGGCTCCGAGCCGCTCTCCGTCAGCGGTGAAGTTCTGGATGTTGGAGAGCGCGTAGTTATTGTTGGGATAGACACGCGACCAGTTGTTTACTCCCGGTGCGACCCACGTCTCGAAGGCTGCATTGGTGAAAGGAGTGATGTAGCTGTCGAAGCTCGCATGTGGGTTGTACTCCCATGCCACGGCCAGCGTATCCCGCTTGAACTGCGCGGGCATGGCCTTCAGTAGAGCCGGCTCCTTGTAGGCGATATCACCCCAGAAGAGCAGACGGCGGTTCAGCGGCTTCAGGTCGGTGACGATCCGTTGCATGAAGTCAAGGTAGACAGGTCCAAGCCCGCGCGCATCGACGTCGGGTTTTGTAGCACCTTTGCCCAGGTCCACTGTCTCATCGGCACCGATATGCAGAAATGGCCCGGGGAAGATGTTGGAAAGTTCGGTAAACATGTCCCGGATCAGGATGGTCGAGCCCAGCGAACCAGGCGCCAGGACATGTCCGTGCGGGGTCTCCGCCAGCGGCGTGTACTGCTCCCAGTTGAGCAGGTAGTGGAGGTGGCCGAAGGCTTCCTGCTCGGGAATGATGGTAATGTGCAGCTTGGTTGCGTAGACAGCCAGCTCGCGTGCTTCAGCCTGGGTCAGATGGCCTCCGGGCGGTTGCATCAGCGGATGCCCGGTGTACTGCATGGTGTGTTCGAAGTAGGGCGAGTAGATGTTGACCTTATAGGCTGCCAGTACCCGGAGCTGCTTCTTCATGAAGTCCAGCGTGGGGAAAGGGCCTCGCGAGAGATCGTCGTGCAGGCCGCGATACTTCAGCGCCGGCCAGTCGCGAATGGTGGCCGTATGCAGAACGGCCTGTGATCCATTGCCGTCGATGAGTTGCTTAGCTGTCTGCAAGGCGTAGAAGACGCCGCTTGCGGTAAAGCCTGTCAGAGCGATGCCTTGTTTGTCGGGGATGATTGCGTATCCTTCAGGCTTGATGGCATCGTCGGGCTCCTGAGGCGCGCCCTTAGGAAGGGCATCCGTGTAGATCGACTTCGCATTGGCGCTGCCGCCGTAGCGGGTGACGAAGATGTGGATTGGAACCCCGGTCGACGGGGTGGCGATGGACCGGGATGCCAGGAACGCCTTGAAGTCGTCTAACGCGAAGGCGTCTTCCGGATCGCACGGAGAGGCACACGTTACCTCGATGCCCTGCGTGAGGGGATAGGTCTCACCTGCGGCTACCTCGCGAGGAACAGGAATCAATGCAAGCTTAGGCGGAGTGGTGTTGGCAGAGGATTGGGCAAACAGGGAAGCAGAGCAGCCGAGCAGGATGGCTGCGGTTAAACGATGTGCCATGCAGACCACCGTACATCAGCGCTGTGGAAATGGAAACGTCGGGAATGCGACCATGAAGTGATCGATCAAATTTTGTGACCGGGAGAGATGTTTCAATGCGGTTTTGGAGTATTTGGTTGGTGGGTGCAGCATTGTTGCTGGGCGGAGGCGCAGCAGACGCAGAGGCGCAGGAAGCACGGAACGAAAGCGAAGAGACAAAGGCGCTGCGTGCAGAGATGGCTGCTATGCGTAAGGAGCTGCAAGCGCAGATCGACCTGCTGAAAACACAGTTGGCGATGAGTCGCGGTGCACAGCCGGTTTCTGTTGCGGCTCCCACTCTGGCTGCAGATGCAGCTCCTGCGCTGCCTCTGTCAAAGGCCGCTCCGGAAGCAGCTCCTGTCGCCGTGGCGGAGTCATCCAGCGTCACTGCGGTAACGCCTGTCCCGGTCAAGCCGGCGGGCGCGATTGTTGCCGCCGTGAAGCCCCCGGCGGTCGCCGATGGCCCATCGAGCTTCCGCTTCAAGGGCGTTTCTTTGACGCCCGGAGGCTTCCTCAGCCTGGATACGATCTATCGCTCGAAGTCGATGGCCGCTGAAGTGAACACCATCTTCAGCCAGTTGCCGTATGCCGGTTCAGGCATGGCTCATGTGAGCGAGTGGTATGGCAGCGGTCGTCAGTCGCGCTTTAGTCTGTTGGCCGAAGGGAAGACCGGCTTCGGAAAGCTTACCGGCTTTTTCGAAACCGACTTTGTTGCCGCAGGAGCGACCTCGAACAACAACCAGTCCAACAGCTACGTGTTGCGGCAGCGCCAGCTCTGGGGACAGGCAGCCTTCAACTCCGGCTGGACCTTTACCGCGGGTCAGATGTGGACTCTGGCGACAGAGAATCGGCGTGGCGCAGAACCACGTACGGAAAGCCTGCCTACCGTGCTCGATGCTACACAGCACGTCGGTTATACATGGGGGCGGCTGGGATCGGTGCGGGTGACAAAGAAGTTTGGAGAGTCCGTGCAGGGGGCCTTCTCACTGGAGCAGTCGCAGGCTTTGTTCAGCGCGACGAACGCGCCCGGTAACTTCTTTCTCGGATCTCCCGGTAACGCTCTGGGAGCCTACAATCCGGGCTTCAACTACACCCAAAATCCGGCTCCGGATGTACTGGCGAAGGTCTCCTACGATCCGGCGAAGGGAGGGGGATGGCGCGGTCACTATGAGCTTGGCGTGATGGGCCGTCTCTTCCGCGACCGTTACTATCCGACCGGCTCGGCCACACCTCAGAACGACACCAAGGCAGGCGGTTCCTTCTTTGTCAGCGGGCGGGTTCCAGTAGGACAGCGGCTCGAGATCGGCGCAAAGGTGCTTGCCGGCCGCGGCGTGGGCCGCTACGGTGCAGCTACTCTGCCGGACGTTACTGTGCATCCGGACGGGACGCTGGCGCCGCTGCGTGGCGCTCAGGCATTCTTCCGCGCGGAATTCAAGGCGACGAAGAAGCTGGATCTGTTCACCTATGACGGCCTGGAGTATACGCAGCGTCTCTACTATCGCGACAGCAATGGAACGCTGGTTGGTTATGCTCCGCCGTCCATGGTGAATACAGGTTGCGCGGCGGAGGCTGCTCCAACTGGGAATACCGGGTTTATTCCCGGCGCACCTGCCAATTGCGTTGGCGCAACGCGTATGCTGACGGCTCGCTCGGTCGGCTATGTGTATCGCTTCTACGACGGTCCGGCGGGACGTTTCCAGTTCTCGATGGTCTACAGCTACCTGACTCGCGATGGATGGGCTGGAGTAGGTGGAGCTCCGAGGGCGACAAACCACTTCGTCTACACGGGGGTTCGCTACTTCCTGCCGTAATCGCGGAGATAAGAGCCAAAGAAGAAAGGCCGGCATTCGCCGGCCCTTTCTTGTTGCATGCGCAACGCTTAGTTCTGCTTCAGGCCTTCAAAGTAACACCGTTCGGTCATCGCACAGAAGACGTGCTCGAGGGCGAGGTGGCACTCCTGGATGTGGGCGGTAACCGAGGAGGGAATAATCACAGTAAAGTCGCAAAGACTTGCCATGCGACCGCCATCCTTGCCGGTGAAGCCGACGGTAATCATGCCGAGCTTCTTCGCTTCATCGATCGCCACGAGGATGTTCGGAGAATTGCCTGAGGTGGAGATTCCAAAGAAGACATCACCCGTGGCGCCAAGGGCTTCGATCTGACGGGAGAAGAGGCGATCGAAACCAAGATCGTTGCCGATCGCCGTCAGGTTGGAGCTGTCGACTGTCAGTGCGACGGCGCGCATCGCGGCGCGGTCATGCACCAGGCGGCAGACGAACTCGGCAACCAGATGCTGAGCGTCGGCGGCGGAGCCTCCGTTACCTGCAACAAGGAGTTTGCCTCCTTTTAGCATGGAGGCGGCTGTCGCTTCAGCAGCTGCGGCGACCGTCGATAAGATGGCTTCGTCGGCCAGAACCTTCTGGATGGTGGCGGCGGTTCCGTTGAGATGTTCGCGGACGAGGGATGTCATGTCCTTAGTTTCTAGGGCAGTTGTATGAGGTGCAAGTTAATCCTGTCGACAGGGACCCCTTGGCGACGGAGTTGCACGGACTTGATAGGCTGTTTGTTGTGAGGATGAACAAATGCTGAACGAAGCACGTTTGTTCCCGGCGGAGCCGGGCGTACGAAAGATTGCAGAGAAGCTCTATGAGACGGTGCGGGATCTGCCCATCGTCTCTCCGCATGGACACACTGATCCGCGATGGTTTGCCGAGGACCCGGCATTTCCTGACCCGGCTGCGTTGCTGATTCAGCCCGATCATTACGTCTTCCGCATGCTGTACTCGCAGGGCGTCAAGCTGGAGAGCCTGGGTGTGCCGCAGCTCGACGGCAAGCAGAAGGCAGATTCGCGTGAGGTGTGGCGGATTTTCGCTAAGCACTATTACCTCTTCCGCGGCACGCCAACGCGTATGTGGCTGGATTACACCCTCGAAAAGCAGTTCGGCCTCACCGAGCTGTTGAACGAGAAGAATGCTGATACGTTCTATGACACGATTGCGGCGAAGCTGCAGACGCCTGAGTTCCGGCCGCGAGCTCTGTTTGAGAAGTTCAACATCGAGACGCTCGCGACGACCGATTCTCCGCTCGATAGCCTCGAATATCACAAAGCTATCCGCGAATCCGGATGGAAGGGGCGTGTGGTCCCGACCTTCCGTCCTGATGCGGTGGTTGACGCCGAGTACGCCGACTTCCAGGACAACCTGAAGAAGCTGGGTGAGCTGACCGGCGAGGATACCTCCAATTACAAGGGCTATCTGGCTGCGCTGCGTGCCCGCCGCCGTTTCTTCATCGAGATGGGCGCAACCGCGACCGACCATGGCCACCTGACGGCGAAGACGGCCGATCTGGGCGAGGCTGCGGCGAGCGCTCTCTATGCCAAGATCCATGCCGGTACAGCCGATGCCAAGGAGATTGAGCTCTTCCAGGCACAGATGCTGACCGAGCTGGCCGGCATGAGCGTGGAAGACGGCCTGGTGATGCAGTTGCATCCTGGTTCCGTGCGCAATCACAATCTCGGCATCTACAAGAAGTTCGGCCGTGACAAGGGCGCCGACATCCCCTCGCCGACGGAGTATGTCCGTAACCTGCGTCCGCTGCTGGATAAGTACGGCAATGAAGCTGGATTTACGTTCATTCTGTTCACGCTCGACGAGACGACCTACAGCCGTGAACTGGCTCCACTCGCCGGACACTATCCGTGCCTGCGGCTTGGTCCGGCATGGTGGTTCCACGATTCGCCGGAGGGCATGACGCGCTTCCGCGAGCAGGTGACCGAGACCGCCGGTTTCTACAACACAGTCGGCTTCAACGACGATACCCGCGCCTTCCTGTCGATTCCGTCACGTCACGATGTGGCGCGGCGTGTCGATTGCGCCTTCCTGGCTCGGCTTGTGGCCGAGCACCGTATCGAAGAGCAGGAAGCCTTTGATGTGGCCCAGGACCTGACCGTGAACCTGGTCCGCAAGGCGTACAAGCTGTAACAAAGCCTCGATAGCATGAGGGCTGGCAGATTGCTGGCCCTCTTCTTAGTCGGTTTTGACAACGACGTTCCGGAATGCGGCATTTCAAGTGGTTTTACCTCTTCGGAGGTATTTTCTCGATCCGGTGTGGAATACAAGTTTCCTTACGATAATCATGGAGCCGCTTTTCGTTGATATGCTTGGTGTCATAAAATTGGTTCGACCAGTTACGGGGAAATGAGGAATGAGTTCGATGAGTGATGTATTGCGGCTTCCACGGTTTTCGATCGGTACCGGCGATCGGTTCGCGCACCAGGCAAAGGCACAGCTTCAGGCCTGCGTGAATGCGGCTAAGGCCGGTGTAGAGGTGGTACCGGTATGGAACAAGTCGAACCGTGAGCACACCATCATTGGCAGCGAGCCTTCGCTGACGCGCGCCGCCGCCGATGCTGCCGTAAAGGCGTTGGGCTGGGACAAGCCATACTTCCTCGACGCAGACCATATCAATCTGAAGACGATGGGCCGTTTCGTCGCTCCCTGCGACTTCTTCACCATCGATGTGGCGGACGATATCGGCAAGCCTGCTGCGGCTGCTGACGTGGATGCATTTGTAAACCGTCATCCGGAGCTGGTAGGCACGGTGAATATTCCTGGTATCGCGGAGCCGTTCCGTACCGATGAGGCCTTTGTCCGCGGTGTAGCGAACAAGTTCCTCGGCGCTGTGCAGGAGGCCGGAAAGATCTATCGCGCCATCCTGGAGGCGAAGGGCGAGGGCAAGTTTGTTCCTGAGATCTCGATGGACGAGACCGATCTGCCGCAGACTCCGGTGGAGCTGCTGATCATCCTGGCTGCCATTGCAGACGAAAAGGTGCCGATTCAGACCATCGCTCCGAAGTTCACGGGCCGCTTCAACAAGGGCGTGGAGTACGTAGGCGATGTCGCTCAGTTCACCCGCGAGTTTGAGGAAGACCTGGCGGCGATCGCCTTCGCTGTAAAGAACTACGGTTTGCCTGAGAACCTTAAGCTGAGCGTTCACTCGGGATCGGATAAGTTCTCGATCTATGCTGCGATTCACAACGCTGTGACCAAGACTGGCGCGGGCGTTCATCTCAAGACGGCCGGCACCACCTGGCTGGAAGAGGTGATCGGTCTGGCCGAGGCTGGTGGTTCGGGCCTGGCAATCGCCAAGGAAGTGTACGCCGAGGCGTTCTCGCATGCCGATGAGCTGATGGCTCCGTATGCCACGGTGATCGATATCAAGAAAGACCAGCTTCCGACGGTGGACGAGGTCAATAGCTGGACGAGTGAGCAGTTCGTTGGCGCGCTGCGTCACGTGCAGAGCAATCCTCGGTACAACGCGAACTTCCGCCAGTTGATTCACGTCGGCTTCAAGGTGGCGGCGAAGATGGGACCGCGCTACCTGGAGGCTCTGGAGGCGAACGAGGAGATCGTCGCCAAGAACGTGACCGAGAACCTGTGGGAGCGTCACATCCGCCCGGTCTTCCTGGGTGCGTAATACT
Organism: Acidobacteriaceae bacterium; assembly: GCA_013361705.1. Classification (GTDB taxonomy): domain Bacteria; phylum Acidobacteriota; class Terriglobia; order Terriglobales; family Acidobacteriaceae; genus Terriglobus. Next base: position 13,502 of record JABFXN010000401.1, read on the forward strand.
TGCAGAGGAATACAAAAAGCGCGGCAGAGCAGCTGCCGCGCTTTTTGCTGAGGCGAAGATGATTCTGGTTTTGATGGGAGTTTCGGGGGCTGGCAAGTCGACGGTCGGTCATACACTGGCCGAACGATTGAATTGCCCGTTCGCCGATGCGGATGATTACCATCCGCCTGCGAACAAAGCGAAGATGGCGTCAGGCCAACCGCTGAATGACGAGGACCGCCAGCCCTGGCTGGAGCGGCTGAACGAGCTGATGCGCGAGTGGTACGAGAAGGGAAGCAGCGGCATACTGGCGTGCTCCGCGCTGAAAGACAAGTACCGCGTGACCCTGAGTCAGGGCATGCCGGAGGGGGCTGTGCAGTTTGTGCTGCTGGATCTTCCGAAGGAGATGCTCACGGAGCGCCTGGCGGCACGTCAGCACGAGTACATGAATCCGAAGCTGCTCGATAGCCAGTTGGCTACGCTGGAGCGCCCGTCCGATGCTGTTATCGTGACGAATGACAGACCGGTCGAGCAGGTCGTAGACGAGATTTTGAGCAAAGTGAAGTAGGAGGGGGAAAGATGGGGCACAAGCTGTTTGATCTCACGGGCAAGACGGCCGTTGTGGTGGGAGGAACGTCGGGCATCGGTCTGGCGATGTCGCTGGGCTTGGCTGAGGCCGGCGCGGATGTAGTGGCGAGCTCGCGGCGGCAGGAGCAGGTAGACGAGGTTGCCGCTAAGGTTGAGGCGCTTGGGCGCCGTTCGCTGCGTGTCCCGACGGACGTAAATGACCGTGCGACACTGCAGACCCTCGCCGACAAGACTCTGGAGGCGTTCGGCAAGGTCGATATCCTGATCAACTGCGCCGGCAAGATCAAGCGCGAGCCCACGCTGACGGTTCCCGAAGAGACCTGGGACGACATCATGAGCACCAACGTGACCGGTACTCTGCGCGCCTGCCAGATCTTCGGCAAGCACATGCTGGAGCGCGGCTACGGTCGCATCGTGAACATCGCTTCGCTGAACACCTTTGTCAGCCTGAAGGAAGTCTCTGCGTATGCGGCCAGCAAAGCTGCTGTGGGCGCGCTGACCCGTTCGCTGGCGGTGGAGTGGTCGTCGCTGGGCGTGACCGTCAATGCGATTGCTCCGGGTGTCTTCCGTACTGACCTGAACGCCAAACTGCTCGATGAGTCCCCACGTGGACAGGAGCTGAAGATGCGTACTCCGATGGGCCGCTTCGGTAAGACCGAAGAGCTGGTCGGTGCGGCGATCTTCCTGGCAAGCGATGCTGCTTCGTTTATCACCGGTGAGATTGTGGTCGTGGACGGCGGCTTCCTGGCCAGCGGCGTGAATCAGTAAGCTTCTGCGATGAAGTAGAAAAGGAGCGCCATTGGCGCTCCTTTTTCATTGAAGGGAGTGCTTCCTTTGGAGCATTTTCCCTGTTGCTGGGTATCCCGGAAGGGTGTGCAGCGGCGTTTTCATTGGGGAAAACGCCCATAGATACGGAAGCCCTACACTACACCTACAGGGAAATGCTCTAGCGTGCGAGCCATCCGCCATCGACGTTGAGTACGGTGCCGGTGATGTAGTTGGCGGCGGGGCTGGAGAGGAAGACCGCGGTAGCGGCAATATCTTCCGGATCACCCCAGCGGCCCGTCGGGATGCGCTCGAGGATCTGGCGGTTACGCGTCTCGTCATTCCGCAGCGGCAGCGTATTGTCAGTTGCAATATAGCCGGGAGCGATTGCGTTGACCTGGATGCCGCGCGGCGCCCATTCATTTGCCAGTGCCTTCGTGAGCTGTGCCACAGCGCCTTTGCTGGCGGCATAAGCAGGGACGCGGATGCCGCCCTGGAACGAAAGCAGCGAAGCGATGTTTACGATCTTTCCTGGAGCTTTGCGTTCGATGAGCGCACGGCCGACGAGCTGTGAGAGCTGAAAGACAGCGTTCAGATTGATCTGGATGACGCGCTGCCAGTCTTCAAATGGATAGTCGACAGCTTCATGCCGGATAATGGTGCCGGCATTGTTGACCAGAATGTCGATGTGGCCGAACTTCGCCGTGACCTCATCGAAGAGCTGCTGCGCACCTTCCGTTGTAGAGAGATCGGCCTGGAAGGCGGCTGCGCTGCCGCCAATGGAAGCGGCGGTAGCTTCCGCTGGGCGTGAGTTGCCATGGCAGGCGACTGTGGCTCCGGCTTCAGCAAGCGCCTGCGCGATAGAGGCGCCGATTCCTGCGGATGCGCCGGTGACAAGAGCTACTTTGTTATCGAGACGAAAATGATCGAGTACTGGCATGGGTCTGGCAATAGATTACGGGAAATCAAGCATTGGTAGAACCAGTTCTGATAAGGTGAGTGCGTAAAAAGAGGATTCCACTTATGAAAATTTTGACAATGACAACAGCAGCGCTGTTCATGGCACTGCCATTGGGCGCTCAGGAGTTCGGTCCAGCGACGGTCGATCCCGCGGGAGCGCTAGCTTCGCGCGGGAAAGAGTTCCTGGCGAAGGCCAGAACCGCGGAAAACGGCGTCTACAGTGAGACGTTAAAAGACTACGGGAATCACAAAACCATGCTTGCTGCGCGTGCGAAGACCGGCACACCGGAGTATCACGAGGAGTGGAGCGATTTCTTCGTCGTCCTGGAAGGCGAATTCACCATGGTGGTAGGTGGAAAGCTGAAGGACCAGCACCCGATCGACGGCAAACCCGGGGAGTTGAGCGGCTCAGGGATTGAGGGCGGAACGAAAATCGCACTGAAGAAGGGGGACGTTTTCCACCTTCTGCCGAAGACTCCGCACCAGGCCGTGCTGACTCCGGGTAAGACGCTGCTCTACTATGTCATCAAGGTGAAAGAGTAATGAAGCTGCTGCAGGTTGCGGATGCTGTGCGCTATGAGCGCATGACGACGGATGAGATCCGGGCGTCGTTTCTCGCGGATGAACTGGCCATACCGGGCTCGCTGGAACTGAGATATATCGATCTAGACCGTACCGTGGTTGGATTTGCGGTTCCTACCAGCGGCGCATTGGAACTGCCATGTCCGGCGGAGCTGCGGGCGGAGTTCTTCTGCCAGCGCCGTGAGCTGGGCATTCTGAATGTCGGCGGCCCTGGCGTGGTGACGGTCGATGGCACGGAGTTCTCGCTCGACAAACTGGACTGTCTCTATGCCGGCCGTGGATCGAAGCAGGTGACGTTTGCCAGCAAGAGCTCTGATGCTCCGGCGGCCTTTTATCTGCTGAGCTATCCAGCTCATGCGGAGTGGCCGACGGCGATGGTGAAGTTCGCCGATCTGAAACCGGTAGAGTTGGGCGCACTGGAGACCTGCAATCATCGCAAGATCTACAAGGCGATCCACCTTGAGGGCCTTCGTAGCTGCCAGCTCGTGATGGGCTTTACCCTGCTGGAGCCGGGTTCGAACTGGAACACGATGCCGCCGCATACGCATATGCGCCGCAGCGAGGTGTACATGTACTTCGATGTGGACGCGGGACATCGTGTGCTGCATCTGATGGGACCGGCAACTTCGACAAAGCATTTGGTGGTTGCGAATCACGAGGTAGCGATCTCGCCCGGCTGGTCGATTCATGCCGGTGTCGGCACCAAGAGCTACGGTTTTTGCTGGGGCATGGGTGGTGAGAACCAGCGTTATGACGATATGGATGCACTCACGATTGCGGACCTGCGATAAATGATTGTCTCGATCAAACCGGTGACTGAGGCCGGACATGACCTGGTATCTCTTGGCGAAGTGATGGTGCGTTTCGATCCAGGCGAGACGCGGATTGCACGAACGCGCAGCTTTACCGTCTGGGAAGGCGGAGGAGAGTACAACGTCGCTCGTGGCCTGCGCCGCTGCTTCGGCATGAAGACCGCGATCGTGACGGCCTTGGTGGACAACCCGGTCGGCCGTCTGGTGGAAGACCTGATGCTGCAAGGGGGCGTCGATCTGCGGCACGTCCTCTGGTCGAAGTTCGATAGCATCGGCAGGGAATCGCGCAACGGCATTTACTTCCTCGAACGTGGTTTTGGCCGTCGTGGCGCGGTCGGCATGATGGATCGCGGACACACTGCGATTTCGCAGGTAAAGACGGGCGAGATCGATTGGGATGGGATCTTCACGCATGCCCGCTGGTTTCACACCGGCGGTGTAATGGCGGCTCTGAGTGAGAGCTCGACCGCGGTGGTTCTTGAAGCGATGCTCGCCGCCAAGCGTCACGGAGTCGTGGTTTCCTTCGATGCCAACTACCGGCCTTCGCTCTGGAAGGAGCGTGGCGGCCGGCGCGGCGCGGTCGAGGTGAACCGCATGCTCGCTGAACATGTCGATGTCTTCTTTGGGCACGATGGAGACCTGAGTGCTGAGCTTGGAAAGTCATCGCAGGGACCGGCCTGGCATACAGTCGAGAGCTTTGGTGAGATGGCGCAGAGCGTAATTCGCGACTTCCCGGGATTGAAGGTGCTGGCGACGACGATGCGTCGTGTCCACTCGGCCAGCAGCAATGACTGGGGAGCTTTCGCCTATGCCAACGGCGCGGTTGCCGAGGGAATACGGTACAACAACCTCGAGATCTTTGATCGTGTGGGCGGTGGCGACTCGTTTGCCTCCGGCCTGATCTACGGTCTGTTGATGGGGCGCGATCTGAAGTGGTCGCTTGATTGTGGTGTGGCGCATGGTGCGCTGGCCATGTTGACGCCGGGCGACAGCTCGATGGCGACACTGGCCGAGGTGGACGGTCTCATGGCCGGTGACGGCGCAGGAGTGAAGCGATCAATGGCTGCAAAGCAGGAGATTCTGAATCGGATTCGTGAGGCTTGTCTGGTACCGGTGTTGCGCGCCAGCAGTCCGGAGAAGGCCGTGCGTATGGCGCGCGCTGCGGCCGAAGGCGGTGTGATCGTCATGGAGGTCACCATGACGGTGCCGGATGCGGTGAGCGTGATCCGTACCCTCGTCAAGGAAGACCCGCAGATGCTCATCGGTGCAGGCACAGTACTCGATCCGGAGACGGCGAAGATGTGCATCGCCGAGGGCGCGCAGTTCGTGGTGAGTCCAGCGTTGAACCTGCGGACGGTGCAGTATTGCCGCGAGATGGATATCGCAGTGTTTCCCGGTGCTCTGACGCCGACCGAGATTGTGACCGCATGGCAGGCCGGCGCTGACGTAGTTAAGGTCTTTCCGGCTGGAGCGATGGGAGGAGCGAAGTATCTGCGCAGTCTGAAGGCTCCGTTGCCGCAGATCGAGATGATTCCAACCGGCGGCGTTACCGTCGAGACGGCGCAGGATTTTCTGTCCGCCGGCGCGTTCGGTCTGGGAGTTGGCGCTGACTTGATGGACGAGCGCGGCCTGGAAGACGGCGGCGTGACTGCCAAGGCGCGCGAGTATATGCAGGTGGTGAAGAGCTTCCGCGAACGGTAAGGATGGCCGGAATGCTAAACGGGGCGCTATAAGCGCTCCGTTTCGTTTTAAACGCCGGGGACGCGACGGGACCACAACAGCGGCTGCCGTGCGGGATAAAGCCGCAGCAGCGCAAGATTGTCGAGATCGGCCGGGTCTGGCGGCAAGGCCTTCCAGATTGCTGTATATTCCGGCCTCTGGTAGGCACGTCCGGCCAGGTAAAGCGAAAGCGGGCGAAGCGGAAGATCGCGGAAGTTCTGCGCATCCGAGCGATAGCGCCACTGATGCTTGTTCTCAAGCGATGGAGCCATGAAGGCCACGGCGGAGCGCAGACCCTTTCCATCGCTGGTCTGGAACGTCCATTGCGATTCGAAAGGCGTGGAGAGCACCTCGCAGGTGAGGGCCAGGCATTCCAGGTGAAAGATGGAGTTGGCGAAAGGAGCCGTAGTTGCCAGCGCCGCGGGGAAGTTGCCATCCAGTGAGATCAGCGTCAGCAAGACTTCGCGGAAGCGGCGCAGGCAGTATCCAGAGATGATAGCGATATTGGCGAAGCGGGCGTATTCGCCGGCTTGCGCAACCCAGCAGATGCCATGGATGGAACGTGTATCCCGCTCTCCCTGGCCGAGAGTGGAATCGTACATCCAGTGCGCGTAGTCCGCGAACCAGGATCGAAGTCCTTTTAGATCGGTATCCGGAAAGTCTTCCGAGGTTGCCAGAAAGCTGATTGCACGGACAACCTCGACGAGATAGATGGTCTCGAGAATCCCGGTCGCGCGGCCCTCAGCTACGCCTTGAATCGCCTGCGCATGATTCAGTGACGGATTCATGCGGGTCTCCGGAGTCAGGAACCATGCTCGCAAATGAAGCAGGGCAGCGCTGACATACTTCGCGTCTTTGGTGATTAGCCAGGCCGCGGCAAATGCAGGGATCACCTGTGCCATGCGCAACACAGCATCTCCGTGAGCATGGAATGCATTGGGATTGCGTTCGCCCTGATGCCGTACCCAGGGCTTCTCCGGATCGACGTCCGGAAACCATTCTGGGTCTTCCGAGTAGAAGTCATTCGGTGTTGCCTGAGATCGTTCCGCCGGAAAAGCCGTGATGGTCGTGGGCTTCTGTTGAAGATAGATCCCCGACAGACGAAGGATGCGGTCGTGGTCGATAGCCGCAACGTCAGGCCGGGTGGTTCCCGCCGGCAGACCGGGCATCTGTGCGTGCATTCTGAGCCCAAAGGCGCCGGTGATGGCGAGGAAGTGGCGGCGATCCATGGCTGGAAGCATACCGGATCTTTCTGAGGCTGGACTAAGACGCTCCGCGGCCTTTGAGAACCGCCGGTATGGTCATCGCCAGAATGCGCAGGTCGAGCATCAACGTCCAGGTATCGATGTAGCGGAGATCCAGAGCGATCCAGCCGTCGAAGTCGAGGTTCGATCGTCCGGAGACTTGCCACAGGCCCGTCACCCCTGGCTTTACCGAGAACCGGCGCATCAGGCTCAAGTCTGAGAACCGGCTGACATCGCGGGTGGGCAGAGGCCGCGGCCCAACTAGAGACATATCGCCGAGCAGGACATTGAACAACTGTGGCAGTTCGTCGATCGAAGTCTTCCGAAGGAGCGCTCCAAGCCGTGTGATGCGTGGATCGCGCTTGATCTTGAAGACAGGACCGGAGGTCTCATTCAGGTGTTCGAGTTGCGACTGCTGGCTCTCCGCGTCCACTACCATGCTGCGGAATTTGTACATGGAGAATGGATTCTTGTTGAGGCCATAACGCGTCTGCTTGAAAATCACCGGCCCTTTGCTAGTGAGCTTGATGGCAATGGCAATCAGGAGAAAGAGAGGAGAGAGAACGATGATACCCAGCAGCGAGGCCACAAAATCGAATGCCCGCTTGAGGAATCGGCGGCTGTCATGGTGCACCATCTGCATCACCACGCGGTCTTGATCACGACGGAGTTTCTTGGTGATGGAGGTCGTAAAGATGTTTGTCAGGTACTGCGACTGCACTCCCGCGGCCTCACACAGATCGATTACGCGCTGAATCTCTTCGTAGTGGGACTTGAGAGGAAGGGCGATGAAGACCTCTTCCACTGGAAGACGCATCAGCACATCGCGCAATGCGGCGACTTTGCCGAGATAGGGAGCGTTGATGCGCTTTTCCGAATCCGGCTGTGGCTTTGAATCGACGAAGCCGATGACGCGGTAGTCCCATTGAGGATGATGGGGAAGATCCTGCAGCAGCTTCCGCGCTAGAGGACCGCTGCCGATGACCAGCGCAGTGCGGGGAGCACGTGTGTAGCTGTGAACGTAACCGGCTGAGATGGCCAGCAAGCCGCGGCTGGCATACATAGAACCCGTTGCCAGCAGAAAGAACAGCGCGCTCGGGCGAACGATATTGCCGCCTGTCGAGCGTTCGATGAGCGCAAAGATCGCGACAGGGGTGCAGAAAAGCCCTGCCAGCAGAATACGGCTGGAGAGGAGCCGGAACGATGCCGCGCGATAGAGACCCGCGGTCCAGAGCACCAGCCTCCATGCGGCCAGGCAGATGACAAATAGAAGCAGATTGCGCAGGGAGACGCGAAGGCCGAGGAACGCTTTGAGATGCGAAGCCTCGATTGAAGTGCGATAGTTAGCCAGTGTCGTGACGGCTAGGCTGAAGGAGAGAAGCAGAAGATCGAACCAGACGACAGCGGAGTTGGAGTAAAGACGGGCAGCCGCTTTACTCTCCGTCATCCCGAATCCCGAAACCGCGCGTGACCTAGCGGGTCCAAGGGAGACATGACCGTCGGAAATCATTCCTGGTGTTGTTGCCATACAACCGATTCCTTTGGGCGCCCGTAAAATAACTCAGCTCAGGACAGCCGTTCAAACCCATGGAACGAGCAGGGGGAGCGATTCTGCACGTACAACCTAAGTGAGATTAACACCGCAAATCGCTGATTTAAGGTCGTTATGTTGCAACTTTCGTGTCATCTAATGTTCGCTTCGGGGCTTCCGCGCTCATTGATGTAACTATCGGGATCGAGTGCGCTCTCAATTGGTTACCTTGGGACAAACCTTTGTCCACATTGTGCATAAAAGTAATGCGGCTCGCCTATGGCGAGCCGCTGATTTCCCGGTGATCGAGGGTTATACCATGTGTTGCGGAACCTCATGCCGGACGGCTGCATGTCCCTTCCGCAACTTGGCCAGCACGTTGCTCATGAAGACATACAGGACGGGGATAAAGATCAGGTTCAGCACGGTCGAGAGCAGCATGCCTCCCACGATGGCGGTACCGACGGAGTGACGTCCCAACTTACCTGCGCCTTCCGCAAAGACCAGAGGAAGTACGCCGAGGATGAAGGCGAAGCTGGTCATGAGGATGGGACGCAGGCGAAGCTCTGCGGCTTCGATAGCGGCGTCGACAATCGAACGGCCCTGTTCGCGGAGCTGTTCTGCGAACTCGACGATCAGGATGGCGTTCTTCGCTGAGAGACCGATCAGCATGACGAGACCAATCTGAACGTAGACGTCGTCCACCAGGCCGCGAGCCGCAATCAGTCCAAGAGCGCCGAGTACGGCCATCGGTACGGCCAGAAGGATGATGAACGGCAGTGCCCAGGACTCATACTGTGCGGCCAGCGTGAGATACACCACCAGCAGGCCGAGACCGAAGATGACGATGGCTTTGCCTGAGGATTCAATCTCTTCCAGCGCCAGACCCGACCACGAATAGGTCATGCCCTGGATCTTGTTCTTCTCGAAGAGCTTCTGCATGTTCTCGAGACCCTGGCCAGAGGAAAGCCCCGGAGCGGCGGAACCGAGAATCTCAGCCGAGCGGAAGAGGTTGTAGTGCGAGATGATCTGCGGTCCCGAATCTTCCCGGATGCTGACCAGATTATCGAGCGAAATCATCTGCCCGGTGTTCGAACGCACGTAGTACTGCCGGATGTCCTTCGCATTCTTGCGGAAGGCGGCATCGGCCTGAATGTAGACGCGGTACGAGCGATTGTTGAAGTCAAAGTCATTCACATAGGTTGATCCCATGAAGACTCCGAGCGCGTTGTTGATCTCAGAGAAGGGAACGCCGATAGCCTTTGCCTTCTCGCGGTCGATGACCACCGTGATCTGCGGGTCATTGGCCGTGAATGAGGTATAGAGACCCGTCAAGCCGGACTTTGGATCGCGGCCGGCGCCTACGATCTGATGTGCCACGCGATCGAGATCGGCAGGCGTGTTGCGGCCCTCATCCTGAAGTTCGAACTGGAATCCGCCGAAGCTACCGATACCTTGAATCGGCGGTGGCTCGAAGGCAGCGATAATGCCGCCGGGAATCTGCATCAGCTTGGGAGCAACGCGCGCCACGATGGCTGAGGCTTGATGTTCGTCGCCCTTACGTTCTGCCTGCGGTTTCAGAGGGGCGAAGATCAGGCCCTGGTTGGAGGCGTTGCCGCTGAAGCCGAAGCCCATGACGGCAAAGGTGCCTACGATCTCGGGCTCCTTGGAAAGCAACACCTCTGCCTGGTCGGCAAGGTTCTGTGTGTAGGCCAAAGATGCGCCCTGGGGAGCCAACACCTGCATGATGAAGTAGTTCTGGTCTTCACTGGGAACGAAGGCTGTAGGCACGCTGCGATAGACAACAGCCGTTGCAACCAGACCGCCGATGAACAACAGGAGCATCACCCAGCGGATGCGGAGCACGAAATGGATCAGCCTCGCATACTGACGTCCCAGCCAGAGGATGAAGTCATCGATGCCGTGAGCGAACCCGCTGTAACCCTTAGCCAGGAAGGGAATGCGTGTCCAGTCCAGCATGTGATACTTCGCCTCTTCGCCACGCAGCAGAATTGCCGAAAGCGCCGGTGAGAGCGTCAAGGCGTTGAAGGCTGAGATAGCGATGGAGAAAGCAATGGTGAGCGAGAACTGCTTGTACAGAATGCCGGTGGTTCCCGGGAAGAAGCTAACCGGGATAAATACCGAGATCAGCACGAGGGAGGTAGCAATGACGGCGCTTGTTACCTCTGACATGGCGACCGAGGTCGCTTCATGCGGATCCTTGATCTTTCCATGGGAAAGGTGACGCTGTACATTCTCGATGACGACGATGGCATCGTCCACCACAAGGCCGGTAGCCAGGGTAATGCCGAACATCGTGAGCGAGTTGATGGAGAAGTTGAAGATCTTGATGAAAGCGAAGGTGCCGATCAGCGAGACCGGGATAGTGACCGCCGGGATAATGGTCGCGCGCCAATCCAAAAGGAAGAGGAAGATGACGATGACGACGATGATGATGGCTTCAATGAGGGTATGAACGACCTCATTGATCGATTCGCCAACGACCGTGGTCGTATCGAAGGCAATCACGTACTTCAGCCCAGGAGGGAAGTTCTTCGCAAGGCGGGCCAGTTCGGCTTTTGCCGCTTTATCGACGGCGAGAGCGTTGGCGTTTGAAAGCTGCTGAACACCGACACCCACACCCGGAATACCGCTGTACTTCAGCGTACTGCCATAGGTTTCGGCGCCGATCTCGGCGCGGCCTACGTCCCTCAGGCGCACAATACCCGCTGAAGTGTTCTTGAGGATGATGTCCTCGAACTCAGAGGGCTGCGTCAGACGGCCTACAGCCCGGACTGCAATCTGATAGCTCTGGTTGGGATCAGAGGTCGGCGGTGCGCCCACAGCGCCGGCGGCGACTTCGACGTTCTGCTCCTGCAGTGCGCTGACAACATCTGTAGCGGTCAGGTTACGAGCGGCGAGCTTAGTCGGGTCGATCCAGAGGCGCATGGCGTACTTACGTGCACCAAAGATGACCACGTCACCCACGCCGGTAATACGCTTCAGAGGATCCTTGACGTAGAGGTCGACGTAGTTGGAGATGAACTCCGGCGAGTAGCGGTTATTCTCCGCGTAGAAACCACTCGCAAAGACGAAGTTCGGGTTGGCCTTGGTGATGGTGACGCCGGTGTTTTTAACGGCCTGGGGCAGAACACCCTGTGCCGACTGCACCCTGTTCTGCACGTCGACGGCCGCGATATTGAGGTCGTAGCCCGTCTGGAACGTAATGGTGATGCTGCTGGTGCCGTCGTTACCGGAAGACGAGGTCATATACCGCATGCCCTCGACGCCGTTGATGGCGGTCTCCAGCTGGGTGGTAACGTCGTGCTCTACCGTCTGCGCATTGGCGCCGATGTAGACGCTGGTTACCGTGACCTGAGGAGGCGCGAGCTGAGGATAGAGCGAGATAGGTAATTGCGGAATACAGACCGCGCCTGCAAGGATGATCAGCAGGGCGCAGACGCTCGCAAAAATAGGGCGCCGAATAAAAAATTCAACCACAGAAGTAATCCTCGATAGGGGAGAGGCAGTTAGCTGAGCGGTTTAACCGGCATGCCTTCGGCCAGGAACTGCAGGCCGGAGGTGATGACCTTGTCACCCGGTTTAAGTCCTTCGAGTACGGGATAGGTGTTGCCAATGGCGTCGCCTACCTTGACCGCGACTTGGTGCGCGATATAGCCGTTGCCCTGGGGCGCGGCGATCGTCACAAATGGCTGACCGTTGATGCGAGTGATTGCGAGCACGGGAACGGTAGGCTTGGGGGTGACATCCCAGGTGACACGGGCCTTGACGATCTGGAGATTGCGCACTGGGGCCGAACTGGGAACCGGAGCTTTGGCCAGAACGCTCTGCATCCCGTTCTCTACTTGAGGAGAGAGGAAGTAGATGTTCGACTTCACGAGCGGCTTGCCTGTGTCATCCAGAATCTCAACCGGCAGGCCATTGCGTACCTGTGCGCCGCGTTCCGTCGGGATATAGATGTAGGCCTCGAGCTGTGAGTTCTCATCGACCGTGGTGAGGAGTGTCGTTGCCGAGACGTAGTCGCCCTGGTGAACGGGGATATCACCCACGATGCCGTCGAACGGAGCCCGGATCTGGTAGTACGCCAACTGCTGGCGCTGGGCCGAAGTGCTCTCCTGAGAGGCCTTGTAGTCACCTTCGGCGTTCTGGAAGTTCTGCAGGGCGATCTCATAGGCCTGCTTGGAGACGACACCGGCCTCGAAAAGGCCCTTCTGCCGGTCCAGTTCCGCCTTGTTGTACTGCAGGACTGCTTTCTTCTGGTTCTCAGTTCCCGCGGTGGATGCGACTGTGGCCTGCTGCTTCAGCGGATCGATGGTCATCAGTAACTGACCGGCACGCACACGATCGCCGCTCTTCACCAGAATGCGGGTCAGGTTGCCGTCTACCTGCGGCTGCAGAGTGGCGGAGCGCCGGCTCTTGATGGTGGACACATAGGTATCGCCATTAGGTACAGGATCCAGCGATACCGCAGCTACCTGGACCGGCATGACCTGCATCTGCTGGGCCTGCTGCTGCGCCGGAGCGCTCTGGCGGCACCCTGTCGTGGCGATGGAGGCAATGGAGACGAGTGTTGCGGCTACTGCAAGGGGGATGCGCATACAAGGCTTCCTCTAAAACGAACCTTAAAATCTCTGGAACATCCAATTGGATGTGCAGCTTGCGTCGCGGATGCACGAAGAAAAGAAGAAAGTGCAGCCGATTATTTCGATCTAGAAGCGTCCTCCATTCTAGCCCCTATCTTCTTCTGTCCAAAGGGCGAGCCGCCAGAATCTGAGCCCTGCCTGAGGGTGGTATCGTGATGAATGAAATACCCCGGAAAGTAAAGCGGGATGGGGTGGCCTATATAGGACAGAATGGGCCATTCAGATTTCCCTGGAGTGACGGTATTCGATGCGAGTAGTCCGCTGGCTGATCGTCCTTGTGGCCCTGTTTTTGGCGTTCCAGTTCATCAGTCTGTACCTGAGCTGGCAAAAGCAGGCTATTCTCGGCGCCGTACTGGTGGTTACGGCCATTGTCATAAACCGTATTTCCACCTCCAAGGTGGTGACCATCAGCCTGATGCTGCTTTCGGTCGTCATTACCAGCCGGTATGGTTGGTGGCGTATCGGGCAGTTAATTGACTATTTCTCGGACGAAGCCAACAATCCCTACAAGATCGATTCGGTGCTGATGCTGATCCTGCTGTTGGCAGAGATCTACACCATCCTGATCATGGTGCTGGGGTATATGCAGACGGTCTGGCCGCTCCAGCGGCGCCCCGTGCCTCTGCCCGCAGATGAAGAGCTCTGGCCGCACGTCGACCTGCTGATTCCCACCTACAATGAGCCGCTCTCCCTGGTTCGCTATACCGCCCTGGCCGCCTTGAACATCGACTATCCGCCGGAAAAGTTGCATGTCTACATCCTGGATGATGGTGTCCGGGACGAGTACCGGCTGTTCTGCGAAGAGGCGGGAATTGGCTATAAGGTCCGGGAAAAGCATACGCATGCCA
>JABFXN010000364.1 GCA_013361705.1 Acidobacteriaceae bacterium
TAGATAAGGTGGCCGCCGGCTTTGGCATAGGCATTCAGCTTCGTGATCTCGTCATCGCTGGCTGAGTACAGCGCAGGCACAAGGATCAACTTGTAATCGCTCAACGGAACCGTCGACGATGGAGAGATGAGATCCACCTCCACGTTCATGCGGTAGAGCGCATCGTAGAGAGACCGAAGCACCTGGTTGTAGCCGATGCCGCCATCTGTATTGATGCGGAAAGCATCGAAACCATCGAGCGCCGTGTTACTCACGTAGACCGCAACCTGGTTGTGCTTCTTCATATTGACGAGCTTGCTTCCGAGCCGCTGTAGATCGGCGCCGATGGTCTTTGCTTCGTCGTAGGTCGGATTGGGCTGGTAGTCCTGCGTGAGCACTCCCCTCCAATAGGTTTCGATTCCGTTGGCGGTTGTGGCCCAGTGCCAGTACTCCACCATATTGTCGCCAGAGGCGATGTGACTGAAAGCCTGCAGGCGAAGCTGGCCGGGATAGGGTGTCCAATTCGGAAACCCTTGCGCCTCGGTCTCCATAAGAAGGAAGTTCTTTCCGTTCTTCATGGAGCGTGCGACATCCCCGCCGAAGGCAATCCCTGCGCCGGTGAGCTTGTCCTGGCTTGGGTAGTAGATGTCGATGCCGGCGACATCAAGCGCTTTGGCAGCCTCCCAATGGTTCACTTCGGGCTGGACGCCATAGGAGTAGCCCTGCCAGCTTAGATCGAAGTTCTGCGTGATGAACTGTCCCGGCCGGTAATGTGCGCGCACCAGCCCAGCCTGCCAGGCAAGGTACTCCGTCACCAAACCCCGCTGAAATTCTGAAAAGGCATTCGAGAGGCTGGCGTTAATCGAAGCGTCTACTGAGGGAAAGTCCTCCCAGCGGTTGATGCGGTTGCTCCAGTAATCGAGACCGAAGGCATGGTTGAGGCCGTCCAGGCTTGGGAACTTACGCTGCATCTCCTTGACGAACGCCGCCTGCACATTCGCTCCGGTATTGCCGTATGCCTTCGTCTCGTTATCGACCTGATATCCGATGACCGCCGGGTTGTCCTTGACGTGGTCCACCAACGCGACAATCACCCGCTCCGCGGCGCGCCGAAATTCGGGGTTGGTAATGTCCATATTTTGACGGGGGCCATAGTGGGCCTGTCCCTCGCGGCGGACGACCAGGATCTCCGGGTCCTGGCGAGCCAGCCACGTCGGAATCGCGTAGGTCGGCGTTCCGACGATGACCTTGATTCCGTTTCGCTGCATGGCGGCAAGCGTGCGATCGATGTGAGAGAAGTCGAAGACGCCGGGCTGGGGTTCCAGAGTGCCCCAGGTGGACTCCGCGATGCGGACGACCGTAATGCCCGCCGCCTTCATCATCCGTGCGTCTTCTTCGACACGGTCGACCGGGGTGTATTCGTCGTAATAGGCAACGCCAAAGAGGATCGTATCGGGCAGCTGCGCTATCGCCCTGGAAGCATGCAAGCCAACCACTGTTAGAAGGGCGATTTTGCCGACCAAACCAAGAAAACGTTTACTTGCGATCATCTGGGTCTCCACTTTCCCGTTGCTGTTGCCGCCGTACCATCACACCAAATGAATGGCGGATGTGGCAAGCCTTTTGAAATCAGCTCAATCGGGCTTGCTTTCCAGCGCAATGACAAAGCAAAAACAAGTCGCCCACACAGTTACAAATCGCTGACATGCAGGTGACATTGCCATGAGACGGGGTCTCTATCGTTTTTCTTGAACGAGGTATCCGAAACTGGCACGCTCCCGCAAAATCGTCTTCTTCTTCCCGTCGTTCGCCAGTACGGAAGCGACGGCGCCGTTAGGTATTCTCGCCGTTTCGACCCCACTGGAACGAGCTGGCTATCAGATCTGTCTGGTCGATTCGACCATCACGCCGGACTTCCAGAAAAGGGTTCTCGAAGAGGTAAAGGACGCCCTCTGCCTGGCGGTCTCCCTGGTCACCGGACCGATGATCCGGGAGACGGTCGCAATTGCCAGAGCCGTGAAAGAGTGGAAGCCTGACTTCCCCGTCGTCCTGGGCGGATGGCATCCGTCGCTGCTGCCGCAACAGACGCTCGAAGCTGCCTGCGTGGATTACGTTGTCCGCGGACAGGGCGAAGACGCAATGCTGGAACTGGTGCAGCATCTCAGCAGTGGATCGGCTCCCGACCTGATCGCAGGCATCGGTTTCAAGCGCGACGGTCGGATCATCTTCACGCCGGAGAGGGCGCTGCGTCCCATCGTGGAGATGCCGCCAAAGGCCTATCACCTGGCGGACTTCGATGCTTACGAGCGCTCCTGCGGCCGCCGCTGGGCAATGTACACCTCAAGCCTCGCCTGCCCTTTCAACTGCGCCTACTGCACCAATGGCGGCGTCTACGGAAGGAAGTGGAATGCCCTCCCCCCAGAACAGTTTGTCGAAGAGACCGTTGATCTAAGCCGACGCTATGAGTTGGAGATGATCTGGGTCGTCGACGACAACTTCCTCGTCGATCTTGACCGGGCACGCGGCATCGCCGAGGGCCTTGTTCGCGAGAACTCGCATTACACCTGGAGCATCCAGGCCACAACGAATCTGGTGGCAAGGCTATCGCTGGAAGACATGCGCCTGCTGCGCCGGGCTGGACTACGGCAGGTGTGCCAGGGCGTCGATTCAGGATCGCCGACGATCCTGAAGGCGATGAACAAAGACTTCCAGGACTTCGAGTCGATCTACGAGAGCGCAGCGCGTTGCCTGGAAGCAGGCATCCGTCCCTCCTTCAACATCATCTTCGCCTTCCCCGGCGAAGGACCAAAGGAGCGCCGCGAGACCGTCGAGTTCATGCTCGACGTCTGCCGCAAGTTTCCAGGCGCGGAGTTCTGGACGAACATCTTTACGCCCTACCCGGGCTCGCCGATCTTCAAGCGCACGGCTGAGATCGGCATTGAGCCGCCAACCACGCTGGAAGGCTGGGCAGACTTCTTCCCCCGTTATACCGAGCTTCCCTGGCTGAAGGGTGAGGACCACAAGCGGCTTCAGGATACCCGGGAGTACCTGCGCCTGGCCTTCAACCGTATTCCCATCGCCGCCGACACGCGTTCGCCGATCATCCGGCTGGCCCAGAAGGCAATCTCCTTCCCGGCCCGCTGGCGTTTGGATCACGATGCGTATCGCTTCCCGGTGGATATCTGGCTGAACAACAAGTTGAAGAAACGGATTCCCAAAGGAAAGCCGGCCGTGGATGCCAAGCGTCTTGCGCGCACCCCGGCGGAGGCGGCGGCATGCTGAACGTGCTGCCAGCCAGCGCCATCCGCCCGGCTCCGGCGCACAGTTCACCACGCCCATCGCCCGGCCGGGACAAGGTGGTGTTGTTCTATCCGCCCTATGACGGTCCGCCGCTCGGGGCTCCGCTCTGCCTTCTGGCGCTGGCTGGGGTTCTGCGTGACGCGGGCTTCAGGGTCAGCATTATCGATGCCTGCATTCACAAGGACTACCTGCAGCGCATCATGGCGGAGAGTGCCGACGCTGTCTGCGTCGGGATCTCCGTGCTGACCGGGCCGATGATCCGCGGAGCTATCTCCGCTGCAAAGGCTTTGAAGGCTTCTCGCCCCGAACTTCCGGTGGTCTTTGGCGGGTGGCATCCCTCGCTGGAGCCGGCACAGACCGTTCGCGAACCATACATCGATGTAGTGGTGCGCGGACAGGGTGAGCTAACCATGCTTGAGCTCGCGCAGGCTTTCTCCCAAGGCAATTCGGTTGGCCCGATCGCTGGCATCCACTGGAAGCAGGACGGCCAAATCATCGAGAACCCTGAGCGTACCGTCGCGCCCATCGGCAGCTTCGCGCCCCCCGCTTACGACCTGGCGGACTTCGATGCCTATGAGCCACTCAACGGACATCGCAAACTGGCCTACGCCACCAGCGTTGGCTGTCCTTACGCATGCAACTACTGCACCGACATGGTGGTATACCGGCGACGCTTCAATGCCTATGACGCGGACCGGGTGGTGGGTGAGCTCGTCGATCTGGTACGCACGTACCGGATCGACGAGGTCGCTCTGCTCGACTCGAACTTCCCCGTAGATGTAAAACGAGCCCTCGCGATCGCGCGTGGGATCGTGAACTCCGGAGTTCGCTTCCAATGGACCTTCCAAGCCTCGACCGATTTCCTCTGCCGCATGACCCAGGACGAGGTGCAATTGCTGGCCGACAGCGGCGTAAAGGTGATGGGCTTCGGCACCGAGTCAACCTCTCAGCGCGTGCTGAAGCTGATGAACAAGCGCCACCAACGCGTGGACGAGATGTACGAGACGGCACGCAAAGCTTATGTCTCCGGCATCAAGATTAACTTCAACCTGATCTTTGGATATCCAGGAGAAACAGAAGAAGACAGGGTACTTACCTTCCAAACAATGAGTGACATCGTGGAACGGTACAACAACGTCCAGTTCTCCCCAAACCTATTTACCCCCTATCCCGGCATCCCCATCTGGCCGCAGCTTCGCGAGCTGGGAGTGAGGGCGCCGCAAACCCTGGAGGAGTGGATCAAGCTGCCGCTCAGCGTCAATGCTCTGCCATGGCTCCAGGGAGAGGAACTCGAACGCCTGAGGCGGATGACGGATTATTTCCTGCTGAACGGTCAGGTTCACCGCCGGCACGACAAGGAGCCCTTAAAGACTGCTGTCCTTCGCCAGCTGTTCAAACGCACCGTAAGCTGGCGCGTTCGCTCAAGCCATTACGGCTTTCCCTGGGAGCTCTGGGCCTCCAGACTTTCTGGACCACTTGCATCCCGCAGATCGTTGGTGACCGGTCAGGAGCTTCCTGACCAGGCAGCGGCGTGTTAGCACGGAGTTCCCACGATGACAGACATACTTCTTACTCACTCCTATCACCTGGCGAACGATCCGAAGCAACTGCGGAAGATGCAGCCCTATGCCCCGCTGGGCACGCTCTACGCCGCGGCGGCACTCCGGGATTCCGGAGTTTCAGTGAAGGTCTTCGATACCACGCTGCAGAATCCGTTCCATGGCATGAAGGCCGTGCTTCGGCGTGAAACCCCAAAGGTTGTAGTGATTTACGAGGACGACTTCAACTTTCTCTCTAAGATGTGTCTGCTCTCAATGCGACAGACAGCACAGCAAATCGCACGATTGGCTAAGGGGGCAGGTGCGGTCGTCGTCGCACATGGTTCCGACGAGACTGACTTCGCGGAAGAGTACCTGAAGGCCGGCGTGGACTACATCCTGACGGGAGAGGCAGAGAACACGCTCACCGAGTTGTGCCAGGCCATCCTTGCAGGTCAGAATCCATCTGGGATCCCAGGTTTGATCTGGAAGGATGCGGCGGGTTTGCTTCATCGCAGCGGCAGCAGCCCCGTTCGTAACACCGACTGGTCGAAGATGCCGCTGCCGGCGCGCGACCTTATCGACATGAGGCTCTATCACGATGCCTGGAGCGAAGCTCATGGGCACTTCTCTGCGAATGTCGTCGCCAGCCGGGGCTGCCCCTATTCCTGCAACTGGTGTGCGAAACCGATCTCCGGTAACAAGTATCAGCTTCGCCCTGCGGCCGATGTCGCACAGGAGTTGCGCGATCTGAAGCAGCATCACGGTGCCGAACACATCTGGTTCAGTGACGATATCTTTGCCCTCAACCGGCATTGGCTGCAGGACTTCGCCCAGTGGGTACGCACCTACGATGCCATCATTCCTTACAAGATCCAGGCGAGAGCCGATCTGCTGCGGGAAGACGTTGTCGCCCTGCTGGCTGAAAGCGGATGTGACGAGGTCTGGATGGGCGTCGAGTCGGGATCGCAGAAGGTTCTGGATGCGATGGACAAACGTCTTCACGTTTCGGATGTAGTCGCGGCAACGACCCATCTTCGCGCTGCGGGCATCAAGGCATGCTTCTTCCTGCAGCTTGGCTATCCCGGGGAAGGATGGCAGGAGCTGCTGGAGACGCTTGCACTGGTTCGGGCCACGCGCCCGGATGACATCGGTGTCAGCATCTCTTATCCCCTGCCCGGAACGGTCTTCTACGAGCGTGTCCAGGCCGAGCTCGCGGCAAAACGTAACTGGAAGGACAGCGACGACCTGTGCGTCATGTTCTCCGGTGCATATTCCGACAGCTTCTACCGGACGATTCGCGATGCGTTGCATTTGGAAGTCAGTGGATGGAAGAGCGGTTCGAGCAATGAGCAAGAGGTACATGCCATGTGGGCAGAGATCGCAGCCCTTGAGCCACGGGAGCGAAGAGACGTGGAGCATGTGCTGCAGCCACGCTCCGGCAAGGAGTCTGCGAGTTTCCTACCGCTCCATGCACTTACACCTGCCGGAGGCGCGGCATGACTCCTGACCTGTTGTTGGCACACGGCTACTTCCTCTACGAGGACCCAAAGGAGTTGCAGATCATGAAGCCCTATGCCCCGCTGGGCATTCTTTATCTGTGCTCGCATCTGCAGGCAAAGGGCTTCGACGTCGAGGTCTTCGATACGACCTTTTCGTCCAAGGCCGCTCTGATCGAACGTCTGCAGACCGGGACACCGTCAACGCTGGGCCTTTATGCCAATCTGATGACTCGAAGCAACATCGTGGAGCTGCTGCGAATCGCACGCGAGGCTGGATGGCGGACGATCGTCGGAGGTCCGGAGCCCGGCGCCTATGCTAAAGAATATCTGGATGCAGGTGCAGAGTTTGTCGTCCTGGGTGAGGGCGAACTGACGTTGGAAGAGTTGATGACCGCCATCCGATCTGGCGGGCTAGATCAGATCGGCAAGATCGATGGGCTGGCATATCTCGAAAATGGAGAGCTTCGACAGACCCAGCCGCGGGCTCAGATCAAATGCCTGGACGATCAGCCATGGCCCGCGCGCAAGATGGTGAACATCCAGAAGTACGTCGATACATGGCGTACACACCACGGCAAAGGTTCGGTTAACTTCATCACGGCACGCGGATGCGCCTACCGCTGCCAATGGTGCAGCCATCAGGTCTATGGCAACACCCATCGTCGCCGTGATCCGCTGCTGGTGGTGGATGAGGTGGAGTGGCTGCTCTCGGAGTACCAGCCCGACATGGTCTGGGTCTCGGACGATGTCTTCACCATCAATCACACCTGGTTACGCACGTATGCCGCGGAGATGAAGCGCCGCGGTCTTCGCATTCCGTTTGAGTGCATCTCACGGGCTGACCGCTTGAACGAAGAAGCGATGGATCTGCTGGCGGAGCTAGGCTGCTTCCGCGTCTGGATCGGATCGGAGAGCGGGTCGCAACGCATTCTGGATTCCATGCAGCGCGGCGTGAAGCTGGACCAGGTGCAGCGCGCCGTAGAGCTGAGCAAGACCCGTGGTATTGAGAGCGGAATGTTCCTGATGTGGGGCTACGAGGGCGAAGAGCTGGAAGATATCGAAGCCACGATCAAGCATGTGAGCCGCACGCAGCCGGATATCTTCTTCACCACCGTCTCTTATCCAATCAAAGGAACGCCGTACTACAAGAAGATCCAGGACGACCTGATTCAGCTTGCACCGTGGGGCACGAGCTCCGACCGGGAGATTAAGATTCGCGGCCGCCATTCACGCCGCTACTACAGCTTCGCGGACAAGCTGTTGCGCAGTGAGGTGGCTCTCGCGCGCATGCGTGAAATCAACACTTCGGATGAACAGGAGATCGGCCGGCTCGCCGAAGAGGTACGCAATGCCCGCACCGGTCTGATAGATGCGGCCGCAGAGGTAGAGGCATGATTGCGGCACACCCCGCCGGCCGAGCTTTCGATGCAATGGCCGACACGTACGACGATGACTTCACGCAAAGCCTCATCGGGCAGGCACAGCGGTCTGTGGTGATGCAGGATGCATTTCGCATCTTTCGCGGGCGCAGACGGCTTCTGGAACTGAACTGCGGAACCGGCGAAGATGCTCTGTGTTTTGCAGAGAATGGCTGGAAAGTGTTGGCTCTGGATGCGTCAGAGCGGATGAGTGCCTGCGCCCGGATACGGCGAGAGAGCCTTGGAACACGAGACAATCCGCAGTTCAGGCAGGTAGCAACGGAAAACCTGAGAGAGATTGCAGGTGAGTTCGACGGGGTGTTCTCGAACTTCTCAGGTCTCAATTGCGTTAGCGATCTTGCTCCGATAGCTCGGATGCTGGCGGAGAAGACCACGCCAGGCTCTCCATTGCTTCTCTGCCTGTCGACGCGTGTTTGTTTGTGGGAGACCGCCTGGTATCTACTGCACGGCAAGCCTGCTAAAGCCTTCCGCCGGTGGACGGGGAGACATCAGGCCATTCTGCAGGGGATGCCGGTAGATGTTTATTACCCAACGTTGGATATTCTCAGGCAAGCTTTCCGTCCGAACTTCAAACTCCGCAGCGTGCGAGCGATTGGGCTTTTTGTACCGCCATCATACGTTGAGAGCTGGATAAGGAAACATACACTTTTGCTCCGGATCTTTGCCCGGCTGGATAAGTTCTTCTCCCGGTTACCGCTGCTGCGCACCTTTGGAGATCACATGTTGTTGCACTTCGAGAAAAACGGGGAGGGTATGTGATTCTCCTCTTTCATCCCCGTGCGGTAAAACCTCGAAGCCGCCGGCTTCCTCTCGCCGTGCTTGCCCTGGCAGCCGTGCTGGAAGGTCGTGAGGAGTATGAGATCGTCGACGGCAATGTTGATGATGACCCATTGGGCACACTCCTTAGCTTGATCGACAAGCATCGTGTGGAGTTGCTCGGCGTCTCGGTGATGCCTGGGCCGCAGATGGCTGCCGGTATGGAAGTCTGCCGTGAGATCCGTAAACTGCGGCCTCACGTTCCGATCGT
>JABFXN010000385.1 GCA_013361705.1 Acidobacteriaceae bacterium
CCAGGCCGAGAACGAAGCAGTTGTCGATACGGCGCTGCGGGTAATTCAGTAAAACCGCCTTTGTGGGCTACGTACCCGAGCCGCCCAAAATCGATATTCTTAGAGTGTGAGTACTGCCGCTGAGCTTCATGCCGAATCGATCTCCTTTCAGGATCACTCCGAGGACTCCGGCCCCTTCGACATCGTGGGCGATGTGCACGGATGTATCGATGAGCTGAGGGAGTTGCTGGGAACGCTTGGATACCAGGTGGGCGATGATCTCTCCATCACATCTCCAGACAAGCGCAGGTTGATCTTTGTCGGCGATCTCGCGGATCGCGGTCCGGGGATCCCGGAGGTCTTTCGTCTGGTATCCACGGCGATGGCACAAGGCAAGGCGTTCTCTGTCGCTGGAAACCACGATGTGCGGCTTGCGACAGCTCTGTGCGGCAAGACGCTGCCTTTGACCTACGGGCTGGCAGATTCGCTGGAACAGTTCGGACGGCAGTCTCCAGAATTCGCCAAGCAGATGGCGATCTTCATCAAGCGGCTGCCGGGACATCTGATCTTCGACCATGCCAGGCTTCTGGTCGCTCACGCCGGCCTGAAGGAGTCCATGCATCGCGCCGCCACCATCCAGGCGCGGGAACTGGCAATTCATGGAGAGAAGACCGGAGTCCGCGATCAGTGGGGCGAGATCCGTTATCCGTGGGCGGCAGAGTACCAGGGAGATCCGTTGATCGTCTTCGGGCATACTCCGGTGGCGAGCCCCGTGATCCTGAACAACACCATCAACATCGATACCGGGTGTGTCTTCGGCGGCAGGTTGACGGCACTGCGTTATCCGGAGTGTGAGTTCGTCTCGGTTCCCGCGAAGCGTAAGTACTATGAACCGACGCGGCCGTTTCTTCCAGACGATCCCCGGTTGCCTATCGCTTAGCCGATCCATTTCACTGGGTGCCCCATCCATTGCATAGCAATGGATGGGATTTTCAGGCACAAGTCGGATTCGAGCTTGGCTCGAATGTCCCACTCACGCTACGCGTGACCACCCCAACGAACAAGTTCGTTGGGGACCCCGGTGAATGGGACACCCAGTGAGTTGACACACGGATTCGCACGCTAACATCCGGCTTGGCGTGTTAGCGTGCCGAAACCTTCTTTGCTTCATCCGCCAACATCCCTCCTGCTATCTCATGGGCTCGCGTTGACGGATGCCCTTCGTGGTAGAAGAAGTACTTCTCCGGCGTGGCGCATGGTGTGGGATCTTCGTTGCGGAGCACACGGCCGGCACAGCGATCCGTCGTATTCGTAATGCCGTACTTCGCAGGGTTTGTAATCACCTCATCAAGAAATGCACCCCAGTTGCTGGTGGCAATCTCGATGTCGGCATGGCGGCGCTTCATCTCTTCCGGAATACCGCGGAGTGCCGGGTTGACACGGATTCCCTGCTGCGCGAACTGCGGAATCTTCTCGGGAAGAATGGCGACCATGAAACGGCGTGCTCCCAGACCATAGAGCGTCTCGATCTCGTCTTCAATGTCCAGTGCGCTGGTCTCGATGGGCAGAGTCCGGTCATTCAAACCGCCGGCAAAGAAGAACATCGTCCGCTTCGGATCGAAAGTGAGCAGACCAGCCTGCATCAGCTCGCGAAACTGCCCTACTTGAAGTTGCATGCCATAGCCGATGATCTCGCCGTGTTTATCGATGCGGCCGAGTCCGCCGTCAGTGCGAGCGCCGCTAACGGCGAAGTTTACGCTCGCCCCGGCCCACGACTTCAGCGGTATCACCAGATCGATGCCGAGATCTTTCGCCATGTACCAGACGGCCGTAGGACCGTTGCCGTCAATGTATCCGGCCCCGGTATCGGAGTAGCTGTCACCGAAGACAAAGAGCTGGTCATACGGACGCGACGGCTTTTGTGCCTGAAGCGCAACAGGGCCGAGACAGAGCAGGAGAGCAAGCTTCCTGAGTGCATGCATGCGGCCATGCTACGACAGCAGCGTATCAGTAGTCTTGGTTGTCCGCGTCGCTGAGATTTTTGAAGGTATTGCAGGCGCCGATAGTGCCGTCCTGCAGACCACGCTCCAGCCACTGCTGCCGCTGCTCGGAAGAGCCGTGCGTGAAGCGCTCAGGACTGACGGCCCTTCCGGCCATCTTCTGAAGATGATCGTCGCCGACCGCTGCCGCGGCCTTCCAGCCGTCTGCAATGTCGCTGGTGTGGACATGACCGCGCTGTTCAGCGGAGTGCGCCCACACACCAGCAAAGCAGTCTGCCTGCAGCTCCAACGCGACGGAGAGCTGGCTGCGCTGCTCGGGACGCGCATGCATCAGGCGTTGCACATTGCTCTCAATCCCGAGCAGGCGCTGCACATGGTGGCCGATCTCGTGCGTGACAACGTAGGCCTGTGCGAACTCGCTCGTGCCGCCACCGAAGCGCTGGAGCTCCTCCCAGAAGCTGAGATCTATATAGACCTTCTGATCCACCGGGCAGTAAAAGGGACCGGTGGCTGCCTGTGCCGTGCCGCAGCCGGAATAGGTGGTATCGCGAAAGAGACCAAGCTTGGCATGGCGATAGGTCTTATCGCTCTGCTGGAAGATCTGTTCCCAGGTCTTCTGCGCGTCGTCCAGGGTCCAACTGATGAGCTGCACACTGTGCTTCTCTGCCTGGGTCTCTTCGACCGGACCTGCATTGCGCTGCTCTGCCGGCTGAGAGGGAGCATGACCCGCGCCAAAGAAACCGCCGAGGAAGTTGCGGCCCGTAACCAGGCTGAGGATCAGCAGAAGGATGAAGCCACCGATACCGAGGCCACCACCCATGCCTCCGAAGCCAAAACCGCCACCACCGCCGCCTGAGTCGCCTCGCCGGTCTTCGATATCGTCGCTGTTGCCGCCAGGTGTCCAGTCCATAATTCATCCCCTAGTTCGTAATCTTAGATGCCATGACGAGTGATGAAGAGGAACTTCAACGCTCTTCCTTGCGTATCCTTGCCGCATGGCAGCATCCGTGATCGTCCGCCCCGCTGAGCCCACACTCCGGCAGGCCATCAGGCTTGCAGCGATCTTCGCACTCATCAAGCTAGCCATTCATGTCGGCACGAATCTGCTGGAGCCGGTGATCGGCTATGGCTACTTCCGCGATGAGTTTTACTACCTGATGTGCGGCCGGCACCTGGCATGGGGATACGTGGACCACGGCCCCATAGTCGCGGTGCAGGCAAGGCTTGCGGAGCTCTTGTTCGGGCACTCTCTGAGTGGGATCCGCATGTTCTCCGCACTGGCGGGCGCGGCTCGCGTCTTTCTGACGGGTCTGCTGGCCTGGGCGCTTGGCGGACGCCGGCCGGCGCAGGGCCTGGCGATGCTATGCGTGTTGTGTGCGCCACAGTACCTTGGCCTCGACAGTTTTCTCTCGATGAACTCCTTCGAGTCGATGTTCTGGATGACCTGCCTGCTCGCGCTAATCCTGCTGCAGTGGGATCGCTGGTCACCCCAGCGGGCATGGATGGTCCTCGGCGTCTCGGCTGGACTGGGACTCTTGAACAAGCCCTCGATGATGTTCTTCCTGATCGCTGTAGGGCTGGCGCTGTTGTGCACGCCGCAGCGGAAGCTGCTGTTCACACGTCATGCGGCGATGGGCATTGCCCTACTGCTCCTGATCGCGAGTCCGAACGTCATCTGGCAGGCGATTCATCACTGGCCGACACTGGAGTTTCTGGAGAATGGACGAAAGGCTGGGAAGAATATCTCACTCGGCTTCATGTCCTTCTTTCTGGCGCAGTTCAAGAACATGAATCCGATTTCGGCCCTCGTATGGATTCCGGGAGTCGTCTTTCTGCTGCGCTCGCCCCAGTGGCGCTGGCTGGGCCTGACGTGGGTCTTTACCTACGCGATGATGTTTGGCCTGCATGCGAAGGACTACTACCTGGTACCGGTCTATCCCATCGTCTTTGCCGCCGGAGGTCTGGCATGGGAGACCCGCTTTGCGACACGCAAGGCAGTCCACTGGGACTACCCCATCGCCTTCCCCATACTGTCGGGCCTGATTGCGCTGATAGCCATCATCTCGCTGCCGATGGCGATTCCGGTGCTTCCGGTCGAGTCATGGCTGCATTATATGAAGGCGACGCATCTCTACGACAGTTCCACCAATACTGAGACGGACAGTTCCGGGAAGCTGCCGCAGTTCTATGCGGATCGTTTCGGATGGGAAGAGCTCTCTGCGAAGATCCGCGCCGCCTACCAGTCACTGCCGCCGGAAGACCAACGGAAGGCGGTGGTAACCGCCGGCAACTATGGCGAGGCAAGATCACTGCTCTATCTCAATAAGCCAACTGAGATTCCGCCAGTGGTGAGTGGACACAACACTCATTTCCTCTGGGGACCGCAGGGCGCTACCGGAGAGGTCGTCTTCTCCATCAATGCAGCGAAGCTTCCGGCAATGCTGGAGTACTACCAGAGCTGCACCGTGGTCGGACATCTGGATCATCCATACGCGATGCCATTTGAGAACCGGCGAAACATCTACCTCTGCCGGAACAGGAAGAAAAACCTGACCGAGGACTGGGCAAGCTTCAAGTTCTACTACTAAAACAGTTAAAAGTTGAAAGTTAAAGAGGTACGGCAGTGGTTAGATGAAGTGCCTGCCTTATAACAAGAGCTGGCTGGCGCTTGCCAATTGTTGATGGAACTCTGTAGCGTTCCTTGCTGTCCCCATGTCTTACATCTTTGCGCTTGCCGCGTTTGCGGGAATCCATTTTCTCGGTATGGCCTCGCCCGGGGCTTCCTTTGTGAATACACTGCGGGCCTCGACGCAGTATTCGCGTGGAGTCGCTCTGTTTCATGCGCTGGGGTTGGCCGGCGCTGCCTTCGTCTGGGCGCTGGCAGCAGTGCTGGGTTTGCAGAGTGTTTTGATGACCGTGCCTGGATTCTTTCGCGGGCTACAACTCTTTGGCGGCGTCTACCTCATGTGGCTGGCAGTGAACGCGTGGCGTCATGCCAACGTTCCCGCACAACAACGTGCCTCGCTGGAGCTGGGTGCAACCACCACCAGGTTTGCTCTGTTCCGGAGAGGTCTGCTGACCAACCTGGGAAACCCGAAGGTGATGATCTTCTTTGCCAGCGTCTTTGCCGCCGTGCTACATCCTGAGTGGCCGATCTGGATACGGTTCGCTGCAGCCCTTCTGGTGTTTGTCGATGAGTTCACCTACTACAGCAGCCTGACGCTGTTGCTCTCCACGCGTCAGGCGCAACAGACCTACCGGCACGCCAAGCCTGTCATCGATCGCGTTGCGGGAACTGCCCTGTTGCTCTTCGCGCTGCGGCTCTTCTATCGAGCACTCGAAAGCTGATTCCGTACACTGGAACACATGCATTATGTTGCCGCACTGCTTGCACTGGCCGGTGTTCATCTGCTCGCCGTCGCCTCGCCCGGACCCGCCTTTGTTGCCACCATGCGCGTCTCCATGCAACACCGCCGGCCGGTCGCCGCTGCGCATGGCTTTGGATTAGGCTTCGCCGCGTTTCTATGGGGCGCGGCTGCTGTCTTCGGCGTGCAGATCATTCTGGCCAAAGCGGAGTGGCTTTATCGCATCATGCAGTTCGCCGGCGGAATCTACCTCTGCTACATCGGCGTGCAGTCCTGGCGTCACGCAAAGTCGAAAACATCGAATGGCGCCATCTCGGCTGCCCCCGATATGTCGGTCGGCGCTGCCTTCCTACGCGGGCTTACGTTGAACCTTGCCAACCCGAAGGTCATTGTCTTCTTTGCCAGCATCTTTACGGCGGTGCTGCAGCCTTCGTGGCCCCTGTGGCTGCGCGGCATCGTGTTGGCGATCGTGTTTGTAGACGAAGCCGGATACTACATTGGGTTGTCCCTGCTGCTCTCTACCCAGAAGGCACAGGCAGCGTATCGGCGCGCTAAGACCGGCATTGAACGCACTGCCGGTACCGCGATGTTTACGTTCGGCGGGAAGCTGATCTACTCGGCAACGAGTAGAAGTTGAAAGTTGCAAGTTGAAGGTTGAAGACGTACGGCATTGGGTAGGTCTTCAACCAACAAACGGAGTCAGCACTTCGACCGCTCCGCCGACATGACGACGGAAGCTGTGCAGCTCTTTCGCGTCCTGGTCGAGGAGGCGAACGATGATAGCGTCGTCCTTCGCTTCAAAGTCGGTGAAGCCGAGAACCTTGCTACCCCACGGGCCACGCTTCTTGGGATCGGTCGTCCAGTCGACGAGTTCCGCTCCACCGCCCCCCGAAATCACGAACGATGTTGGATGTCCATCAAACTCCAGGTGTTGCAGGTCGTGGTCATGTCCAGTGAGATAGAAATCCACCTTCGCGCCGCGTAGCAGATCGTCCCAGCGCTTGATCAGTAGATGGTTGTCCTTATGGATGCCGTTGCTAAAGAGCGGATGGTGGGCGACGACGGCAACAAAGGGTGTAGTGCGCGGTTTGGCGAGTTCCTGCTTGAACCACTCTTCTTGCTCGTCACGGTGCTCACGCTTCATCGTGAAGGACCATGGCCATGGATCGCTCTTCGTCCCCGGCAGGTTCGAGTCCAGGCAGATAAAGGTCACGATCGGCTTCGCCTGGGGCCAGGTGAAGGTGTACCAGCGCGACGGCATGTACCAGCGGGTCCCCTGGTGGTTCTTAGCGTAGCCGAGCTGCATCTCAACCTTATTGCCGATCTTGTACTCGTAGTCGTGATTGCCCAACACAGCGTAGGCAGGCCCTGGAAAGTGCGACTTGGGATACATCTGCTCAAACTGGCTCTGCCAGCGGGGGGAGTCATCACTGAGCGTGCCGTACCAGTTATCACCCAGCATAAACAGGCTCTCCGGGTGAATCTGACGGACATCAACGTAGCTCTTCATCCCGTTGGCCGTTGCCACCTGCTGTTCGAGATACTTGTCGGTGCCCCAATCCCCGAGCATCAGCATATGGGCGGCATTGCGATCCGGAGCGGGTGACGGAAGCTGTCCAAAGACGGCGCGGGGCTGGATCGCCGCCAAAGCGGAGAAGGCCACCGTCTGCTTCAAAAACGATCGCCGCGATATAGAACCTGTCTTGCTCATCACTCCTCATCAGACGCAGAAAACGGCCGGCGCGTCACCTTTAAATTGCCGGTTGGCCCATCTCACGATTGGAACAGAAAGGCCTTAAGTGCCCATTAAGCCAGGGTGAGAACAGAGGTGGTTCGATGACCTCAGGCAGGGCATGCTACCCTCACTTCAACCCATGCCATCGCAGACCGCACCGCCAGCCGTCCACGCCGAACTGCCTCGTGTACTCGAAGCATCGCATGCCACGGCGCTGGTGATCGGAATCATCATCGGCTCGGGAATCTTTCTTGTACCGTCGGAGATGATGCGGGCCGTGGGCTCCTCCGCGATGGTCTACGCCGTGTGGATCGTCGGCGGCATCCTCTCCCTCTTCGGAGCCATGACCTATGCGGAGATCTCCGCAACCCGCCCGCGTTACGGCGGCGAGTACGCCTATCTGCGCGAGGCCTATGGCGATCTGACTGGTTTTGTTTTTATGTGGACACAGGTGACGATCGCAAAACCTTCGTCAATCGCATCCATTGCGAGCGGCGTGGTACGCGTGCTCGAAAACTTTGCCGTCTTCCACTTCTTCACCCAGCCTGTCTTTCCACACGTCGTCTGGGGACAGCTCGCCGCCATTGCCTTTACCTGGCTGATCACCGGCCTGAACATCCTGGGCACGCGCAAAGCTGGAAATACGCAGCGACTGCTGCTCATCATGAAGGTCTTCCTGGTGCTTGGCGTGGTTGGCATCTGCGTCTTTGGGGGACACGGCAGCGTTGCCAACTTCCATACGACGTTCAGCGGCGCGCGCGGCGGGTTCTCCGGCTTCATGGTCGCGCTGATTGCGGCGCTGTGGGCGTATGACGGATGGTCCGATGTTACGCATACCGCGGGCGAGATCAAGAACCCGAGTCGGTCATTGCCCGTTGCTCTCATCGCCGGAGTCGCCATCGTTGGCGTGCTGTACATGCTGACCAACGCAGCAATCCAATTCGTGCTGCCGGCGGTGGCAATTGCTCATGCCGATCGTCCGGCAGTAGCCGCCATGCTCACCAGCGCTCCGCCCATCGCAGCAATGATCTTCTCAGCCGTGCTGGCAGTGGGCTACGGAAGCACGTTTATCGGATCGTCGCTGACCGGCGCGCGTATCCCCTTCGCGGCCGCACGTGACGGTCTGTTCTTCCGCTGGCTGGCATGGGTGCATCCCCGATTCAAGACACCAGCGGCTGCACTGATTCTCCAGGCAGTGCTATGCAGCGTTCTTCTGCTGCTGATCAATACCTTCCAGGGACTGTTCTCGCTGGCGATCTTTTCGGAGTGGCTGTTCTACGCAGCAGTGACGGCTTCGGTCTTCGTCTTCCGCAAGCGGGAACCGGACGCTCCGCGGCCCTACTCCGTAACCGGATACCCAGTGGTGCCGGCGATCTTTGTACTGTGCGCGATTGTGCTGCTGGTGTTTTCAGTCGTCGATCAGCCACGGAACTCTGGCATTGGCGCGGTGATTATCGCCTGCGGTGTTCCGCTGTATTACCTGCTGAAGCGTTCGGGCGTGCTGCGACCTGCCGGAGCCTCTGCGCCAGCGAACGAAGCACCGTAGGCACCATGTTCGAGCCTCGCTCGAACATCCCACCCATTGCGATGCAATGGATGGGGCCCCCAGAGCATGGGTAGGCCCGAACTTGTCGATCCCTTAGAAAAGCAGATCCCTACGGGATGACAAATTAAAACAACCGTTCGCC
>JABFXN010000264.1 GCA_013361705.1 Acidobacteriaceae bacterium
CAGGTATTCCGACCTGCGCCCAAGGACCCGGAAAGAATCTGACCAGCGCGCAGAGTACGACCACGCAGTAGAGAAGATCAGACAGACATCACAAATGGCGGCCCTATCCGGCCGCCATTGCTTTAAAGCATTTTCCCTGTTGCTGGGCATCCCGCTCGAGTGCAGGGGCGTTTTCATCGCGGAAAACGCGTATAGATGCGGAAGCCCCGCACTGCACCTACAGCAAAAACGCTTTTGTGGATGATAGGTCGCGTCAGTCGAGTCCAGCCTGCAGGATCCGGACCTGCCACCGGACCTCAGAAGGAGTCAGGACAACAAGATAGCGCCGGCGGACAACTGTCGTGGCCAGAACCTTATCCTTCTCAAGGATCTGCTGACGGTATTCGACGTTGTCAGTCATTTGGATGGAAAGACCCTCCGGCGAATAGAAAACGATCTGCAGATCGTGGGAAAGATCCTGGTAGCGCGTGTGGATCCCCATTCGGTTTTGCGCTTCGATGGTATCGCCAAGCTTATCTCTGGCCACACCAACAAAGTCCCGGTCGAGCTTACCGGCCTGATTTTGATCGAGCGCCTCCTGCAGGCTCTTCCATGACTCCAGTTAGTTGCGGATAACAGAGGACTCGGTCTGCTTTTCCAGCGACCGCGAACCCTGGAGCTGGGGAGGCGCCACATGTACCGTAGGCTCGTCCGCGAGCATGGTCGCCGAAAGCAGGAGAGCAGAGGTCAGACATACAATTGGCTTCATCACCGGCCACCATCCCAATGGATTTCGTTCCCTGCCACGGCGCCGCTGGCGGCAGATATCTTCGATCCTTTGTTCGCCGGCATGACCACGCTGGCGATGCCTTTCTTCAGAGGTACATCGACCGTAGATTGGGTGTTACCAAAGGTTTCTATAAAAGTAACTATAGTACCGTCCGGAATGGTGTTACCGCTGCAATCGCGAACCGGTGCTGTTTGTACTTCCAACTTCGATCCGTTCGGTCTGGCGCTGATGGAGATGGAGCAAGGTTCTCCCGGGACCTGATTAATGATGCGCGTATTTGAGATATCTCCGACGCGCGCCGTAAATCGCGCTGAGCCCTCTTTCGTGGCTGAGTTCATCGTGGCCCACGCCAACCCATTGTGGGTTGTTACAGTACGAGTAAGCG
Organism: Acidobacteriaceae bacterium; assembly: GCA_013361705.1. Taxonomy (GTDB): domain Bacteria; phylum Acidobacteriota; class Terriglobia; order Terriglobales; family Acidobacteriaceae; genus Terriglobus. Next base: position 1,155 of record JABFXN010000264.1, read on the forward strand.
TCGCTCCACCCGCGATGGATAGCTCAAGTGTTGCAGGCATTGGGTTGGTGATCAGGTTTCTGTACGAGTCGAAGACATACATGGAGCCGCTGATGCCATTGGTTACATTGACCGGCAAACGGGACGGCCGTGCTAGAAAACCCAGGGAACCCGGCTGCGCGGCGGGCAACACATCGAATTCTGCGTTTTTCGCCGAAGACTCGGTAGCCAGTACCGCCGTGTAGTGTCCCGCGCTGTATAGCTCTCCTGTGGCAAACGAGACACGCTCTCCAAGTTGAAGATCCCGGCGAAGCGCCTGTCCCGGACCGACAATGTACAACACAGCCTTTCCGCTACCGGTCGTGGTGACGGCGAAGGCGCTTCCGGCCGTCACCGTGCTCGGGACCTGTATCTCTTGAGCAGGCATCTTCGATATCGGCAGAGCGAGAGTGAGTAGAAGCAATGCTCGCGGTTTCACTAGGAATTCCCCTGAATATAAGTAGAGACCACGGTGCGCTCACTCTTTACCTTTCCGGCGAGGTCCTGAGGCACGGGGACGCGGAAATCCACGGGAGTCTGAGGCTGCAGGGCGCGATCGATATATTGCCCGCCGACCCAGACTACCTGCCCGTTGGCGTCATAAAACGTCGTCAGCACGTGGGAGACATTGACCGTATGTCCGCTCTGGTTTGTAAGCTGACCCGTGACAGCAGCGCCGGAACCTTCCTGGTACCGCTGGTTTTCAATCTCGACCACCGGGTCAGCCGATGCGGACACGAGTACGGAAGTCGGTTCCATGTTGATGGTGGAGATCTTGGAAAGGTCGGTTCCCGGGAAATGGATGATAAATGGCGTGACCTGTTTCGGCAGCAGGGTATGCGAGATCATGTCGAAGGAGCCTTCGCTGTCCAGCGTTTCTCCTGCCTTGGTTACGAGTGTGGCTTTTACCGAGACGAAGGCGGGTACGACGTCCTCGTTCAGCAGCTCACCCATCACCACCACACCCTCAGCGCGGCTTAGAGGGTGCATGTCAACAATGCGAACATGAGGTGCTTCCAGGTAGTTCACGGGAATCACTTGCGGCGGTACAGGTGACTCGTGCTTCAATGGCCAGTTGAGCGCCCAGTGGTTACCCACTTTGACAGCGTGAACATCGCGTGTGTCATCAAAGTTGCCGACGACGGAGGACCAATGCATCTTCATCGTCAGATCGGCGTCGGTAGTGGACTGATGGAGGGGGCGCACCTCGACGCTGTCGAGCGTCGCATAGGTGCGAAGGCTTAGCCCGATACCAAGCAGGTCGCGCTCGAAGTCGGCTTCGCTGAACTCGGCCTTATTGGCCAGGCTTGAATAAGCCTTGGCCAGCGCGTGCAGCTTGAGCTGCGCGGCAAGGTCATTCACTGCCGCCTCCGGGGTTGAGGTGGAGCTGAGTATACCCTCCGTCTTGCCTCCGCTATAGGAAGCAGCGACGGCTGAGGGCCACAAGGTGCCTGCGGTGACCAGCAGGCCGGTCGTGACGGCAATCGCGGTAGCTAGAAGTTTTCCTTGGCTCACGACACCATTCCTCCAGAGACGAGATGTTCCCGCGTATAAGCGGCATCTGTGACATGCTCCGGCCGCAACCGCTTTTCCGGAAGTAGAACGACAAGCATGGCAAGAAGGCTGAAGCCGACGGGGAGCGTACCCCAGATAAGACCCTGGAAGTGGGTCGGCATCTCCGCGGCATTCATCGGAAGCGCCGGGGGCACGCCGTCCTTGCTCCAGATGGTGATTGTCTTATCGTCAAGAGAATCTACCTGGCGCCAGCCGGCGAAGTAGAGCAGGGGATCGTAATAGGGATCGCGGACAATGATGAACTTCAGCCCGTACCGGTCCGCATGGTTGAGCATGGCCCTCAGCGAGTCCAGGCCAGGCTTGGCAAAGTACTTGGAACTGGTGAGGGCTGCACCGCCAAACTGGGTAAGTTCCGGCAACATACGGGCCGAATTGGATTCTCCATCGACGCTATTGGCGTGTGTCTGCATTGCCAGGCGTGACAGCTTGTTCCCAAACCCCAGCGTGATGTAGCGGTAGTGGTCATGCCCGTCTCGGTTGAGCCACAACGCGACAGAATCAACATTGAGATTGGATGCATCAGCCGGCTTGTATGTCGACCACGCCACGGCCAGCGCACATGTGGCTGCTGCAAGCGATGCAATCGGGATAAGCGCCTTCAGCCGGAACCGGTCAACAGCCTCCACGATCACTTGGCCAAGAATAGGCAGACAGAGCAAGGTCGCCCAGTAGCTGAAGCGCTCGAAGGTCAAGACGTTGAAGGATCGGCCAAGCAGGAGCGGAGCTACGGGAGTGGTGCCACCGAGGCCAAGCAGGAATGTCGCCCAGAAACCGATCAGCAGCGGCCGGAGCCGGCGGATGGAACTGCCGCGAATCACGATGAAAGGAAGGGCCAGAATCAGGGCGCCATAGGGAACGACGAAGTAGTTTATTCCCGCTTCCGGGCTCAGCAGAAAGTTGGCACGGCTGGCGTGGGCAATGGGGGTCTGGGTTACGGGATAGCGGATCAATCCGATCCAGAAGGGAAGCAGTACGGCGGCAATCGCTGCTCCAGCGGCAACAACGATCGAGACAATGCGGACCACCAGCGCCGGCGCGGAGACCTTATCCGAGTCTTCGCTGTCGCGGCCATCCATCCATGCGAGGGCGATGATCGGCAGCGCAAATAGCACCGAACCGAAGATGAGCGTGACGTGATGGGCGGCCGCTGCGGTTACCAGCAGCACAAATGCTTTCAAAAAGGATCGCCAGCTTCCGTGGCGAAGCCATTGGAAGAGAAAGGGAAGTGCGTTCAGGTAAATGGGAGCGGCGACGGTAGTACTGAGCTGGCCCGCCGAATAGACAAGAAAGCCTTCAGCGGCAATGAAGACAGATGCAAGCGCTGCGTACGATGCAGCACGCGGTGATACCCAGAGCTCCGCGAAGCGGTAAACCCCTACAACCAGCAGCAGGATTCCAACGAACTGCACGGTCATATACGCCAGGTTCAGTCCCAGGACCCACGAAAGGATCGCGGTCCATTGCTGTGGCAGAGGCGGGTACGTGGTCTGGGAGAAACCGGCAAACCACTTGGGGTTCCACGGATCGAACCAGTGTTGTGCGTAGTGCGAGGCAAAGAAGATGTGGAAGTTGGTGTCGTACGACTTCAGCGGTAGCTGCATCAGCAGCAACGGCAGATGAACGGCTACAGCGACCATGAGAATGAAGCTCATGGGAATCGGTCGTGCAGATGGATACGCGGAAGCAGGATTTTGCAAGGGACTTCCCTCTTGTGTTTCCTTGAGATGCGCTCTCTTCTGCTCTTAGTTGCTCACTCGAAAACTCCTTCAAATATGTAAGTTCGCGGTCATGTGACTTAGGAGCCCGGACAACTTGCAAAGCCTCAATCAGCATCCGAACGTGCAAATTCGCTAGCCTTGGAGCCCCCTCCCTTGAAAGCGTTCAATCGATTGCTGCCGGTGACGTCCCTTGAACATTCGTGTTAAGTTTCGATCCCTTTGGTGTGTGGCTACGCTTACGTTTCTCTCCTACAGGGGAGTTGCCCAGACCTATCAGGTCGGACCAGATGCCCCTGGGCAACCGACAACGAAACAATCTGAAAAGCAACAGGACCTCGGCTGGGGATCAAACATCCAGAATGCACGTCTGGCCAGGACGGCCGAGCTGGCGTTGCAGCGTGGCGATCATGCCCAGGCGTTCAGCTACGCGCAGCGTGCCGCACAGGCAGCTCCCAACGACCCGCAGCTCTGGCTACTGTTGGGATATGCAGCCCGGCTCGATGGCAAGCTGGGCGCTTCCCTGGATGCCTATCAACATAGTCTGCGCTTGAACCCGTCCTCCATTGACGGGATGTCCGGACTGGCGCAAACTTACCTCGCCTCCGGCCGTACCGGGGAGGCTGAGCGCCTGCTGAAGCAGGTCGTGGCCGCGGCGCCTCAGCGCAAAAACGAGCTTCTAATTCTCGGTGATCTGTACATTCGGACAGCAAACTACCAGGAGGCAAAGGTCTGGCTTGAGAAGGCCGAGCATCTGGAGCCCGCGGCGCAGACAGAACTGCTGCTCGCGATTGCGTCCCAGCATCTGAAGCAGATGGATCAGGCCGCCCATTATCTTGAGCTGGCAAAGGGCAGAGCCCCGAACAACCCTGACGTGCAGCGGGCATTTGCCGCCTTTTATCGTGATACTGGCGACTACGACAAAGCTGTCTCATCGCTGGCAGGAATCCGCAATCCGAAGCCGGACGTCGTAGCCGAGCTCGCTTTCACCTATGGTCTCGCGGGGCGTCCGGAAGAGTCGGCGCGAACCTACGTCCAGGCAGCGAACGCTATGCCGCATGACCTCACTCTGCAGCTATCCGCGGCTCAGGCCCAGGTAGGCATTGCATCTTTTGACCGTGCGGAAGAATTCCTGCAGCGTGCATCCAGGCTTGATGCAAACTACTATCGTCTTCACGCCATTCGGGGCCAGATCGCACAGATCCAGGATCGCGACGAAGATGCGGCCCACGAGTTCAGCGCTGCGATCGCGGCCCTGCCACCTACCCCGATCGAAGGCCCGTTGTATGGCATCCAGCTCCACATGGATCTCATCCCGCTCTACAAGAACCTCAACCAGCCTGACCAGGCTCGCCAGGAACTGACAAGCGCTCAAAAGTTGATCGGCAGTCTGGATGAGCGCGGAGCAGATCGTGCCGCGTTTCTTCGCCTGAGAGCCGTAATTCACTCCGAGGCGGGAGAGTACGAAGCAGCTCTGAGCGACATGAAGGAGTCTCTCGCGCTCACTCCCAACGATCCCAATAGTCTCCAGCTCAATGGAGACGTGCTGGTGAAGCTCGGCCGCACCTCCGAAGCGATCGCGGTATTCCAGCAGGTTCTCAAGCTCGATCCTCGTAACCGTTTCGCCCTTACCTCCCTGGGATACGCCTCGCGTGCTAAGGGAGACAGTGCTGAAGCGGAAAAGTACTTCAATCTTCTGGCCAAAGAGTATCCATCGTCTTACGTTCCGTATCTCGCTCTCGGGGACATGTACACGGATAACCGGGCGTACAAGAAGGCGGAAGAGGCGTATGCCCACGGGTACAAGCTCGCTCCACAAAACTCCATGATCGTCGCCGGGGGGATGGACGCGGCAATCGAGTCACACACCCTTCCGCTGGCCGTGTTGCGGGAAGAGGAGCGGTACTTCAACTTCATGGGAGATTACCGGCGGTCTGCAGATCTCGGTCGTCAGGCCCTCAAGCTAATTCCTCGTGACCGCGAGGTCATTGTCTACCTCGGATACGATCTGCTTCATCTGCAGCTCTTCGACGAATTGCAGACTCTTACGACAAACAACATGGATGTGCTTCCCAAGGATGCTGATGTCCCGCTTTTGGCTGGGTATGTCTATAAGCACAACGGTCAGAGCGAGGAGGCGGTGAACGCCTTTACAGAGTCGCTGAAGCGGGATCCGAAGGTTGCGACCGCATATACAAACAGGGGATTTGTCTATAACGACCTGCGCAAACCTGCACTTGCGGCTGCTGATTTTGAAGCGGCCCTCAAAATCACGCCTGATGATGCGGAGACGCATATGGGCCTGGCATTTGCGGAGCTGAATCTCGGCCATCCGAAGCTCGCAATCGAGCAGACGCAACTAGCAGAGGCCATTGCGGGCGATTCAAAGCTGATCCACGTGGTGCGGGCAACAGCGTATGGCCGCCAGGGAGCACTCACCAAGTCCACACAGGAGTACAGGGCCGCTCTTCAGTTCGATCCGGACGATGGCTCACTGAACCTGGGACTGGCAAACATTCTGATGGCGCAACGGCGTTTTCGCGAAGCTCTGGGAGAGCTGCAAAATGCACGAGAGCATCTGCCGAAAGATGCCTCGCTCTACGCCGTTATGGCGCGGGCCAATGCAGAGCTGCACAATCACGACGAAGCAATGCGCGACGTCGATCTGGCTGAACAGTATGCCGTTGTGCCGCCTTCGGCGAACAAGACAAATGTGGATGAATCGGACGCACAAGAGGCACTTGCCGCTGTCTATGTCTCCACTGGAGAGGCTTTGAGTCTGCTGGGAGAGCAGGATGCGGCGATGAATCGTTTCAGCAAGGCGCTTGAGCTGCATCCGAAGAACCGGGTTGGCATACGTCTGGCCGTCGCTAAGAATATGGCGAAACAGGGGCGGACTGAGGACGCGGAGCGCCAGATCGCTTTGGCGCAGATGGAAGTCGACGCGAAGGACGCCGAACCTCCCAGCGGCGAACAATATATCGCCATGGCAAGCGTGCTTCAGCAATTGCATGAGTATGAGCTTTCTCAGACGTATCTCGAACGCGCCAAGGCCGCAGGCGCGCCGGACAGCTCTGTGCGCATTACTCTCGCCAATAGTTATCTAGCTCTGGGAGAGACGCGCCGTGCCGCCGCTGAACTTGCCGCCGTCAAGCAGGTGGAAGACAGTGAAGTGGACTATCAATACCTTCTCGCGCAGGCGTCGCTGTACCAGCAGGAACACCGTAGCGCGGAAACGCTTTCGTCCTTTGCCGCGGCTGCTTCTGATGCCGGAGAAGATCCTACAGCGGAGCAACATCTTCTCGAGGCCGGCGGAACAGAAGGCTACCGGGTAAATCCTAAGGTGAGCCTGCTCTCTAATCTTGTTGTGCAGCCCATCTTCGAGGACAGCACCGTCTATGTGCTCGATTCGAAGTTGAATAGCCCTGCTGGTCCGGTGAACCCTTCCGATGTCGCGAACCTGCCGCCTCCTCGCTCCTCAGTAGAGACCAATCTGCTCAACTCCTTCAACCTGCACCTGGCATCGCTGCCGACGACGAGTGGATTCTTCCAGGTTCGAAACGCGCAGGGCACCATCTCTGTCCCGGCGACACGCTCCGTAGTGCAACGCAACACGACCGATTATGCTCTCAATTTCGGAATTGATCCCACATTGCATTTGGGTTCGAACGTCGTCTCGCTCAACAGTGGCATACAGGGGACGCTTCGTCGCGATACGCGCTCTCCCGTTCAGATGAACCAGAACCTGTTCCGCGTCTTCACGTATGCGAGCACGAGTTCGTTTCTCAATGCACTTTCCGCGGATGGCTTCTTCTCGGCCGAATTTGGCTCTTTTACCGAGACGCCGATCACCGAGCGTCAGGTTTCGGGAGCGATCAATTTTCGGGTAGGTATGCCTTGGGGTAAGACTGCATTGATCACGGGCTGGAAGACCACGGATCAAAGGTTCGACTCTTCCCAACTAGGGAACAGCCGGAACTTCTACACCTCTACCTACGTCGGCTTGAGCCGACGCTTCTCGTCGCGTTTCAGTGCGGAAGCGATTGCCGAAGATCTTCGCGCATGGCGGAGCCAGCCCTACTCTCCTATCCACTCGGCCATCTCGCAGGCTCTTCGGCCCGCCGCCTCCATTCGTTACTCCCCAACCACGCGCTGGGAGATGCAGGCATCAGGCTCCTATGAACTGACACGTGGGTTCCATGTCTACGACATGATCCAGAACTCGTTTACGGTTTCGTATGTTCGCCCTCTCGAACGTAATTTCAATGAGGGCACAGGGGCGGTGCGTCTGAAGTATCCCATCC
>JABFXN010000223.1 GCA_013361705.1 Acidobacteriaceae bacterium
GTCTGTTGTGATAAGAGCGGCAGTTCTGGTGCCGGCAAGCTCGCCGGTTGAGACCAGAAGGCTGGCCAGAAACTCCGCGTCTTCTACCTTCTTCATGAACGCGCCGGAGCCGGTCTTCACATCCAGCACCAACGCATTGAGGCCGGCAGCGAGCTTCTTGCTCATGATGCTGGCGCAGATCAGGTAGGGCGACTCCACCGTGCCGGTATGGTCACGCATAGCGTAGAGGATGCGGTCGGCGGGGACCAGGCGTTCAGTCTGTCCGATGATGGAGCAGCCGGCCTTGCGGATAACCTCACCGAACTGTTCCATGGTGAGCTGCGTGTTGTAGCCGGGAATGGTCTCCAGCTTGTCCAGCGTCCCGCCGGAGTGTCCCAGCGAGCGGCCCGAGATCATAGGCACACACAGGCCCGCGGCGGCCGCAATGGGGGCCAGCAACAGCGAGGTCTTGTCACCGATGCCGCCCGTGGAGTGCTTGTCGACGTTGGTTCCGCGCGAGATGGCGGCGTCGAAGACCTCGCCGGAAAAACGCATGGCGCTGGTCAGATACGCGAGCTCGGTGCGCGTAAGACCGCGCTGAAAGACGGCCATCAGGAAGGCGGCCAGACGGGCATCGGTGACGTCACCGGACACGACGTCGGCGATAAAGTTTTCGATCTGTTCGCCGCTCAATTCCTTGCCGTCGCGCTTGGCAAGGATGATGTCAATGGGATGGAGATGTTCAGACATGGTGCTGCAGGTCCTTCGCGTGCATCAGGACAGCATACCGGCTCACATGCCGGAGGACACGTCTAATCGTGGGCCAGTTTGAAGCCGAAGGGAATCAGGGCGGATAACGGCGCTGAGGCGGCCACGCCATCCAGGCCTGGGAAGAAGATCCAGGTGTCGGTATCGCCGAACTCCAGCAGTGTCTGGCGGCAGGCGCCGCAGGGCATGCTGGCCGCGCCGTTCAGGTTGGTGACGGAGACGGCACGGATCTTGATGTCAGGACCCTTATGCGACACGGCCGAGGAGATGGCGCTCTGCTCGGCGCAACTGGTCAGCCGGTACGACGCGTTCTCCACGTTGCAGCCCACATGGATAGAGCCATCGGAGAGAAGCACCGCCGCTCCGACCTTAAACTTCGAATACGGGGAGTAGGAGTTCCGTGCGACGCGCTGCGCGAGCGTGTGGAGTTGCTCAATCAGTTCATGGTCCAGGCCGGAGGCGTGTGGTTTCGGAGCTGTCGTCATCGTGGAAAACGATCATACCAAAGGCAGCGGCGGGTTTGATGGTGGGTGCATTACGCCGCAGACCGGCATCTAATAGACGCAACGCATGGCCCGTACGACGAAAGACGCCTCCAGCTCCGCCACTCTCGCAGCCGACGTGCTGGAGCTCTTCCATCCGGTCACGGCGGCATGGTTCCGTGCCGTCTTTGAGGCGCCGACACCGCCGCAGGTGGAGGGCTGGCCTGCCATCGCACGTGGCGAATCGACACTGATCCTGGCGCCGACCGGCACCGGTAAGACATTGACTGCATTCCTTTGGTGCCTGGACAAGCTGATGCTGCGAACAGACCGGCAGATGCTGCAGACGCCTGCGGAAAAGCGGGGGCAGGGTGTGAAGGTGTTGTATCTGTCGCCGCTGAAGGCGCTGGCTGTAGACGTCGAGCGCAATCTTCGTTCGCCGCTCGCAGGTATCGCCAACCAGGCACAGCAGATGGAGATGGAGTTCTACGAGCCCGTCATCTCCGTCCGTACCGGCGATACCAGCCAATTGGAGCGGGCGCGCTTTCGCCGCCACCCCGGAGACATTCTGATCACGACGCCGGAGTCGCTCTACCTGCTGCTGACCAGCGAGGCAGGGGAGGCACTACGGTCGGTTGAGACCGTCATCATCGACGAGATTCATGCCCTCGTTCCCACTAAGCGTGGAGCGCACATGGCGATGTCGCTGGAGCGGCTGGAGGCTCTCTGCGGACGCCGGCTGCAGCATATCGGGCTCAGTGCGACACAGCGCCCATTGGAGGAGGTGGCGCGATTTCTGGGGGGAGCAGAGAGCCGTCCGCCGGTGGAGGAGATGCAATCGCAGCCGGGTGGCGAAGAACCTGATGAGGCCGCGGCCGGCATACGCTTCCGGCCGGTAACGATCGTCAATGCCGGGGCACGCAAGCGACTGGAGCTGCGGGTCGAGGTACCGGTCGAAGATATGGCCCGTCTGGGAGAGGTTGAAGATCTTCCCAGCGGGCCGGCATCGCAGGGGCCGAAGCGTACCAGCATCTGGCAGTCGATCCATCCGCGGCTGCTGGAGATCATCCGTCAGCACGAGTCCACCATCCTGTTTGTGAATGCGCGGCGTATCGCCGAGCGCCTGGCAGGTGCGATCAACGATCTTGCCGGAGAGCAGATCGCGCGTGCGCATCACGGCAGTCTGGCTGCGTCACAACGTTCCGAGATCGAGGAGATGTTGAAGGAGGGCCGCCTGAAGGCTCTGGTGGCCACCTCATCGCTCGAGCTTGGTATCGACATGGGAGCCGTGGATCTCGTCATCCAGATCGAAGCTCCGCCATCGGTCGCCAGCGGCCTGCAGAGGATTGGGCGCGCCGGACATACCGTGGGTGCTCCATCGTCGGGTGTGATCTTTCCCAAGTACCGGGCCGACCTGGTCGCCTGCGCGGCAGTAACGCGCGCCATGCATGAAGGCCACGTGGAGGCGACGCGTTTCCTTCGCAATCCGCTGGACGTACTGGCGCAGCAGATCGTTGCTGTCGTCTCGCAGCCGCCGATGGATGCGGAGACCGCCGAGGGGTGGCGCACGCGCCGGCGGGAAGAGGCGCCGGGCATTGGGTATGACGCGCTTTTCGATCTGGTGCGAGGATGTGCGAACTTTGCCGGCCTCTCACGTACCAGCTTCGATGGCGTACTCGATATGTTGGCTGGCCGCTATCCTTCGGACGAGTTTGCTGAGCTGCGTCCGCGTGTGACCTGGGACCGTACCGCCAACTGGCTTCTGCCGCGCGAGGGTGTGAAGCGCATCGCGATCCTCAATGCAGGCACCATTCCGGATCGGGGCCTGTATGGTGTCTTCCTCTCCGGCGAGCGGGCAAAACCGGTCCGCGTTGGTGAGCTGGATGAAGAGATGGTCTTCGAGTCGCGCACCGGCGACACGTTTGTGCTGGGAGCGTCGACGTGGCGGATCGATGAGATCACGCATGACCGCGTGCTGGTCTCGCCTGCTCCGGGAGAGCCAGGCAAGATGCCCTTCTGGCATGGCGATGGAGCAGGGCGTCCGCTGGAGTTCGGCCGCAGGATCGGTCAGCTTGTCCGCGAGCTGCGCGATATGCCACGGCCCGCCGCAGTGACGAAGCTGACGCGGGAGCATGATCTTGATCCCATGGCGGCGGAGAATGTCTTGCGCTATCTCGCAGATCAGGAGATCGCGACACGTATCGTTCCCGATGACTGCAACCTCGTCATCGAACGTGTCCGCGATGAGCTGGGAGACTGGCGCGTCTGCATCCTCACGCCATTCGGATCGCGTGTCCACGCACCCTGGGCCATGGCCGCCACCGCGCGTGTCAAGGCGGCAAGCGGCGGCGATGTGGAGACCATGTGGTCTGAGGACGGCTTTGTCCTACGCTTTCCGGAGACCGATGAGCCTCCCGCAGTCGACCAGCTTCTGCCTGAGCCGGACGAGGCCGTGCAACTGGTGATGCGCCAGCTTGGGGCAACCGCATTGTTCGCGGCGAAGTTCCGCGAGGCTGCGGCACGGGCGCTGTTATTGCCTCGCCGTCGTGCCGATGGACGGGCTCCGCTGTGGCAACAGCGGAAGCGTGCTTACGACCTGCTGGCGGTCGCGTCGCGCTATGCGGAGTTCCCTATGTTGCTGGAGGCATATCGCGAGTGCCTGCGCGATGTCTTCGATCTGCCGGCGTTGCGGGAGATCCTCGCACTCATCGCACGCCGCGATCTGCGCGTGCATACGGTTGATTCGCGCACGCCCTCGCCCTTTGCTTCGGCGCTGCTCTTCAGCTATGTGGCGAACTATATCTACGACGGCGATGCACCCCTGGCCGAGCGCCGTGCACAGGCTCTGTCGATCGACCAGGAACAGCTTCGCGAGCTGATGGGTGATGCCGATCTGCGTGAGCTCCTGGATGCGGCGGCTATTGCTGAGACCGAAGAACAGCTCCAGCTTCGTGCCGAGGGATATCGCGCACGCAATGCTGACGGGGTGCATGACCTGCTGCTGCGTCTTGGTGATCTGCGTCCGTCAGAGCTTCTGGAGCGCGTGGTCTCGCCCGAGGTGGCGCTGACAGTGGATCGTTTGAAGAAGTCACGGCGTGTACTGGAGATCAGTATCGCCGGTCACAAGCGACTTATTGCTGTGGAGGATGCTGCACGGTTTCGCGACGCGCTCGGTATCCCGCTACCGCCGGGACTTCCGGCGGCATTCTTAGAAAAGACGCAGGATGCGCTGACCGATCTGGTCCGCCGCTACGCCCGCACGCATGGGCCCTTCACGACTGCGGAAGCTGCACGGCGGTTTGCTCTGCCGGCTCCCCAGGTCGAGGCGACACTGCAGCGTCTTGTACAGGTAGGGCGCGTCGTAGAGGGCGGCTTCCGCCCTGAAGGATCACATCGTGAGTGGTGCGATGTGGAGGTATTGCGCACCATCCGCCGTAAGTCTTTGGCGAAGCTGCGTAAGGAAGTGGAGCCAGTCGAGCAACGCGTATTAGCCCGCTTCTTCACCAATTGGCAGGGAGTGGTTACACCGCGTCGCGGTCTCGATGCCGTGCTGGATGCGGTCGAGAACCTGCAGGGTTCGCCCGTGCCTGCATCGCTGCTGGAGAGTGAGATTCTGCCCTCACGCATCGCGACGTACAAGCCTGCCGATCTCGATACGCTGATTGCTGCAGGCGAGGTCATCTGGACTGGGCTGGAGCCGTTAGGAGAACGCGATGGCCGCGTCGGCCTCTATCTCGCCGACAAGCTGCCGCTGCTGTGGACACCGAGGCCTGTGCCGGAACTCGCGGGGAAAGAGTTGCAGGTCGTTGAATATCTGCAGCAGCGCGGCGCGACCTTCTTCGCGCAACTGCTGGAAGGAACCGGCGGAGGATATCCCGGCGATCTTCTCGATGCGTTATGGTCGTTGGTCTGGAAGGGACTGGTGACGAACGATTCACTGCATGCGCTGCGTGCCTACAGTGAACGGTCCACGACCGCGCGAGTGCCGGCGCGCCGCATCCATAACCAGCAGGCTGCTTCCGGTTTCCGCTCGCGGCGGACGACACCCCCAACAGGGCAAGGCCGATGGGCGCTGAACGCCGTTGCCTTTGTCGATCCGGCGGAGCGAGCCACACACTGGTCGCACGCCATGGCGCAGCAACTTCTGGCGCGCTACGGCATCGTCTTCCGCGAGACAGCACATGCGGAGAACCTGCCCGGAGGATTCTCGGCGATCTATGACGTGTTGAAGGCGATGGAGGAGTCTGGCAAAATTCGCCGCGGTTACTTCGCCGCCGATCTGGGCGCGGTGCAGTTCGCACTACCGGCCGGGTTGGATCTACTGCGTACCCTGCGCAACAAGGTGCAGCAGGAGGAGCCCGAGATGCTGCTCCTGGCCGCGACGGATCCGGCCAATCCCTACGGCTCATTGCTGCGCTGGCCCGCGGCTCCCGATGCGGCCAGCACTCTCACACGCTCCGTCGGTGGCCGTGTCGTTCTCTGCGATGGAGCACTCGCCGCGTATCTTCGCCGCGGCAATCCGAATGTGCAGGTCTTCCTCCCCGAGGAAGAACCGGCGCGCACCCAGATGACTCGATCCCTTGCGCAGTTCTTTGCCGCGGTCGTCGGCCGTAAAGAAGAGGGTGATGAGCAGCGCTCGCGTGCAGGCATGCTGATCGCCACTGTCAATGGCGTGCCTGTGGCCGAGAGCCCGATGGCGAAGGCTTTGCTGGAAGCAGGATTCGTTGCTGCACCCATGGGCTTCAATCTCCGAAAACAACTTGCTCCTGTGCACCAATTCACCTGAGTACTGATCTGTATGCCTGAAGGCGATACCATCTTCCGCGCTGCACGAGCTCTGACGAAAGCGCTGACCGGTAAGACGGTCAAGCGCTTTGAAACCGCACTGGCTCCCTTGCAGCGTGTGCATGATGATGCACCCATCACAGGCCGCTCCGTAGAGAAGGTTGAGTCGCGCGGGAAGTGGTTGTTGATCTATCTCTCCGGCGATTTGATATTGCTCACGCACATGATGATGAACGGCTCCTGGCACATCTATCGTCCAGGAGAGCGCTGGTGGCGTCCACGCAAGGACATGCGCATCGTTCTTGGAGTCGAAGGTTTCGATGCCGTGGCATTCAACGTTCCCGTCGCTGAGTTCCATACTTCACGGTCCCTTGCCCGACATACAGCAGTACCAAATCTCGGACCGGATGTGCTGGATGCAGCCTTCACGCCGCAGACCGGCCTGGAGCGTCTCAAAGCACGAGCAACCTCATACCCCGAAGATGAGATAGCCGTCGTCCTCCTGAATCAGCAGGTAATGGCCGGATTGGGCAATGTTTACAAGTCAGAGGTGTGCTTCACCGCACAGGTACATCCCTTCCGCAAAATGAGCACACTGACCGACGACGAGATGCTGCATCTCGCCGATCACGCTCAGCGCTACATGCAGGCAAATGTGCAGGAAGGTACAAGCGGCAGCATTGTCACCTACACTGGCCCGCGCCGCACCACGCGCCGTATCGACCGGGAAGAACGCCTCTGGGTCTACGGCCGAGCCGGAGAACCCTGCCGCCGCTGCGGCACAACCATCCTCTCGCGCAAACAAGGCACGCAGGCGCGATCAACCTACTGGTGTCCAAATTGTCAGCCATGGAAGGGAACTGGAGCAGAGCCGGAGGGCTGGGCCGTTTTGCGGAAAGCTCGCAGAGCGAGCTGTTGAATGGTTGAATTGTTGAATAGTTGAATGGTGCCTAGGCCGTATCGGAGCGGCGTAGATAATCGGCAAATTTTGTCAGACTTCGCCCGACCTCCTCGCTCAATGATTCGAGGTTGTCCCGGATCTGCTGGTCGCCGAAACCCAGGCGCTGCGCAATCACCAGTTGCGTCTGGAGCTCATTGTTGGAGCCTCGAGCCATTACGACATACCTGTGAAAGTCACCTCGGCTTCGCGCGCTTCCTTCGGCGATGTTCGATGCGACCGAAACACTGGCCCGCCGCATCTGCGCAGCCAGCCCATACAACTCTTCTTTGGGAAAAGCCCTCGTGAGGCGATACGTCAACTCTGCGAGGTCCACGGAACGTTGCCAGACCACCAGGTCCCTATAAGATTTCGGCATCCTCGAATGATGCCTAACGCAAAGGAACCATTCAACTATTCAACAATTCAACCATTCAACCCATCCTGCGAAAGCCGGGCCGCCTTCCTGATTCAATTATTCAATTATTCAATCACTCCTCATTCCTATAGGATGTTTCCATCGGGCTACAGTTCTTGGTTTTCCTCGTCGGGGGATTCGTCCATCTGCGTGGGGACCAGCTTCATCTCCCAGGTCAGTCGCAACTAAAGGAGTGTTTTTCCCATGGGTATTACACGGCGCGATTTCCTTACGCGCGTAGGGCAGGCTGGCGGTTTCAGTGCTGCAGTTGTCACCATGCAAGCTCTCGGCCTGATGCCGATGAAAGAAGTTGAGGCTGAGCAGGTTAAGGCCACAACCGGTGCAGGGAAAGGTGTCAGCATCGTTGTCCTTGGCGGCGGCGTCGCCGGTCTGGTGACTGCCTACGAGGCTCGTAAACTCGGATACAACGTTACCGTTCTGGAAGCCCGCCATCGTCCCGGCGGCCGCGCTTATTCGGCCCGCGGAGGGGACGTTCTTGAGTTCGTCGACGGCACCAAGCAGAACATCTCCTGGGCTCCCGGCCTGTACTGGAACATGGGCCCCGCCCGTATTCCGTCCGTACACGGCACCATCCTGCACTATGTGCGCGAGCTCAAGGTGCCGATGGAGGTCTGCGTCAACACCTCCCGCTCCACGCTGCTGCAGAACGACAAGGTCAACGGCGGCAAGCCCTACACCCAGCGCAAGGTCATCAACGACACCCGCGGCGAAGTGGCCGAGCTGCTGACCAAAGCCCTGAACGGCGGAGCCCTCGACTCCGAGCTCACCAAGCAGGACCGCGAGCGCCTGGCCGACATCATGCACCTGTGGGGACCGCTCGACGGCAAGAACAAGTACACCGGTTCTGACCGTGCCGACGTCACCCAGTACCCCGGCGCCGGTCCGCAGGAGATGATCGTCAACCGCGAGCCCATTCCGATGCACGCGCTTCTGGACGGCAACTTCTGGAGCGCCGAGCTATACGAAGAGCAGTGGGACTGGCAGGCGACCATGATGCAGCCGGTCAACGGCATGCAGCAGATCTCGAATGCCCTGGCCAAGTCGCTCGGCCCCATCGTCAACTTCAACTGTCCGGTCAGCGAGATCACCAAGACCGACAAGGGTGTGAAGGTTGTCTACGAAAAGGCGGGCGTCCAGCACACCATCCAGGCCGACTACTGCGTCTGCGCCATGCCTCTGACGATTCTGAACAAGATCAAGGCGGATCTGTCGCCCGAGGTGAAGGCTACGGTCTCCCGCGCTGCCGACTCCTACCGCGGGTCCTACACAGTGCCGTGGGAAGCCTCGACCCGCTTCTGGGAGAAGGACTTCAACATCTACGGCGGCCTCAGCTTCCTGGCCAAGGGACCGCAGC
>JABFXN010000077.1 GCA_013361705.1 Acidobacteriaceae bacterium
CTAACCCCAAGGCCGAAGCAATCCACGACCCTGCAGACGTGGCGAAGGCGGACTTCTTCACCAAAGCAGTATTCGCTTCCGCTGCGGCATGGTCGCCCAATCCCAGGAACCCGCCGTTGTTCCTGGATCTGCCCTTCAAGAGCGGCGCGATGCAGCCGCAGATTGTGGCCAAATGGGCGGCGAACGCACCGTTGGCAATAATCGACCAGTTCATTCCCAATCTGCGGGAATACAAGGCCATCGGGATGGATGCAGGAACAAAAGATCAACCCATTGCGGGAACTGTGGAGACTCTGGACAGGGTGCTCAATGATTACGCAATCGAGCATGCGTATGAGACCTACGACGGTAACCATATCAATCGGGTGGCGGACAGGCTGGAACGGCGGGTGCTGCCATTCTTTGCGGCAAACCTCGATTAGATACAGCTCCTGAAGGTGCCTGCACGAATTGTAGGAGTTCTTTCACGAAAGGAGCAGTTTGTACTCCAGGCGCTCTGGCGCAACCTGTGAAGTGCGCTACACATCAGATATTTAGCATGTCTGCCCGCGCACGGGCCCATTCTCTCTTTTTCCTTCTCATGTTAGGTCTCAGTACAAGTAGCGTTTGCGTTGCGGTGACTCCCGCGCGCCAACTTCGGGACGTCGAGTATAGTCGTCCTGACGGAAGAAGTCTGCGCCTCGACGCCTCTCTTCCGGCAAGTGCCGGACCAACAGCGGCTGCCATTATCGTGCATGGCGGCGGCTGGACCCGTGGTGACCGGCGCATCGACGTTCAGCCGCTATTCAAGCCACTGTCGGACGCTGGCTTCGCCTGGTTTTCCATCAGCTACCGTTTGGCCACCGATATCACGCAGTTCGGCGTTGCTGTGGACGATGTCGCGCAGGCTGTCCGTTTCGTGAAAAGGCACGCCGGCGAATATAATATCGATCCGAACCGGATTGCGCTCATAGGCGAATCTGCAGGGGCCCAGTTGGCCGCAATGGCTGCCCTACGAGCCGGCCCGGAGGCTTCCGTCAGGGCTGTCGTCGCACTCTATGCCCCGACCGACCTGGTTAGCCTCTACCAGCATTCGACCTTCATACCTGCTCAGATCCGTAACGGAGTGCATGGCACGCCTTGGGAGAGTTTGATAGTAGCTGGCCTCTCGCAGTTATCGCCCATCGAGAATGTACGGCGCGAGATGCCGCCGTTCCTTCTTATTCACGGAACCGCCGATTCACTGGTACCCTTCTCACAATCGACCCGGATGTGTGCGCGCATGAGACAAGTAGGCGCGAGTTGCGAGATTTACCCACTTGATGGCGCTGGCCACGGTGTGCGCTGGTGGGAGTCCTCGCCGCGCCTGGCGAACGGCTACAAATACAAAATGGTCCACTGGCTCGAGGAAGAACTTGGCTCCCGGCGACCCACAAGTCGAGCTCTGGACGGCTGCGAAAAAGATGGACCGCATACGACGGAATAGCCGTTAAACCAACTGGCCTGCCCACCAGCAAGCCTCGTGCCTAGTGCTTATCTACGGGCATCACAATAGATCCTGTTGCCCCTCCGCTGCGTAATGCCTTGGAAACTCAAACCGGCCCATGAGGTCTAACGGCTAAGGGCGGTTACTAACCCCCCTCGAGGTATCTAATGGGTTTGCTTACACCGAACGACATCAAGAACTTTCAGTCTCTGTACACTCAGCAACTCCGCTATCTGCTTTCCACGGAGAACCAAATCGTAAAAGGCCTCCAGAGCATGATCAAACACAGTAGCGACGAACAGCTCAGGCAGGCATTTCAATCTCATTTGCAGGAAACCGAGGTTCACGTTACCCGTCTTCAACAGATAATTGCCGAGTTGAACGACAAAGTGGACGACAAGAAAGATCCAATTATTACGGCGCTCATCGGCTCTGGAGAGAACATCGTCAGCGAATCCGACGAAGGGCCCGTACGCGATGCTGGGCTCATTGCCACAGCTCAAAAGGTCGAGCACTACGAGATTGCATCGTATGGCTCGGCACGTGATTGGGCCAGAATCCTTGGGCTCTCGAACCAGGCATCGCTGCTTCAGAAGACGCTGGACGAAGAAAAGCACGCCGATGCACTTCTCACCACCATCTCGCAACGTACAAACACTACTGCCGCGGTAGCTTCGGGACAATAGTGTATATGAAGGGGCAGCCTTGAGCTGCCCCTTGTTCCGTTCGACAGTTGGGATCTCGGTCGCCATCTTGCCGGTGCGGCGAAATCTCCTCCGTCATTATGCGCGCGAAAGGCGTTCTACCTTT
>JABFXN010000256.1 GCA_013361705.1 Acidobacteriaceae bacterium
CGGCGGCGACTTCTTCATCCAGGCTGGCAAAGATAGCTTCGCGCTCTGCCGGGGCAAGCTCTTCGAGGATGTCCGCGATATCGGCCGGATGCATCTTGGCAAGCCGGTTCTGCTCGATCTTGAGGCGAACGCGACGAGCGGGATCGCGTTCGATCAGATCCACAAACTCCCACGGAATAATCCGCGGCACCGCTTGCTCGCTTAATGATGAAACCAAGGGCCGTGGCAGCCCCTTCATCAGCCGGCGCAGAGCACCGCGGAGGCCAACCTCAACCTCGGCGATACGCAGCCGCAATGGACCGTGCCCGTTTTCCCCTTCCCACGCGAGATCTACATCGTTCACGCGGACGACTTTGTGCCCGTGCACGTCAATGATCTGCTGGTCCAACAGATCGCGGTCCAGGAGCAGATATTCGCGATCGGTCGCGACGGGCCTGACCTCGGCGCCGGCACGCAACCGTAGATCTCCCGCCTGAGTCCTCTCCAGAGATTCAGTGGAGACCCAGCCCGGCGCCCGTTCCCGACCGGCGCGGCGCAGGACGAAACCCGCAACATGGTTGGTATCTTTCGCCGGATCGACGGCCAGGTCCCGCACCTTTCCCAGAACGCTCCCATGGGCATTCTTCACCTGCATGCCGATCATGGTCGCAGCGCTGGTCCGGAGATGGAGGGGAGTGTGCATCCTGTTCGCAGTCTACCCAAGCATTTCGATGCGCACCACCAGCGCTATGTAATAGAACCAAAAAGAGAAAGCCGGCTCTCGAAAAGAGGGCCGGCTTCCGATGCTTCAGGCGCGCGTCACCACACCTTGCAGACCGCCTCCTTCACCATCGGCTGGCCCTTTTTGCAGCCGAAGGCCGTGGCAAATTCGGGCATATTGGTCACGATGCCGTTGATACGCGCATAGCCCGGGGAGTGGGGATTGGTGATCGCGCTTACCCGCAGGTTTTCAGGCCGCTGATTCTCGCAGGCCCACTGGGCAAACCCAATAAAGAACCGCTGGTCGGGGGTGAATCCTTCCACTGGTGCGAGCCGCTGATTCTCCGTCGCCTTCTTCCAGGCGATATACGCGATCAGCGTTCCGCCCAGGTCGGCTACGTCTTCGCCGCTGGTCAGCTTTGAGTTGATCTTGATGTCGTCCACGATGGTGTAGGTAGCAAACTGGTCGCGCAGGCAGTTGATCTGCTTTTCAAAGCCTTCCGCGTCTTCCTTGGTCCACCAGTCCTTCAAGTTCCCTGCTCCGTCGAACTGCCTGCCTTCATCATCAAAGGCATGCGTCAGTTCGTGGCCGATGGTTGATCCTGTATTGCCATAGTTGGGAGCGTCGTCGAGCTTGGCGTCGTACAACGGCGGCTGCAGCACACCGGCTGGGAAGTTGATGTCGTTCATCTGGGGGTTGTAATAGGCATTTACGGTCGGTGGCGTCATGTCCCACTCGTTCTTGTCGACCGGCTTGCCCACCTTGGCCCACTGGCGCTGGTCTTCGAAAAGAGAGGCTCGCAGCATGTTGCCGAAGTAATCATCAGCCTTGACCTCCAGCTTTGAGTAGTCGCGCCACTTGTCGGGATACCCGATCTTGTTCCGGACCATGTGCAGTTTTTCGATGGCGCGCTGCTTGGTGGCATCGCTCATCCAGGTCAAACCTTTGACCTCCCCGGCCATCGCCTGCTCCACCTCATCGGTCATCTTCACCGTCTTGGCTTTGGTATCTGGACCGAAGGTGCGGCGGACGAACTCCTGTCCCAGGGCTTCGCCCAGCATGTTGTCTACCTGGCGGGTGCAGCGCTTCCACCGGGGCTGCTGTTGCTGCACACCACGGAGATACTTCGAATAGAAGTTGAACTGCGCCTCGTCGAAGTCCTTCGACAGTGACGGCGCCGCAGCCGTAATCGCATGGAAGCGCAGATATGCCTTCAATGCAGGTAACGGCTCCGCTGTCAGCTCCGTCTGCAGCGCTTTCTGGAAGTCAGGTTGGTTCACATTCAGCGACTTCACTCCGGGGACATTCTGCGCCACAAAATAGCGGTTCCAGTCGATCGACGGCGTCAGCTTGCCCAGGTCCTCGACCGACATCTTGTGGTACTCCTTGTACGGATCACGACGTTCGACTCGGGTCAGCGAGGCCTTTGCGAGAGCGGTCTCGATCTTCATAATCGCGGCAGCGTCGGCCTCCGCCGTTGCCTTCGGTTCTCCGGCGAGGGTCAACTGCTGTGCGATGTAGGCAACGTACTTTGCCCGGGTCTCTTCGCTCTTTGCATCGGTCTTGGTGTAGTAGTCGCGGTCGGGTAATCCCAGGCCTCCAGCCGCAATAAATGCGATCACCTGCGAGGAGTCACCAAGATCCTGCCCCGAGCCGGATCCAAAGAAGAAGTTCCCCACTTGTTCGTGGTGCAGCACTGGAAGATAGGCGACCAGTTCCTCGCGGGTCTTCAAACCGTCGATCCGGGCGAGCAGGGGCTTGAGAGGGGCCAGACCGCGCTTGTTAATCGAATCTTCGTCCATGCAGGCGCCGAAATAATCGCCGACCTTCTGCTCGCTGGGCGTGCGATTGGTGGCCTTCGAAGCATCCAACAGGATGCCCCACAGAAACTGGAGATTGTCCTGCGCCAGTTTGCCGTAGACGCTCCATCCTGCCTGGTCCGCTGGAATGGGATTGTTCTTCATCCATCCTCCGCAGGAGTACTGGTAGAAGTCCACGCACGGATCGACCGACTTATCCATATCGGCCACATTCAGGCTGGGGGAGTACGGCATCGCCTGCAACGGCTGCAGCGATGTCGATTGTGCAGAAGCTACACCTGCCAGGCCACACCACAACGCCACCGCCAAACCAACGCGCAAACGCATATCGTTCTTTCTCCTTTTTAGACACTTCATCCTAAGCATTTTTCCTGTTTCTGGGTATCCGGGAAGAGGAAATGCAGCGGCGTTTTCATTGCGGAAAACGCCCATAAATGCGAAGACCCTACGCTACACCTACAGGAAAATGCTCTAATCGCATTTCCCCTGTTGCGGGGTATCCCGGAAGAGGAGGACAGCGGCGTTTTCATTGCGGAAAACGCCCATAGATGCCGAAGCCCTACTCTACACTTACAGGGAAAATGCTCTATCGCGGTGACAGGGCATACGCTCTCGCAGCGACGAAGGTTCCCCACTCGCACGGAGGGCTCTCCAATTCCATTTCTTGACTTTTGCTTCCCCGGGAAGCAAACTGCCTTTGCAAGCACCTTGGACGAAACTCCGGCTCCTTTGGGCGTCGGGAGCTCCAAAATCAGCTTCTCGCCTGCAGGAGTAATTTGGCCGACTCAACCACAAGCCGCGCCAGTTTCACCCTCGACTCGACGCTCGAAACCGTTAACCGGCTCGAGCTGGAAGCCGAGCAATTCGCCCAGCGTGCAGGATTTTCCGAAGACGACATCCCCAACATCGCAATGGCCGTGCGTGAAGCCGCAGTCAATGCCGTGCTTCATGGCAATAACTACAGCACGGAGAAGCATGTAAGCGCGTCTTTTGAAACCACCTCGTCAGATCTGGTCATCAAGATTACGGACCAGGGGCCGGGACTCGACCCTGACACCATTCCTGACCCGCTCGCGCCAGAAAACATCCTGCGCGGCTCAGGACGAGGCATCTTCCTCATCCGCGCTTTTATGGATGAGGTACACTTCCGCCAGACCCATCCTGGGACGGAACTGACCCTGATCAAACATCGCACTCCCGCACCAGCGGGCAATTAACTAGGAGGAATCACCACGTGAGCATGAAAGTCAGCACCCGCCAGGTAGACGGCGTCACTATCCTGGATCTGAGCGGCCGCATCACACTCGGAGAAGGCAGCGTCGTGTTGCGCGACGCCATCCGCGACCAGCTCGCTAAGGGCAATAAGAGCGTCCTGCTGAACCTGGGCGACGTCAGCTACATCGACTCCTCGGGCATCGGCGAGCTCGTCAGCTCCTTCACCACCGTCAAGAACTCCGGTGGCGAGCTGAAACTGCTGAACCTGACCAAGAAAGTCCACGACCTGCTCCAGATCACGAAGCTCTACACCGTCTTCGACGTCAAGGACGATGAAGCTTCGGCCGTCGCTTCGTTCACGAAGTAAGCCGGTTAAGCTGATCTGCACTGAGACTCTGACGCAATGAAGAAGGCCGCCCACAAGGGCGGCCTTTCTGTTTTGTTTTGGTCCCATTACTTACCGAAATCTACCTTCGGCGCGGTCTTCGAACCCGGATCGGCCGCATAGTAGCCCGTCTTCGGGGTGAACCCGGCCATACCCGCCCAGATGGAGTGCGGGAACTGCTGGATGTACACGTTGTAGTCCTTGATGGAATCGTTGTAGCGGCGGCGCGCCACAGCAATGCGGTTTTCCGTTCCGCTCAGCTCATCTTCCAGCCGCTGAAACTGCTCATTGCTCTTCAGCTCCGGATAGGTCTCCTGCAGGCGGGTCAGTGGCAGCAAGGCGACACTCAGACGATCGTTCGCGGCCAGCTTCTCATCCGGAGTCCTCGCTGTCAGAAGGCCGGCGCGCGCGTTGGAGATCGCCGTCAATACGTCCAGCTCCTGCTTGGCGTAGCCCTTCACGGTCGCCACCAGGTTCGGGATCAGATCAGCACGGCGCTGCAGGTTCACATCAATCTCAGAGAAGGCGGCCGTCACCTCCTCGTTCTTCTGCACCATCGTGTTTTTGGAGCCGGTATAGCTTCCGAATGCGAACACAACAATCAGTACAACGGCTACCAGCCCAATCAGAAAACCTTTCATTTTGCCTCGTCTCCTGTTTCCCCGGAGGCTTGCCTCCGGCCAACTCTAAAAATCTTTACCAGTCTCCGCTGGAACCACCACCACCGGAGTCACCACCACCAAAACCGCCAAATCCGCCGCTGGAGTCCCCTCCGTCGCCGCCACCACCCCAGCCGCCTCCGCCGCCGCGTCCATCCCAGTCACGGCGTCCGCCGCCGCCACCCCGGATATTGCCGAGAATCAGCCAGGGCAGCCTACCACCGACACCTCCACCGCCGAAACCGCCAGGGCCACCGCCGCCAAAGAGACGGCGCAGGATACTTACAACGATCAGGAAAAGGATAAAGCCGACGACAAAAACGCCGATCCCGATGCCGCCACCGGAGTGTACCGTCTCGCGATGATAGGTATGCGTCGCTTGCGGAGGATTGAGTGTGACTCCAGCATCATCGGCGATCGTCTGTCCGATCTCAGTTACGCCAAGACGAATAGCTTCGTCCCACTGATTCTGCTGTAGCAGAGGCCGCATCGCCCGCCCGATGTCGCCAGTCTTGGCGTCAGGCAGAATCCCTTCAAGACCGAAGCCAACTTCGATACGGCGCTTGCGATCCTGTGTGGCAAACAACAGAAGGATGCCGCGATCTTTATATTTCGGATCCTTCGGCCCAATACCCCAGGTATGAAAGAGAGTGTTTGCGTAGTCTTCGATTGGCTGGTCATCGAGTGACTTGATGATGACCACGGCAATCTGAGCGTGCGCCTGCCGCTCTACCTCGCCTGCATATTGATTGATCTGCGCTTTGGCCGGATCGGACAAAACGTTCGCCAGATCGGTTACATATGCCGTCGGTTTGGGGAGGTCGCTTACCTTCTCACCCACCGCCGCCAAAGGCGCCAGCACGATTAGTAGCGCCCACATCCACGATCTGGCCCATCGGCCCATATCTGTCATCATTCTACGCTTTCACCCCACAAAAGGTTCCGCAGGGCAAAACAAAGGCGGGCGTTCACGCCCGCCTTTGTCCTCCAACATCTACCTTACTGCATAGCGAGATAATCGTTACTGCATAGCAAGATACCCATTCTTATGCGCAACAGAATCCGCCTGCATGATATGGTCCTGAATCACAGGGATCGTGCGGTCGAGAGCATCTTTGAGTGAGTTATTCGACGTGGCCACCATGGTGTCGCGGAAGAGCTTCAGATCTTCGCGATGGCTCTCGGCCATGGCCATCATGTACTCCTTGTCGAACTGTTCTCCTGAAAGACCGCTCAAGCGGTCATACGTCTTCTGGTCCTTCCTGGAAAGCTCCCGGGCCGGAGGACCGCCGAGTTCCTGCGCCAACGGCTTCCAGGTCCGTGCGAGCGCGGCATGGTCAGTCATGATCTTCTGGGCAAACGTCTTTACATCGTCGTTGCTGGACTTCGCGAGAGCAAGCTGGCTCATTCGTACGACTCCCCTGCTGCTCTGAGCCGCTGTCTTCAGGAAAAACCGGTCCCGCATACGCTCACCGGTGTCCCCCAGCGGGGCCGAGGTATCTTCCGGTCTCGCATTGGAGACACCAACACCAGCAGGCTTTTCCTGCCGCTGCTGCTGCGGTGTTGGATTGGTGTTGTAGATGCTGCCGCTCGTATCCTGTTGTGCGGCTAAAGTTACCGCACCAAATCCCAACATCACAACAAAGGCTGAAACGCCTGACATTCGCATCCTTCGGGACCTCCTGTAGCTCTACGATCTCTACGACGAGGCACAATACTCCTCTCTTTCTTAGGGTGGCAACATCCATCTGCGGTTGCCTGTATCCTCTTTCTTTGGAGCCGAATCTAGACATGCAACCCCCTGTCGCCCGCCGCGAGCCGCACCCCACCAACATCCACGGACAAACACTCAAAGACGATTACTTCTGGCTCCGTAACAAGGACTCAGAAGAGGTGATCGAGTACCTGAAGGCCGAGAACGCATACACCCACGCCTTCATGGAGCCCACCAAGGAGCTGCAGGACAGGCTCTACCGCGAGATGTTGTCGCACATCAAGGAGACCGACGTCTCGGTTCCCTACCTCGCGAATGGGTACTTTTACTACACCCGCACAGTGGAAGGCATGCAGTACCCGATCTACTGCCGTAAGCCATCGCCAGTTCCGGGTGACCCGAACGCCGTCTACAACGACTCTGTTGCAGAGCAGGTCATCCTCGACGTCAATGAACTGGCAAAGGACCAGCCGTTCATGGCCATTGGAGGCCTTGCGGTCTCGCCGGATAATACGCTGCTTGCCTATTCGACAGACAATACCGGCTTCCGCCAGTACACGCTGCATATCCGCTCTCTCGCCACCGGAGAAGATCTTGCGGATACTGCGCCGCGCACCGGCTCCCTGGTGTGGGCCGACGACTCGAAGACGCTCTTCTACACCCTCGAAGACGAACAGACCAAGCGTCACTATCGGCTGTATCGTCATACCCTAGGCGAGGACACGGCCAAAGATGTCGTGATCTTTGAAGAGACGGACGAGCGTTTCAACCTCGGTGCTGGACGCAGCCGTGACCGCAAGTACATCTTCATCGAATCCGGCAGTCACACGACAACCGAGGTGCGGTTTGCGCCTGCCTCCGATCCGGCGACGTTCACACTGCTGGCTCCGCGCATCAACGATCAGGAGTACTACGCCGATCATCGCAACGGCCGCTTCTATATCCGGGTGAACGACACAGGCAAGAACTTCCGCCTGGTTTCAGCAGACGTGAATGCTCCCGGACGCGAGCATTGGGTCGAAGAGCTTCCTGAGGATGCAGAGTACCCGCTCGAGGACTTCGATCTCTTCCGTGACTTTGCGGTCGCTTCCGACCGCGTGCTCGGCTTGCCTCGTCTTCGCGTCTTCGGCTGGAGCGGCGAGAAGCTGACGTCCGCGTCGGAAGAAGTGACCTTCCCCGAGCCGACCTACTCCGCGGGGCTGCACGTCAATGCGGAGTTTGCTGCGGCTACCTTCCGCTACAGCTATCAGTCGCTGGTCTCGCCCTCGTCTGTCTACAGCTACGACGTCCACACGCATTCCTCCACGCTGATGAAGCAGCAGGAGGTCCCGGGCGGCTTCGATCGTTCCCGTTATGCCTCTGAGCGCATCTGGGCGACGGCATCCGACGGCACAAAGATCCCCGTCTCGCTTGTTTATCGTCGCGATGAGTTCATCCGCAATGGCGAGAATCCGCTTTACGTTTATGGCTACGGTTCCTACGGTTACGCACTGCCGGTTGGCTTCAATCCGAACCGTCTTTCTCTGCTTGATCGTGGCCTGGTACTCGCCTATGCACATATCCGCGGTGGCGGCGATCTTGGCGACAAGTGGCACGACGCCGGCAAGATGCGGGTGAAGATGAATACCTTCACCGACTTCATCGCCGCGACCGAGCATCTCGTCGCTGAAGGCTATGGTGATCCAAAACGAGTCGCCATCGAAGGCGGCTCCGCGGGCGGCCTGCTGATGGGCGCGGTCACCAATCTGCGCCCTGATCTCTTCAACGTGGTGCTGTCGCATGTGCCTTTCGTCGATGTGATGAACACCATGCTGGATGACTCGCTCCCGCTCACCGTTGGTGAGTATGAAGAGTGGGGCAACCCGAACGAGCCGGAGGCGTTTGCCACCATGCACGCCTATTCGCCGTACGACAATCTGAAGCCGGGCGACTACCCGGCAATGCTAGTGAAAACCAGTCTGAACGATTCGCAGGTGATGTACTGGGAACCGGCCAAATATATCGCCAAGCTGCGCACCCTGAAGAATAACGGCACTCCGCTTCTGCTTGAGACCAATATGGACGCAGGTCATGGAGGAGCCTCGGGCCGTTATGACTATCTGAAGGAGATCGCCTTCGATTACGCCTTACTGCTGACTCAGCTAGGAGTTGAAAAACCATAATGAGAAAGAGAGCACTCTTTGCGGTGGCTGCGGCTGCCATGATCTCCATGACCACACTAGGCCAAACACCACAGGCACCCCACAAA
>JABFXN010000061.1 GCA_013361705.1 Acidobacteriaceae bacterium
CGACCGCAATTGCGTTTGCGCACGAAGGGGCATCGATCGTGATGTCCTATCTGCCGGAAGAAGAGGCGGATGCAAAAGAGACTGCGGCGATGATTCGTTCTGCCGGTAGAACCGCCATTCAGATGCCAGGCGATATCCAGTCGCCACAATACGCCACATCCCTGGTTGAGACAGCATTCGAGCGGCTGGGGCGTTTAGATATCGTCATCAACAATGCGGCGTATCAGATGACACACGAGTCGATTGAGGACATAACGCCGGAAGAGTTTGAGCACACCTTCCGGACGAATGTCTTTGGCCTGTTCTACTTGACGCGTGCAGCTTTACCAAAGCTAAAGCCAGGGTCATCCATCGTGAATACGACGTCGATTCAGGCATTTGAACCGAGCGAGGGGCTGCTTGCATATGCCGCAACCAAAGCTGCGATTGCGAATATCACAAAAGGGCTGGCCAAGTTGGCGGCAAAAAATGGTGTACGGGTGAACGCGGTGGCTCCTGGCCCGGTATGGACTCCATTGATTCCATCGACGATGAGTCCGGAGAAGGTGAAGAACTTCGGCGGCAATACTTTATTCGAACGCCCGGCCCAGCCGGTGGAACTAGCTCGTCTCTTCGTTTTTCTGGTGTCAGATGATGCCAGCTATGTGTCCGGCGAGGTTTATGGAGCGACCGGAGGACGTACACCTCTGTAAGCAAAGGGGGCGCAGGACAGAAGGCTCGATCTTCAGGTACATTGAAATCGCTTACGCTGCACCTGCGACCTCCTTTTGAAAGCCATCGATTGATCTCTGTTTCCCCACATACCCTGCGAGAGAACGGCGGCCTTGTAGTCTGGCTAACCGGATTGAGCGGCGCCGGTAAAACGACGATCGCGCAAGCCGTACAGCAGGCGCTTACGTCCTTTGGCGTACCGGCTGTGTTTCTCGATGGGGATGAGGTACGCAAGCAACTGCATCCCACCCTGGGCTTCTCGAAGGCCGATCGGGAAGAGAATGTCCGCCGAATCGGAGCTCTGGCAAAGGCCAGGGCGGAGGAAGGGGCGGTGGTGCTGGTCGCCGTCATCGCTCCTTACCGCACTACGCGCCAGGAGGTGCGGCAGATATGCCGTGCGTATCTGGAGGTCTTTGTGGATGCTCCACTGCAAACCTGCGAGGAGCGAGATCCGAAGGGGCTGTATCGCCGCGTACGACGGGGAGAGATTACGCAGTTCACCGGGATCGATGCACCGTACGAAGCTCCCATCGAGCCTGAGATCCACTGCAGGACCGCCAGCGAGAGTATCGAAGAGAGCTCGCAACGTGTCCTCCGGGCGATTGCGGAGTCTTTACGATAGCCATGCAGGAGATGCAGCAGTTCAATTTCTACGGCTACCGGCTATCGAGCCCATGGGGGCTTAGCTGGTTATCTCCCTGGCAGGGGGTTGAGATCCCTTCGGGCGAGGTGGCTCTTCAGGAGGCGGAAGTTCCGGAGTCTCTTCCAGATCCTGTTGAGCGAGGGCCATTTATTCAGATTGGCCGCGAGGGCGAGGTCCTGCTCGATGCGGAGCACGCAGGCCGTTTTCTGTTGCGGAATGGTCGGGAGATCCTTGTATCTCCGTACGGGAACCCGCAGAGCGAGGCCTTTCAGAGCTTTTTGACGGGGAGCGTTGCCGGCCTGCTCTTTCATCAGCAAAGCCGTCTGGCGTTGCATGCGAGCGCTGTCGTGGTGCGAGGCAGAGCGATCCTGTTATCAGGCTGGGCCACGGTGGGAAAGTCCGCGCTGGCGGCAGCACTGATGGAGCAGGGTGGGGAATTTCTAAGCGACGACCTTTGCCTTGTCGATATGAGCCGCGAAGAGGCGATAGTCGCTGCAGGACCGTCACGGATTCGTCTCTGGCCTGATGTCGGGGACTATCTCGGAATTTCGGAAGAGGCACGTTTCCCGTTGCGGACTGGTTTGCGCAAGTTCACGCTTGTGACCCAGACTGCATCGCCTATGCCTGCCGGCCTTCTGGTGCGAACGGAAGATGCACATCACCGCTCGGTTCATTTTGCGCGGCTACGCGGAATGCATAGCGTCATGCCGCCGCACTCGCTGGTCTATCAGCACCGGTTCGCCGGACTGTTGCAGCGGCAGAAGCCGATGCTTACCGCGTTAACTACCCTGGCGGGTAAAGTTCCCGCAATCCGCATGGAGTTTCCCCGACAGATGCAACAGTTGCGAGAGATCGCGTCGTCGTTGCTGCAACATGTGGAGACGTATTGGTGAAAGAGACGGAATACATCTGGCTGGCCTCCTATCCGAAGTCCGGGAATACCTGGGTGAGGATGATGCTCAATAGCCTTGCGCTGGGCGGAGCCGTCCCCGACATCAATGATCTGGAGTTGAAAGTGCCGATCGTTTCCTACACCAATCTGCAGGAGCAGTTTGGTGTCGAAGCCACGGAACTTACATTCAGTGAGATTGCCCTGGTCCGGCCTGAACTCTATCGCAGGCTTGCTCTGGAGAGCGGGCGCGATGTGCTGATCCATAAAGTGCACGATCAGCTCTGGCGGAACGATGCGGGAGAGCCCGTGTTTCCAAAAGACAGGACACGCGGTGTCGTCTATATCGTCCGCGACCCGCGAGACGTTGCCGTTTCCGCCGCAGCGTTCTTCGGAACAACCATCGAGGCGGCAGTCGATATCCTTGCCGCTGAGAAGTATGTTCTGGCTTACAGTCCGGGCGGTCCGTCACGGCAGTTACCGCAGCTTCTGGGGGGATGGAGCACCCACGTGACGAGCTGGCTGGATGGGGAGTTCCCACTCCTGCTCGTCCGTTATGAAGACTTGCTGCATGATCCGGTGGCTAGTCTTCGGAAAATTGTGGAATTTCTGGGGATGCCTGCGGAGCATGTCGAAGCCGCCGTTGCGGCGACGCACTTCGATCAGTTGGCCAGACAGGAGCAGCAGCAGGGCTTCCGGGAGAATCCCCATGCGAAGGACAAATTTTTCCGTTCGGGGAAAGCTGGAGAAGGGAAGCTGCGGCTTACACCGGAGCAGCTTGTGCGCATCGAGACAGCTCACGGAGCGGTAATGAAGCGGCTTGGCTATCTTTGAAAAGGGATTGCGCCCCACAACCGGGAAACCGGCCCGGAAGCCTGGCCGTGGGGCGCCAATCGCGTTAAGGATGAACCGCGAGCGTAACACTTTCCGGCGTGATGCTGTTGGCGCCGGTCAGTGTCTTACCCTTAGCCCATTCAGGCGACTTCATGGCGAGCTGGTACTTCACAGGAGTGCCGCTGAGGGTAGCCGTCGCAATCTTGGTCTTCTTACCGACGATGAGGTCGACGGTCGAAGTCTCGGTCTGGCCAAAAGCAGGCGTGAACTGCAAGGTCAGGCCGTGATCTTCGGCGCGGACCGGAGCGTAACGAATCTTCTCAATAGCCCAATTCGTGCCGTCATAGGTGGCTTCCATGGTCTGCTTCACCATCGGGTTGTTTTCGACCGAGATGGTGAAGTGCGGAGCGGCAGCCTTCTCGATCTTGAGCGTGATCGAGCGGCCGCTCTCCTGTGTGAGCTGCCAGGTGGCGCCCTGTTTCAGTTCGCTGGGAGCTGAGGTGACTTTGAAGCTCTCACTGCCGGCCGCGAGCACGGCCGTAGTGGCCGAGTGCGTCAAAGCTCCATGCCAGGCGACGAAGTAAGGCGGTCTGGAGATTTCCTTCCACATCTCGGCGATCGAGGTTTTGTCACCGACGACGATGGCCGAACCTTCACCGGCCACTGCGGACTCTTCCCGATAGGGAAAGACCGGTACCTTGGCTTCGGCGACAGCGGTCAGGCCGCCACCCTGCTGCAGGACATCCGAGCCCTGAATAAAGCGCCACTCAACAGGCGTGCCGTCATTGAGGCGTAGGCGAAGATCGAAGGTCGCGCCGTTCACTTCGCTGTCGGGCCTCGTGAACTCGATCTGGGTGAGATACGCTTCACCGTCCTGTGCTTTGGCGATAGCTACAAGCTGGGGCTGATTGGCGAAGTGGATGCGCTTACCGGTCGTGCGGCTGGTCACGATGAAGTCATAGAGCGGTTTGCCGCTGTTCTCGTCGTAGTCGAGCTCAACCATGGTGTAGGGAACCTCCGGCCCTGTCCACTGCACGAACTGTTCAGGC
Organism: Acidobacteriaceae bacterium; assembly: GCA_013361705.1. Classification (GTDB taxonomy): domain Bacteria; phylum Acidobacteriota; class Terriglobia; order Terriglobales; family Acidobacteriaceae; genus Terriglobus. The sequence continues at coordinate 4,127 of JABFXN010000061.1, forward strand.
CAGTAGCGATAGCTGATCATCAGGCCGGAGATAGGCGGAGTGATAGCGGCCTGCTGTGCGTAACCAGCGGCGGAAGTGGCGGCAACGATGGCGGAGGTGATCAGAGATGCGATGCGGTTCATGCGAGGTCTCCTTGCGGTGATCGTTTAGAAGTTGTAGCGGAAGCCGAGCTCAATGCGGCGGCCGGCGTCTGAGGCGTAGGGCTTGAGGAAGAGCGGCGAGCCAAGAACGCTGCCGACCGCGGTTACGTTCGTGTGGTTCAGCAGGTTTGCCGCGCGCGCATTGAAAGTGATAGTCCGAGCAGAGTCTTTCTTCGAGAGTGCAAAGCTGCGGCTGAGGTTGGTATCGAGCTGTACCGCCCAGGGAAGAGTAGCGGCGTTGCGGGGAAAGGCGCCGGTTCCACCCACAGCGGTCAACAGACCGAATGGAGTCTGGTAGGCATTCGCCGTCGAAGTGGCGTACTGCGGGCGCTCATTGAAAACGCCGTCACCGTTGGTGTCGAGGCCGGTAGTGAGGTTGAGTGGCGTACCCGAGGTCGCATTGAAGACATTGCTGACCGTGAACTTCTTCGGCAGATTGACCTGGCTGATGCTGATGATGCGATGCGTGTTCGTCCATGTAGGACGCGCCAACTCGCCGGCTTTGCTGAGGTTCGATTGCTGGAAGGTGTTCGGGCCGTCTGCGTCGCCGCGAAGATCCATGCGGACATAGCCGAGGAAGATCTGGAAGCGGCGCAGGCTGTGTTGATCCACACCGACGAACATGACGTTCCCGTGCAGATGACCAGTCTGCTGGTACTCGAGGATGTTGGTATTTGCCAGCGAAGGACGAGGTCCGGTGGGCTGGTTGTTGAGCGGAGCATTGACATTGCGAGAGCGCATCGTGTCCCACGCACGGATGATGTAGAGATTGCTCTGGATGTGCCAGTGAGCAGGAAGCTCATACTCTGCACCCAGATGAGTCTGCAGTGATGGTGTCTGCGTCACACTGCCCGCAAAGTTGCGGAGCGTGTGGATAGGTGCGGCTCCGGTTAAGGGCGCGCCGTAGTTGGCCGCATAGATGATGCTCTGCTGCTGGGTGATGCCGTTCAGGCGGAGTGTGACCCCCGCGGTGTTGGTATCGATGGGTGAGAAGAACAGACCGGCGCGTGAACGCAAAATCAGCTTCTGTTTCTTGTCCGGCGACCAGGAGATTCCAGCGCGGGGTCCAAGGTTGGAGAAGGTCGAAGGCGAGGTCTGCAGTGCATAGCGCATGCCGAGCGCGACCTGAACGCGGGGCGTGAGCTTCCACTGGTCCTGCGCGAAGAGCACAAGGCGAAGCTGGTTGAAGTCGACCGTCGGCGAGCCCTGATTGACGGTGTAGGTGGTCGCTGTGCCGCCGCGAAGACCGAGCATGGCCCGGCGGTACTGTTCAAGCCCACCGATCGTGGTTCCTCCGACTGTCGCGCCGCTGAAGGTATAGCTCCCATTGAAGGTATCGGGCTGGTTCAGGTGCTCAAGATTGTCGATCATCTGCAGGCCAAGCTTGAGTGCGTGCTTTTTGCTGCTGAGCAGGACATCGTCATCCACTTCGGTGACCTTCTCGTGGCTGGCGAAGTACCCCCCGGTATATCCACCGGCGGTGAAGGCTCCCGAAACCTGCAGGGCCGCCGCGGTGGAGTGCGGCGTGTCATCGCGATTACGCCACATGAAGCTAGCGCGTGCCTCGTGGACAATGCGTGGAGAGATGGTGGTGACGTTGGTGACGCGGATAATATGCTCGGCCTGCTGGCTGTCGTAGCCGGCCTCCGGGAGCACTGTGCCTCCCACGGCGAGATTCTGGAGCGAGTTCACGTTGGCGGTGTAGCTGAGCGTGAAGTTGTTCTTCGGCGAGAGCATTATGCCGACGCGGGCGCTTGCAATCCATAAGCGCTGCGGTGTGGGGACGTTCTGATTGACGGTCTGCTGGTTACCCGTGGCATCGAGCGTCACGGCATTGACGACAGCGAAGTCGTCGATGTCTCGCTTTTCCAGTGAGAGTGTGAAGTCGCGCTTCTTAGAGAGGAGCGGGCCGGAGAGATCAAAGCCGTAACGGCGCTTGCCGATGGCGGCGCGGCTGGTCGCGAAGGGATCGCGCGCGTTGAAGAGTGTATCGGAGTCAGTGAGAAAGAGTGAGCCGTGGTACTTGTCCTGACCGGGTCGGGTAATGATCTCGATCCGTCCTCCCTCATAAGGAGGCCGCTCGTATTCGGCCGAGAAGAGATCGGGATTCACGCGGACGAAGGCGATAGACGACTTGGGAGGCATGCGGCTGCCGTTCTGGAAGCCGTCGACGCTGATGGTGGCTGCGCCCGGAGCACCGCCCGAAACAGCAGCGAGAGCCTGCAACTGGCGCTGCAGATCGTCGGGATCGTCGGCCATCTGTGCCAGGTCCTGGCGGTTCAGGGTGCGTGATCCGGCGGCTTCGCCCGCACTGGTATCCTGGCCGGAGCCGTCGATCTGTGCATCGACCGCCATGGTGACGGTCTCCGGCTTCAGCGTGATATTCAGCGTTGCGGCGCCCGGCAGAGAGATCGTCTGCGGTGCGAAGCTGGCAGCCTCGATCAGCAGCGTGTGTCTCCCGACGACGCAGCCTAAAGAGAAGTGCCCCTGAGCATCGGAGACGATCGCTGGATTGGTATCGACCGTCAGCGTGGCATCTGGAATCACCGCCCCGGTGGTATCGCGTACCGTGCCCGTGATGGGAGAGCACTGCTGCGCGGCGAGTGTACCGGCGAACAGAAGGCAGAGAGCAGAGAGCTTGAGGTGCATCGCGGTTTCTCCTTGACGGACTCAAGCATCGCGGAGCGCGAAGGCTGAAAACAGTGTGAGTTGTCAGGCCGAAACCATGACATTTGTCAGCATGACAAATGTCATGTGAGAAGAATGACATCCGGCACTGTTGCCGGGCTGGGCATCAGCGCGATGCTTGAGGGGATTTAGCAGGATCTCTGGGAGGTGTGGCGATGGTGGCAGTGGAAGAGAAAAGCGCAGTCTCAACGCCAGCGGCAGTTGAGGTAGCTTATCTGCGAAGAGCGACAAAGAACTATGGAGCGCATCGCGCCCTGGATGAGGTTTCTCTCTCCCTTCGGGCCGGCGAGGTAGTTGCGCTGCTGGGACCAAACGGCGCAGGAAAGACAACCGCAATCAAACTGCTGCTGGGACTGCTCGGTCCGGATGCCGGCGAGGCGCGTGTCTTCGGCGGGAATCCCCGCGATGCGGCGACACGCACTCGCATCGGCGCCATGCTGCAGGTGGCTCGCGTTCCGGAGACGCTAAAGGTTAAGGAATATCTCGATCTCTTCCGCAGCTACTATCCCACTCCGTTGCCGGTAGAGCACATCGTGCGTGTTGCTGGTCTCGCCGGGATTGAAGATCGCCTGTTCAGTCAGTTAAGTGGAGGGCAGAAGCAGCGTTTGCTGTTCGCCCTGGCGATCTGTGGGGATCCTGACCTTGTCTTTCTCGACGAGCCGACGCTGGGCATGGATATCGAGTCGCGCCATGGGCTGTGGCAGCAGGTGCGCGATCTTGCTGCCCGGGGCAAGACAGTACTGCTGACAACACACTATCTGGAAGAAGCGGATAGCCTGGCGAACCGCATTGTGGTGATCAACAAGGGAACCGTAATCGCCGAAGGAACACCGGCGCAGATCAAGTCGAGGGTCTCCGGAAGGACGATCAAGTGCGTCACCTCGTTGGATGAGGACCTGTTGCGCCGCCTGCCCGGCGTCACCTCCATTGAGGTAAAACACGGGACCACGGTGGTGCGTTCCGCGGAGGTCGAAGATGTCGTGCGCCAGATGCTGGCGCTCGATACCGGCTTGCACAGTCTTGAGATCAGCAGCCCAGCACTTGAAGATGCCTTTCTCGCTTTGACCAAAGGAGAGTAGCGATGACGACGATGACCGTAGCACCCCGTTTTCCGCTGTACCGCAAAGAGGCGAAGTACGAGTTCCTGCGTCTGCTGCGCGCCCGCACCTTTACCCTGGCGACGATCGGCTTTCCGGTGATGTTCTATCTGCTCTTCGGTGTGGTGAACAGCAGGGGACACGAAGTACTGTCGGCGAGCAAGTACCTGATGGCGACCTATGCGATCTTCGGTCTGGTAGGCTGCTCACTCTTTGGCATAAGCGTGACACTGTCGAACGAGCGCAACCTGGGATGGCTGGAAGTGAAACAGGCCAGCCCCATGCCCGCCCCGGCATACCTGGTGGCAAAGCTGCTAACGGCGTTTGCCTTCGCGACAATCATCTTTGGCCTGCTGCTGACTCTTGGTCTGACGTTGGGGCATGTGACGATTACTGGGACGGAGATCCGTAATCTGGCGCTCACGATCCTTGGCGGGGTATTGCCGTTTGCATCTATGGGGCTGATGCTGGCAATGGTGGTGCCACCCCAGGCTGCGCCTGGCATTCTGAACCTGATCTATCTGCCGATGAGCTTCTGCTCCGGCTTATGGATGCCGGTATCGGTACTGCCGCGCTGGCTGCAGACGGCTGCTCCGATATGGCCGACCTATCATCTCTCCCAGATTGCGCTGGGCGGCATCGGGTTCGAGATGCGTGGTACGGTAGCCGGCCACATTGCCGCTCTTGCGGGATTTACTGTATTGATGCTGGGGTTAGCGATTGTGCTCTTCCGGCGGAATGCGACGGCAAGCTAAGGTGATGTCAGGAGAGAGTGCGGCGATGGAGCGCGACGAGAGCCAGGAAAGCCAAAAGCTTGAACGGGTGCTGCTGGAGAAGCGATGGAAGGAGAGAAGGGCAAGGCGTTTCTTTCGCTATATATCCCTGACCTATACCCTCTTTTTCCTCATTGATCCGATCCTCAGCCACAGACGTGATGCATGGATTGCGCTGGCGATCGCATACCCCATCTTCCTGCTCTCGTTTGTTGTTGCTGCCGAGACCCGGGGCCGCACACGCTGGATCGCATACACTGTGCTGTTTGCGGTGGGCTATGTGTACATGCCGTTCAACTCCAGTGCTTCCGGACTATTCGTATACCCGGTGGCGATGCTGCCGTTCATCCTGAAGAAACCGCGAAAAGCGCTGGTCGCGATGGGGGCACAGGTCTCCGGCATGTTCCTCGAGATGGCGATCTTTGGTCTGAATCGCTGGGCAGTCTGTGTCGGTGTTTTCTTCGTAGTAGTGATCACTCTCACAAACCTGTACTACGCAGAGCAGGAGCGGTCCAACGCGAAGCTGAAGCTAGCCAATGAAGAGATCGAACATCTGGCAACTGTTGCCGAGCGGGAGCGCATTGCACGCGACCTTCACGATCTGCTGGGTCACACTCTGACCGTCATCGCTTTGAAGAGCGAATTGGCCGGTAAATTGATTACCAGCGATCCCAACGCAGCAGCGTCTGAGATCGCCGAGATTCAACAGACCTCGCGTAAGGCATTGGCGGAGGTGCGTGAGGCGGTACTGGGCTATCGCTCCCAGGGGCTGAGTGCCGAGGTCGACCGCGCACGCAAGGCGCTGGCGACCGCTGACATCAAGCTGATCTGCGACGGCTTGCCGAATGAGCTACCCATCGCCGAAGAGACGGTGCTTTGCCTGGCCGTGCGAGAGAGTGTGACCAATATCATGCGCCATTCTGAGGCGACCGAGGTCTGGATGCAGTTCCGTTTCCGCGATGGGCGGCTGCATGTTACCGTCGCGGATAATGGCAAAGGCGGCGTCAAGGAGGAAGGGTCAGGGTTGCGGGGTATGCGTGAGCGTGTAGAAGCACTGGGTGGGCGGTTGTCGATCCAGTCTGAGGTGGGCACTCAACTGACGATCGATCTGCCGCAGGGTGCGGCCACGGCATGACGAAGATTGAGGTACTGCTGGTCGAAGATCAGGGCATGGTTCTGGGGGCTCTGGCCGCTCTGCTGAATACGGAGCCGGATATTACCGTGGCAGGCACGGCAAGTAACGGCCGCGCCGCGTTGGATCTCATGACGAAGAAGCCTCCGCAGGTGCTGGTCACCGATATCGAGATGCCACAGATGACCGGTCTCGAGCTGGCGGCGGTGGTGAAAGAGCGGTTTCCAAAGACACGCGTGGTGATTCTGACCACCTTCGCCCGTCCCGGCTATTTGCGCCGCGCGCTCGACGCCGGAGCGCAGGGCTACCTATTAAAGGACCGTCCCGCAGCCGAACTCGCCGAGGCGATCCGCCGGGTGCATCGCGGTCTGCGCGTGGTAGATCCGGATTTGGCCGCCGAGGCGTGGACGGCGGACCCCGACCCGCTGAGCGACCGCGAACGGCAGATTCTACAGCGTGCCGGTGACGGCATGTCTACGGCCGATGTAGCGCGGGAACTTAGCCTGAGCGAGGGCACGGTACGGAATTATCTTTCGGAATCGATTGCGAAACTGGGCGTCTCTAACCGCATCGAGGCGGCTCGCCTCGCGCGCTCCAAAGGCTGGCTCTAAGCAGAGTCCCAGCGGCCGGAGGTGAAGCGGAGAAATCTGCTTCTCTTCCGCCCACTCTCTTGGGGTAACATTTTCATCTTTCGACCTCTATGCATCTTTATGCATATCCAAGTAAACTTGTCGGCATGAATCGCAGAGAGATGCTGAAGGCCGGCGGCGCCGCCATGGTTGCCGGTATATCGAGGAACGGCATGGCTGCACCGGCACAGCCGGCCATGAAGGTCGAACGCTGGGATGTCTTTGAGATCACTCTGAACGGTCCGAAGGAAGGCAATCCCTTCCTTGATGTTTGGGTGAAGGCCAGCTTCCGCAAGGGCGGTCGCGAGATGACCATCGACGGCTTCTACGATGGCGATGGCGTGTATAAGGTGCGCTTCATGCCGGACTCTGTCGGCGCCTGGAGCTACACCATCGACAGCAATGCGCCTGCGTTGAAAGGGAAGACAGGGGCTCTGGAAGTGATGCCTGCCGCCAGGAGCAACCATGGTCCTGTAAGCGTTCGTGATACCTTTCACTTCGGCTATGCTGACGGCACACCATACTTTCCGTTTGGCACCACCTGCTATGCCTGGGTGCACCAGACCGAAGAACGCGAGCGGGAGACGCTGGCAGCGCTGAAGACAGGACCATTCAACAAGATGCGCATGTGCATCTTCCCCAAGTGGTACCAGTACAACCACGGGGTTCCGCCGCGCTTCCCATTTCCACGGCAGGGCGAGACGAACGATTACTCCCGCTTCAATCCGGAGTACTTCCGCCATATCGAGCAGCGCATTCAGGACTTGCGGGCGATGAATATCGAGGCGGACCTGATCCTCTTTCATCCCTACGATCACTGGGGTTTCCAGGAGATGCCGGCGGAGGTCGACGACCGTTATCTGCGGTACGTGATCGCGCGTTTTGCGGCGTATCGCAACGTGTGGTGGTCACTGGCCAACGAGTTCGATCTGATGAAGAAGAAGAACTCCGGTGACTGGGACCGTTATGCGGAGATTGTGACCGAGAGCGATCCGTATGGACATCTACGGTCGATCCACTACAGCAAGGCTCCGTATGACTACAGCCGTGTCTGGTGCACCCACGCCGGAGTACAGGACTACGCCTTCGACAAGGCGGCAAGCTGGCGCTCGTCATGGCGCAAGCCGGTCATCTTCGATGAGTGTATGTATGAAGGCAATATCAACTCACGCTGGGGCAACCTGTCAGGCGAGGAGATGGCGCGGCGTTTCTGGCTGTGCATCGTCGCAGGTGTCTACCCTGGGCATGGCGAGACCTACGTGACCGAGGGCGATATTGAGAACGACAAGGCCGTGCTGTGGTGGTCGCACGGTGGCACGTTGAGGGGAACGAGTCCCGCCCGCATCGGCTTTCTGCGAAAGATCGTGGAGGAAATCGCCACTGCGGGTGGGAATCAGATCGGATTTACTCAGATCGAGCCGCCGTACTATCCAAGCGCAAAGCGGAATCAGGATGAAGCCTTCCTGTTCTACTTCGACTTCCATGAGCCGCTGTACTACGACTTTCTACTGCCGGAAAAGGGCAAGTATCGGGCAGAGCTGATTGACCCCTGGGCCATGACCACAACTCCCGTAGCCGGGGAGTTCAGCGGGAAGAGTCGGGTGAAGCTGACGGGCAAGCCCTATATGGCGGTCCGGTTCGTGAGAGTTTAGGACGAGGGAGGCCTCCGCGCAGAGATGGGCTTGTAGTCCACTTCTGCGCGGGACCGTCTAAAAAAGATGCCATGGCGCGCAGACTGCTCCTTTCCCTCGTCCTGAGTTCCTCGTGTGTATTGTGTGCCCAGGAATCGCGTGTCCCTGAATCGCCTAAGCCGATTCAGGGTGTTGGAGCAAAGCTTGTGCATGTCCCCACGGTGGTGCATGACAAGAAGGGCGCGCTCGTCCTGACTCTGAAGAAGGAAGATTTCAACCTCAAGGTCGACGGCAAGCCCCAGGAGATTCGTTATTTCACCAATGACGCCAACCTGCCGTTGACCCTGGGCTTGCTGGTGGATGTCAGCGGTAGCGTCTCCAGCCGTTTGGACGAGGAACGGCGCGCAAGTTCGGCATTTCTAGACGATATGCTCACCTCGAACGATGATCGGGCATTCGTGATCCAGTTTGGCCACAAGGCTGACCTGCTGGCTGACCTGACACATGAACGGGGCAAGCTGCAGGAAGGCTTGAAACAGCTTGAGGGCGACCGGCCCGGAAGCGGAGGCGGGCCAGGCGATCTGGGTCCGGGCGATCGGGGGCAAGGAGATCGAAATGCCGGGCCTCCACCCGATAACGATCGCCAGGGATCGCAGAACTTCTTTCAGTTTCCCGGTGGCGGTGGCCGCAGTGGACGTCGTGGTGGGCAGGGAGGCGGCCACGGTGGCGGACGAGGTGGCTTCGGCGGTGGCGGAACGGTGCTGTACGACGCTGGCTTTCTGGGCAGCGATGAGCTGATGAAGAAACAGACTGGCCGCAAGGCGCTGATCCTGTTGACCGACGGCGAAGACCGCGGCAGCAAAGTTACACTGGCGCGCTCCCTCGAAGCCGCCCAGCGCTCTGACACCATCGTTTACGCGATCTACTACAAGGGCGAAGAGAATGGCGGGCAGCGCGGCTTCGGCGGCGGACCTCGCGGCAGCTGGCCCGGTCCCGGTGGGGGCTCTGGTGCGGGGAACCACAACGGAGACGGCAAGAAAGTGCTGGAGCGTATGACGCAGGAGACCGGCGGTCAGGTCTTCGAGGTCAGCAAGAAGCATCCGGTCGACGAGATCTACAAGGAGATCGCCCGTGAGCTCCGCAGCCAGTACCGCATCGAATTTACTCCGGATCAGGCGACCGGCGGCGACGGCTACCACCAGATCGACCTGACGACCAAGGACAACAAACTCTTCGTGCAGACACGCGACGGCTACTATGTCGGTGAGCCTTCGCGGTAGCAGCATTTTCCCTGTAGGTGTAGCGTAGGGCTTCCGCATCTATGGGCGTTTTTCCGCAATGAAAACGCCGCTGCACACCTCTTTCTGGATATCCAGCAACAGGGAAGATGCTCTAAAGTGGCCATATGCGCCGCTTTGCCTGGATGCTGTTTACCTGTGCCGCCTTCGCCCAGGCGCCCAATCTTTCTGTGACTAGCGGCGTAGCCGCCACCAGCCGGGCCGCGTGGACGCGTATCAGTGTACGCGGCGAGCCGCAAGATGCCTGGCTGACATTGCAGTGCATCAAGACGGTAGAGGGCGTGAAGCAGGCGGATATCTTCTTTGAGATCGGGCAGACCCCTGCCTTCTGGATGCCGCATGAACAGCAGGCCACGGAGCAGACCCCACCGCCGACGAAGCTGACATTTACCTTCGATGCCTATAAGCCGATGCGGCGGGAGTGGGTGGAAGTGCGTAACAACCAGTTCCTGTACAACCGCCCGGGCGTGCACTCCGGTAATATGGAACCGGTGGACTTCTATCTAAAGTTCATGGGATCGACGACCACGATGACAGTCTTCAAGGATCGCGACACGAGCTGGAGTTTTCCGACCAGGCCACTGTTGAAGGCGATGACGGAACAGGAGCTGTGTAAGCCGTAGTCTGCTTCCTCCCTGCACCGGTCACTCAGGGCATATGTCAAGCATCTCCCTGACTGTCTGCTCGCTGAGGGGAGCATCATCGGCATCGCCGGTGATAAGCTCTTCCACCGCCTCACCCAGCTCTTCGTTGACACACTCGCTTTGCGGTGAGGGCGAATCGTCCTCGCATAAGATCATGCGCAGTTCTTCCTCCGTCTGTTCGAGGTATACCTCTTCCTGACTGGCCTGCTCCTCGTAGTAGGTATCCGTCTGGATCAGAATGGTTTCATCGGTACTTGCGTAGATATCCATCCGTCATTCCTCCTTCTTGCGCGCAGCGTATTGGGCCGGCAATTGAACCACGAGATACGTATCCTGGACAAGAGTAAAAACTCCTGGACAAGGGTAAAAACAAGAGCGAGAGTGGCTGAGCATTTTAAATGCAGCACGCAGAGTCCTCCGGTTGCCTGCGATTCTCCTTCACCGGAGACAAGCTGGAGAAATCGCGAAAACCCAGCTCCCCTGCGTGCGCATGCCAAGCCACAGCCCCGTAGAGGCGTGGCAATCCCTAAGCCAAACAAGTTTTATTTGTAGACGATGCTTACAGCGTGAACGTGCCCGTGTGCAGCCAGTAGAGGGATGCTTGCGGCTTCCAGTTCTACAAGATCGAGACCTTCATTTTGATCAGCCTCGCAACGGACGGTTGCGCTGGTTAAGACCGTGTACCCGGCCGTTTTGTGACAGGCTGTCAGATTTTGTTCCACAGGCGCAGGCTCCGGATCGCTCGCGGTATTTCCTCGCTCGTCTGGAACAGGGCCTGGGGAGAAGAGGCTCTCCAGTTTGACCAGATCTCCGTTACGAGCAGCAGCGGTAAAGGCCGCCAGAAAACGCCTCCGCTCCGCCGAACTCACCGCCGCAGGCTGCCGCGCCGCGATATGTCTGCGGGCACGGGTGAGCAGTTGGCGAACATTGGTTTCCTTCATCTGAAGTATCTCTGCGATCTGGCAATAGGAGTAGTCGAAGGCCTCGCGAAGGACATACACAGCACGTTCTGTCGGACGGAGCTTCGCAAGGAGAACCAGAACCGCGTTCTTCAATGCATCCTTGCGTTCTGCACCCAGGCAGGGATCGATGGTTGGATCAACCGGCTCTGAAAACCATTTCCCGACATAGGTCTCACGACGCGAGCGGGCGGACTTGCACAAATTAATGCACATACGGGTTGTGATCGTCATCAGGAACGCCGAAGGATCGAGCACCAGGCTCCGGTCCGTTGCCTGCCATCGCAACCAGACGTCCTGAACGATATCCTCTGCCTCGGCGGCGCTTCTCAGCATGCGATAGGCGACGCCAAATAGGTTGCGCCGCAAATCGAGAAACGCTGAGAGGCCGTCGTCGTAGTTACTGGTCTGGGTATTCCATTTGAGATGCGGATTGGTCGGAGATAGAAAGCCGTCCGTGGTGTACTGGACTTTCTCAAGCTGAGTCATTGGGGGATCTCCTCTCTGTGGCTGCTTTTGATTGGAGTATCCGGCTCGTTGCGCTTCGCCAACATCCCCATTCGTGCTGGCGAATCCACCTCTTTCGGATACTGCGGGAGCGCCACTAACCCTTGCTGCGAAACAACAGATGGTGCTGGCCCTGGCTACTTTTTGGGCGGGAGTTCGAGAAGTCTTCGACCGAAGAGCCGGGAATCGATCGAGTAGGCGCCCGGGCCCAGAACTGAGAGTACTCCGCTGTCGACAATCGATGTAATGACCTGAGGGCGATTGCCTCCATCGGACATGAGCGCCAGGAACTGCAGCACTCCTGCAAACACTGCGACGTAGGGAGTGAACAGACCAAGACATAACGGCAACGCCGTTAGAGCGAATCCGATCGTCATCCAGCAGGAGGTCACCTGGGCCCAGCGGTCGGCTGCATGGACGAGCATTGAGGTGGCTATCGAGACTCGCAATACCAGGAGCGCCACCCCCACCAGCCCGGTAGGAAACATTGAGAAGAGTCGCTGCACATCCGAAGGCTAACGAGGGCAGCGCTACCAGGCAATCTCGAAAGTAGGGGGCTTGAGCTATCCATTGGGAGACTGGATGAATGGTGGTCTCGGCGTATCGTTAGATGTCCGGGATTTTCTGAAGCAGCGTGGAGGTAGAAACGTGACAAAAATCATTAAGGTTCTCACGGTAGACGACCATCCCCTGCTGCGTGAAGGAATAGCCGCCGTACTGGAAGGTGAGCAGGACGTGGAGCTTGTCGCCGAAGCGGCGAATGGGCAGGAGGCGATTGAGCTCTTTCGTCGGCACCGACCCGATGTCACTCTGATGGATCTGCAGATGCCGGGGATGAATGGTATCGAGACGATCGTTGCGATCAGGTCTGAGTTTCCAGATGCCCGCTTCGTTGTGCTTACAACCTACCAGGGTGACGTGCAGGCCCTTCGTGCGCTGAAAGCAGGCGCCTCTGGATATCTTCTGAAGAACATGTTGCGGAAGGATCTGCTGGAGACCATCCGCGCCGTGAACGCCGGGAAGAGAAGGATTCCGCCTGAAATAGCGGCAGAACTCGCGGAGCATATGACCCAGGACGCGCTGACCGATCGAGAGATCGAAGTGTTGAGACGTGTCGCAAACGGAAACTCCAACAAGATTATCGGAGTGCAGTTGTCCGTCTCTGAGGCGACGATCAAGGGGCACATGAAAAGCATTCTCGCCAAGCTAGGCGCGAATGACCGCACGCATGCGGTAACCATTGCGATCAAGCGTGGCTTTATCGACGGCTAGTTTTATTTTTACGAGGCGCTGGGCTGTTGTGAACGAATTTGATGAGAGCACTTTTGGTTTGTCATCCCGAAGGGATCTGCTTTTCCAGTTCGCATCGGTGGAAAAGCAGATTTCTCCGCTCCCGTCGGTCGCTACGAAATGACAAAAAGGCGGTTCGAACTTCGCTCGAATGTCCCATTCACGCGTCGCGTGAATGGGCACCCGGAGCACGGGTGCCTGAATATGCCTATTGTGGATGGGCCACCGTGCGTAGCTCCGATGCAACGTATTCGAAGGATGGGCCGGCCGTCGTATCTCCATCTTCGTTGGCCATCTGCATCAGGTTCTGGGCCTGACTCTTCAAGGTGTACATTCCTCCAAACGCACTTCCAAGCATTTGTGGCGCTCCATTGAATACCTGTTCAAGAAGCCGCAGGAGCATGCAATAGGAACGGTTGAACTCCTCCTGGGCCAGCCGAACTGGAGTGCCGGCAAGGTGATCATCGGATCTCGGATTCGCACGCATAGGGTGTACGGCGTTCCAATCGACCGCGACCGGATCGCCCGTAGGTCCCGATCGTGGGGTATCGCCACGTTGGTATCGTCTACCGAGTTTCAGCTCCGAAAAGCGGTAATAATGGGCCACCTGGTCACGATCCGGATGAAAGACATCGGTATCTCCGTCCCATACTTGTGCGTGGCCGGCGCCTTCGCCTTGCTCAACGATTTCTGCCATCGCTGCCAATGCGGAGGCAAGATCGGTCACCGCCACAATGCTGCCGCCACCGCTATAAAAGGGATGGTTCATGATCTGCCTAGCCGGATCACCGCAGAAGACATTCCTCTCGCCCAGGCTCGTCGATAGTTCGCGAAATCCCTGTTGGATTGCTTCATAGAACTGGCCAATCGTTTCGTAGTGGTTACCTTCGGCCGGTCCGGTCTTGGGCGAAGGTTGTTCAATCTTAAGGAATGTCTCAAGCGCCTCCGGGCTGAAACGAAGTAACGGGATCTCAAAAGAATCGGCGCTGTGCGGCAATGGTCGCGGATAGGTTTGTAGCATCTGTGGCGTGTCCAGCCGTGGCTGCCCGCCTACCGAATTCAGAAGATTGGCTGCGAGGGTAAGGTGCAGCATCTCCTCGACAAGAATGCTGTTCAGCACCTCAATGGCTTCAGTGTTGTGTCCGGCCTTAATGGAATACAGCGCACACAGATAGGGTGGGATGGTCGAGTGCTCCAGCTCAAGAGCCCACTGCAGGTGCTCCCGAAGACCCTCCAGGGTCGTGATGGAACCGGCGCTGGATGCCGTCTCCGTGGCGGATGTCGAATCAGATGGTTTCATGGACAATGGTTCAACCTCGCAGCAATGACCGGGCAGAGCTTTGATTTGTGACACATGCTGCTTGCGATTCAGGCGCGAAGAGGCGATGTCACATTTGGATGGGCTGTCTTGTCTTAGCTGGCGACAAAGTGCGGTTGCGCTGCGTCGTCCATACTCCAAATCTTGAAAGGCATGCAATGGAAATCAAATCCCAGTTGGCGGATCCTGCAAGCTCTTCCACGCAAACCGAAGCCCTGAAAGGAAATCAGTTTTATGTCAAAGACGTGCCCGTGGGTTCGTCCCTGCTGGTTGGCGATGCCGTCGTGTTTCCCTCTGCTGGGAGTTTCTGTGCGACGCAGGCGAAATGCCCTCACAAGCAAGGGCCTCTGAATGAGGGCAGCTTCGATGGATCGACCGTGACATGCCCCTGGCACGGTTCCCAGTTCAATGTCTGTTCCGGCGCCGTGTTGCGCGGCCCCGCCGTAGATTCACTTAAGACGTATCGCGTGGTTGTGGAGGGCGAGATCGGACAAGTGGAAGCGGTTTAGAGCAATTCTCCTAATACACCCTTAGGAGAGAATTGCTCAAGTGCGAGAAAGGGCACCGAAAATGACCGCAGGAAGGCTGGAAGCATTCAGCGATGGAGTCATCGCAATCATTATCACCATCATGGTGCTGGAGTTAAAGGTGCCGCATGGGGGTGGTCTTGAGAATCTGAGACCGCTCCTGCCTGTGTTTCTGAGCTACGTCCTGAGTTTTATCTATGTCGGCATCTACTGGAACAACCATCATCATCTGTTTCACCTGTGCTCGGCAGTAACCGGTAGAGTTCTCTGGGCCAATCTGCACCTCTTGTTCTGGCTCTCCTTGTTCCCGTTTGCTACCGGATGGATGGGCGAGAACCACTTTACCAGCGTGCCCACTGCGCTCTATGGGGGAGTGCTATTCATGGCGGCGGGCGCCTACTACGTTCTCCAGCAGGCAATCATTCGCTCGCAAGGGCAGGATTCACTTTTACGACAGGCCATTGGGAGTGATTGGAAAGGGAAGTTGTCCCTGCTGTTGTATCTGCTGGCAATCCTCGCAACGTTCTATTCCTCGTGGATTGGCCAGGCGATCTTTGCGATTGCGGCGCTGATCTGGCTGATTCCAGACCGGCGCATCGAAAAGCGTCTCGCTATATGAAGAGGTGCGTATGAGTCAAAGCACAGCATTCGTTCCAACCCATTGCCTATCGCCCGCGCGAGCACGAGCGGCAATCGATGCGCCACTTGCACCTGCAAATTACGCCCGAATGTTTCCGGAGCTTCCGACTTTTCGGGCGGAGGAATCATTTTTGCACGCACTCGGTCGTGCCGGCGGAATCTGCGATTGCGGAGATGTCAGCGATTCGCCTGAATCCTTGGGCGAGGCGGCAGCCGGTTGGCCGATCTTTGGCCAGTTTGTGGCGCACGACATTACTGCGGACCGGTCTGGTTTACGTGCCCATACCGATACGGGAGAGCTGCGTAATGCCCGCAGTCCGCAGCTCAACCTCGAATCCCTATATGGTGACGGGCCTGTCGGCCATCCATTTCTCTATCAGCGTGATGACCCGGCCAAGTTCCTGCTGGGTGCGGATGGAGCGGATCTCCAACGCAACGCAGAGGGTATCGCGCTGATCGGCGATCCACGCAATGATTCGCATCTGCTCATGTCGCAACTGCATCTCACCATGCTGAAGGCTCACAATAGATTCGTTGAGGAAGCGCGGCTCGCCGGTGTAGCGACCGATCACATCTTCGACGAAGCGGCCCGGCAGTTACGATGGCATTATCAGTGGAGTGTTCTTAACGAGTTTCTGCCTGCGCTTGTCGGGCGGGAGCTTGCAGAACAGGTGCTCCGGGATGGCCCGCAATGGTTTCGTCCTGGCCGTAGTGGATTCATTCCGCTCGAGTTCGCCGACGCAGCCTATCGCTACGGCCACTCTCAGATTCGCCACCTCTACCAACTCAATCTGCAGACAGAGCCAGTGCCTCTCTTTCCTGACCTTCTGGGCTTCCGACCGGTGCCGAGTAATCGAACCGTCGACTGGAGATTGTTTTTCGACGGATCGGATGCGATATCTCCTCAGCGCTCTAAGAGGATCGATGGGAAGCTCGTATCCTCTCTCATCAGGTTGCCGGTAGATCTTACCGGAGACGTCGAAATCGACGAATATCACTCGCTCGCTGTCCGGGATCTGCAACGAGGGCAAGGCGTTGGGTTACCGTCGGGCGAAGCCGTTGCGCGGTATCTTGGACTAACTCCGCTCACTGAGGAGGAGGTCGGCATCGCCTCTACCGGCTGGCTCGGTGAGACACCTCTCTGGTACTACATTCTCCGCGAAGCTGATGTCCGAACTGGCGGGAATCGGCTAGGGCCCGTCGGCGGCTTGATCGTAGCCGAAGTATTGGTTGGACTCATCGATGCCGATGAGACGTCGTTTCGCCGGACCTTCCCGGAGTGGCTGCCTTCAAAAACGCTTATTGAACTACTTGCTAGTTAATGGCAAGGCAGTTGTCACAAAATGCGTCTCCACTCGGTCTTAGCTGGCACGAACGGCCTACGTGAAATGGCCGTTCGGGAAACGAAGGAGATGCATTATGAAAATCGTAGTGATTGGCGGAACCGGCCTTATCGGATCCAAGCTTGTCAGCAAGCTTCGTGAGCACGGGCACGAGGCCGTACCAGCCTCACCCAATTCGGGTGTCAACACGCTCACCGGCGAGGGGCTCGCTGAAGTGCTGAAAGGGGCCTCGGTGGTCGTTGACGTATCGAACTCTCCTTCTTTCGAAGAGACAGAGGCGATGAAGTTCTTTACCACTGCTACCAACAACCTCGTTCAGTATGAAAAGGCCGCGGGCGTTCGGCATCATGTTGCGCTGTCCGTCGTCGGAACCGGTCGCCTCGCCGAGAAAAAGCCATCGGATGCAGAGAAGACGATTCGCGGATACTTCCGTGCGAAGCTCATGCAGGAGAAGCTCATCGCCGAATCTTCGATCCCATATTCCATCGTTCACGCAACCCAGTTCTTCGAGTTCGTCAAGAGTATCGCTGACGCTTCTACTGCCGGAACGACTGTTCGCGTAGCGCCGGTGCTCATTCAACCTATGGCGGCTGATGATGTCGCAAGCGCGGTCGGCAGAGTTGCGGTCGGTCCCGCGATCAATGGCATTGTCGAGGTGGGAGGTCCGCAGCAGTTCCGCCTTGATGAGTTTGTCCAGCAGGGACTCAGCGCACGTAATGATTCCCGCACTGTCGTCGCCGATCCCGCCGCTGGTTACTTCGGAATCGAAGTCGATGAGCGCGCGCTGGTTCCCGGCGATAACGCTCGGCTTGGCGAGATCCGCTTCGATACGTGGCTTAAAGATTCCGCGAAGCCCGCTGCGAATGTGGCTTCCCAACCCACGGCGGCAGTAGCCGCGTCCCGCTGAAACAGAAGCCGGGTTTGAATCCCGGCTTCGTATCCCTGGCAAACAAGAAGCAATGAACGAGGAGGCTCGTATGACGTTCGCTAAATTGGTGTTGTGCCTGGCATGGTTCACGCCCGGCTTACTGGTGGCACAGCAAGCTCAGGTCTCGGAATTGATGTCGAAAGATCTGAAGGACATTAACAAGGAAGGTCTGATGATTACGGTGGTCTATCCGCCGGGGAGCTCAGATCCAGCACATCGTCATTTTGCCCACGCATTCGTCTATGTGCTGGAAGGCTCGATCGTCATGCAGGTGAAGGGCGGCAAGGAAGTGACGCTGACTCCCGGTCAGACCTTCTATGAAGGCCCGGAGGATATCCACTCCGTCGGCCGCAACGCAAGCAAGACCAAGCCGGCAAAGTTCGTCGTGTTCCTGGTGAAGGAAAAGGGCGCTCCGGTGCTGACGCCTGTCAACTAGCTGCGGCAGGCCACCGCAACGTCGCTGGCCTGCCGCGGGAAGTGGCTCTTTATCAATCAGTGCCTTTGAGGATGGATAATTCAGGTGGGGAGGACCGTTGAGACTCCATCCATGAGAAACAGGGACTCTAATTCACCTGCGAGCGGACGCGTCGTTCTGGCGGCTACCATCCTCGGATCGAGTATGGCGTTTCTTGACGGGACGGTTGTCAATGTCGCGCTTCCTGCGCTGCAGAATGCCTTCCACGCATCGCTCGCAGACGTGCAGTGGGTCGTCGAAGCGTACGCTCTTTTGCTGGCAGCGCTGCTTCTTGTCGGCGGTTCTCTGGGAGACATCTTCGGACGCCGCAAAATCTATCTCTGTGGAGTTGCCGTGTTTGCCGCCGCCTCTGCGTGGTGCGGCCTGGCGCGGGACATTCATATGCTGATCTGGGCGCGTTCTCTCCAGGGCTTCGGTGCGGCATTGCTGGTGCCGGGAAGCCTGGCGCTGATTACTGCCTCCTTTCCGCCGAGTACGAGAGGGCAGGCTATTGGTACATGGTCCGGGTTTTCTGCGATTACTTCCGCGATTGGTCCCGTGATCGGCGGCTGGTTGATTGAAAACTCCACATGGCGCTGGGTCTTCTTCCTGAATCTTCCACTTGCCCTGATGGTCATTCTGTTGTCCACCAGAGTTCCGGAAAGCCGCAACGTTGAGATCTCACGTCGCGTCGATTGGTTAGGCGCTGTCCTGGTTACGCTGGGGCTTGGCGGCATCACCTATGGCTTGATCGAGTTGCCCAGCCGAACGCACCGTAATCCCGGTGCTGTTGAAGCAGCAATCGGCCTGGGACTCCTTCTCCTAATAGCGTTTGTGGCTGTCGAACGCTGGTCCAGGGCTCCGATGGTTTCGCTTACTCTATTTCGTTCACGAAATTTCACTGGCGCTAACTTGCTGACTCTATTTCTGTATGCATCGCTCGGGGGACTCATGTTCTTCTTCCCGATGGACCTAATCCAGATTCAGCACTATACAGCTACACAAGCAGGAGCAGCATTCCTTCCCTTTGTGGCTATCATGTTCGGTCTATCGCGCTGGGCCGGCGGTCTGGTGGCACACTACGGCTCTCGGCTTCCGCTGACAATTGGACCTCTGGTAGCAGCCGGCGGAATCGCGCTCTTCGCGGTCGTTCCGCAGAACGGGAGTTACTGGATCGCATTCTTCCCGGCCGTTGTGGTCATGGGGTTGGGAATGGTAATCAGCGTCGCTCCCTTAACGACGACGGTTATGAACGCCGTCCCGGTTTCCGAGTCGGGGCTTGGTTCGGGAGTCAATAACGCGGTCTCGCGCCTGGCCGCTCTACTGGCCGTGGCTGCATTCGGTGCGGTGCTGGCCACGGTGTTCAATCACTCTCTGGATCAACACCTCTCCCAACTAGCCTTGAGTCCCGAAATTCGTGCGCAGATCGACGCCGCCCGGCCGCAGTTGGCGGCCGCTCACAATCCCGCGCCCGCGATTCAGCACGCAATCACCGAATCATTTCTGAGCGGCTATCGCACCGTGATCTGGATCGCGTCGGCGCTCGCGGTGTTGAGCTCGCTCACGGCGTGGCTGCTGATCGAGCCAGGCATACCTTCGTCAGCGGAATCGGATCGGAAAAAGTAACGAATCGATTTGCAGTTATCCCATTCGGGGAAGGCAACCTCCGGCAAAAGTGGTACAACTGAAATGGAAAGCGATCTTCTGCGTTAAACAACGCAGAGGGGCAAAAACGGAAATGCACAGGGTTCGAACCATCGTCGGAGCAGTTGCGGTCATCCTGGCCCTGGTCTTCTCCTGTGTCTCCGCTCGTTGTGAAGCCCTCTGCGATCTGGGGCAGATGAAAGCCGCCGGCGCAGCAAGTTCAGGCGCATCCGCCCACACGCAGACTGGCTCCAAAGCCCAGTCCGAAGAGATGGGCAACATGCCCGACTGCGGGGCTATGCATATGACGGAAGCGCAAAGCGATGCCGTATGCTACATCGTAAGCTCTGTGCATCACCTCTGTGGGCATGACGACGTTGCTATTGCCGAATCGACGCGCGATTGGCAGCCGAGTTGGACTGCCATTGCAGCCGTCGTTGCGATCGTCACACCGCAGCCTGTTCTTCAGGCTTCTCATACATCGCTTTCTGCGGAAGAGCCGCCGCCAGGCCCTCTTACCGCTCTCGAACTGACCTCCCTGCAGCGCGTCTAGGTATCGTTCTTTTCCAGCGACATACCTCTGTCGCTGGCAGGAGTGCGTCGTTTCGCTTCTATTTCCTTGAAGCTCACAGCATTCCGCGCCGGTGACGCAAACTCTCTGTCCTTATTTCAATGGAGTTTTTATGGCGAACCGCCGCTCGTTTCTGCAGAGCGCATTTGGCCTGGGAGCCGCTTTTCTTTCGGCGAACAAGCTATCCGCGTCTACATCTCAATCCCCCGCTGAGCAACTGAAACATAAGCGTACCCGCGACCGGGGTGCAGCTTTCAATGTCCCAGTCGTCACGACGGATGTCGGCGATCTCCCCTACACGATGGACGGCAACACGAAGGTCTTCCAGCTTGTGGCTGAGGTGGTGAAGCAACAGATTCACCCTGATAAGACGATCGATCTCTGGGGTTTCAATGGCAGCGCACCCGGACCCACCATCCAGGTGAATCAGGGCGACCATGTCCGCATCATCTTCGATAACCATCTGCCGGAGCCAACCTCCATCCACTGGCATGGATTTGAAGACACCATCCAGAACGACGGCCAGCCGGCGATCAGCCAGCCTCCGGTGAAGCCCGGCGGGCGATTCATCTATGAGGTCGACATCCACCAGGAAGGGACCTACGTCTATCACTCACACATGGCCATGCAGGAGATGGCCGGCATGCTCGGCGCCTTCATCATGCATCCAAAGGAGCCTTATCGTCCCCACTGTGACAAGGACTTCCTGATCCATCTGCAGGAGTATGCCGTCCTTCCGAATAACACCGTTCCCAACACCATGAACATGGAGTTCAACTGGCTGGTCTTCAACGGGAAGGCCGCTCCAGCATCCACGCCGCTGATCGTGCGGCTCGGCGACCGTGTACGCATCCGCTTTGTGAATCTTGGGATGGACCACCATCCGATGCATCTGCATGGCCACACGTTCTACACCACGGGAACGGAAGGCGGACGCATTCCCGAAGCAGGTTGGTGGCCGGGTAATACCGTGCTGGTAGGCGTTGCCCAAGCCCGCACTGTGGAGTTCGTTGCGAACAATCCAGGAGACTGGATGATCCATTGCCACCTTCCACATCACATGATGAACCAGATGTCCTCTGTGGCCGGAAAGATGACGCGGACCTCCGGTATGCCGGCGGGCGGCGCCATGAATACCGGAATGGGCATGCTGACGGGCGAGCCTGGTGCGCCGATGGGAGAAGGCTATGGCCCCGCTCTCGGTCGCGGCCTCGGTGGCGTTGGCAATGGGAACGAGGCACCATCCACCAACGGTCCACTCTCCCAGCAAAAGGCGATGGATGCCATGCCCGGCATGCAGCACAACATGAGTGAGAAGCAGATGGCTGACATGGAGAGCGATGTCGCTCAGAATGCGAACGACGTTCCCAACTTCCCGCAGGATGCGTACATGGAAGGGCCAATGATGGTGATGGATGAGGCGGTGGAGCGTCCGGAGAACTTCGGCCTCAACGCCGGGTGGAGCGGTTTCATGCAGGGCATGATGACCTTTGTACGCGTATTGCCTCCTGAGAAATATGACGGAGTTATTTCGCGCATGAAGCAGGCGAACCGTCCCAACGATCCCTACAAAACCATTCTGGAGCGCGCCTGAGATGAGGAGCCGTGTCATGACGATGAAACTTTATGTCCCTTTTGCGATGATCGCGCTCCTCACTGGCATGTCCGTTGCACAGGGCCAGGAGCACAATGCAATGCCGTGCATGGAAGGTATGGATATGCCCGGATGCACACCGGCCAAAACGCCATCTAACCCGCAGCCGAAGCAGGAGCACAGCATGCCGGGTATGCAGCATCAACATCCGCCGGCGCAGACCTCCTCTCCACAAAGTGGGCAGAGCTTGAATACACACGCCACCATGACGCTGCAGGAGCCTGAGAACCCGGAGCACAAGACAGGATCGAGTCTGCCTGCGCCGGAACTGCTCAAGGAAGTTTTCACGCGGCCGCCCATGAATCTGGATGACTTCGTGAAACTGGCCGATGCGAATAATCCCACGATCAAAGAAGCGGATGCCTTTGTCCGCAGATCTCAGGAGAAAGCCCGTCAGGCAGGCCTATACCCGAACCCCACGGTTGGCTATCAGGGCGAACAGATTCGTGGTGGCGCCTACCATGGTGGTGAACAAGGGGCCTTCGTCCAGCAGACGATTGTTCTTGGAGGAAAGCTGGGGCTGCGGCGCGATATCCACGCTCAGGAGAGCCGCTCGGAGCAGATCGGCGTGCAGGAGCAGACATATCGCGTCCACGCCGATATTCAACAAGCATTTTTCGATGCACTGACAGCACAGGAGACGGTGCGCCTGCGGCAACAATTACTGGCAATCGCGCTCGACGCAGTTGAGACCGTGCATCAACTGGCAAACGTAGGCCAGGCAGATGCTCCGGACATTCTGCAGACCGAAGTCGAAGCGGAACAGGCGAAGGTGGACTACACCGTTGCGCAGAGGCATTATCTTCAAAGCTTCCGTGTCCTCTCCGCTCTTGCAGGCAAGGGGGAACTTCCCATCAGCCCTTTGCAGGGAGAGTTGGAAAAGACCCCCGATCTCAACGCAGAACAGATGACGGACAGTGTTGTCACCGAAAGCCCTACGGTAAAGCGGGCGCAGCAGGAGATCGTTGTTGCACAGGCACGTCTCAAGGATGCCAAGCGCGAGGCGATACCGGACCTGCAGTTGAAGGCTGGCGAGCACTACAACTACGAGAGGATCGAAGGGGCTTCCAACA
>JABFXN010000407.1 GCA_013361705.1 Acidobacteriaceae bacterium
GTGTAAAGAATGCAGCGATAGCCGGCGTTGGCAAGAAGCGAAGAGACCGCATGGACACAAGCACCGGCATAGCCGCATCCTCGATGCTCCTCCGGCGTGTACACCGCTGAGATACGAACGACTCCCGCAATCGGCTTACTACTGACAGCCATCGCGACTGTGCCTCCGCTATCCCACAGCCAGAGCCGCTCTCCGGCAAGCGCAGCATCGATAAAACTCTCAGCGTCCACGGAGTGCATATGCGTCTCGGTATAGAACTTCTGCAGCCAGCTCACTGCCAGATTCCGATCACTGTAATCACCTTTTCGGAGCTTCCCACTCACTGAAGCAATTTCATTGAGCCCTGCCAGTTGATAGATACGAAACGCCTGCATGGGCACCGCACCTGACCGGCGCCGTTCCGTCCATCTGCCGGCGAAGCTTGCGGCTGTCGCCACTTCGCCGTTCACACCCGGCAGCATGATTCCCCTATCCGCGATGGCGTCGACAAGAGCAGCGGCTACATCCGCTTCCATAGGCACCAGGAGAGCCGGAAACGTCAAAGGAGACTGAAGCGCCAGACCAACAACCTGAGACTCGCGAAACGCTACCCAGTAGCGGCCTGGTTCAGGCTGAGCCAACCTGGTATCCACAATGGTCAGGACCAGATTGTGAAGCACAGCACGCGACAAGAGAAACTCTTCGGCAACTGCCAGGAATGACCTTGGATCTTCATAGAAGCGAACGCTGATACCCATACCACTCAGCTTATCGTCCCATGCAAGTCGCTCCTCTGCGATCATGCATGGGACGACGACGCGTGGGCCACGCGTGGGTGACGCGGATAAAGATTCCCTTGTGCATCTTCCATTAGAAAGGAAGGGAACGGAATGGAAGAGAACCACGCGTCAGGCACGCGTGAACGTCGCCAGACTGACGCGTGCCAAACATGCGGGGTTCTTACAGAACCGGACGTTTGTTGACAGAACTGACGAGCGGGGTCCGATGTGAGGCGAAATGACAGTCCAGCGAGAAACGGTTGCGTATTCTCTGAGCGAATGATCGTCTAAGTACCAAACATTTATTGATGTACCGCTCTGGACTCCTTTGAATGCCGCAACGTGCTGCGAAGTCCGGGATCTTTTTCGGAATCGGAAGCACGAAGTATAGCGCGACGGGCTTCGTCTGACTCATCAACAGTCAACCAGGTGATAGCCGCAAAGCGGAGGTTGTACTCTTTCGAAAAAAGAAGGTCGATCGATACCTTTCGCAGCTTGGCGACACTCGCATCTGCTAGTTTCGGTTGCAACCTAGCAAGCGAAGATAATGCCCTGGCGGCTTCATCGGGCTCGCTCGCCCTTTTCTCTACGATTGCCTCTAGTGTTGGCCCACAGGAGCGGACAGCGGCGATTGGATCTAGATCACTTAGGGCATTGGCCGCATTAATGTTCTGCGCGGCTCCCAAAGCGACATTTTGGCAAAGAGAAATTACATAAGGCTCACCTGATCTTGGATCCAATGAAGCCAATGACATTGCCATTCGGAAACCAGCCAGTTGGTCCGCCTCGTTAGGTATCGCATTCCGCAATGCCGGAACTCCCGACGAGATGTGGTCGGTAGCCAAGCGCATCGCCGCCAAGCCACGAATCTCGGCATCTGGATTTGAGAGTGCCTCAATTAGCGATTTTGGATCCACTCCTATCCCTTTTTCTAAAAGCGCCCCACGAGAGGTCTTTCTTGTTAGGAGTCCAGATTTTGTCGTCTGAGGGGGTTGGGCCCGGCATAGAGCGACACCTGTCAGGCAGCACACGATGATGAAACGAAGAGCAATCGGGAGCCTCATTCTCATAGATAGTCTCAATTCTTCACAACGTGGTCGCCATTCTATTCCGCGTAGTGGGCCACAACAACGAAAAGGCGCAGCCCGAGGGCTGCGCCTTTTCTCTCGCTCTCACCACCTGGACCACACGCACCGCCGAAGCGATCTGCGCCAGAAGAGCGAAACGTGATTACAGTGAGTTCATGTTGTGCAGGAACTCGCTGTTGTTGCGGGTCTTGCCGAGCTTGTCGGTGAGCAGTTCCATCGCTTCCACCGGGCTGAGCGGATTGAGGACCTTGCGCAGGATCCAGATACGCTGCAGATCTTCCTTCGCGATGAGCAGCTCTTCCTTACGCGTACCGGAGCGCTGGATGTCGATCGCCGGGAAGACGCGCTTGTCGACGAGCTTGCGCTCCAGGATCACTTCGGAGTTACCGGTTCCCTTGAACTCTTCGAAGATGACTTCGTCCATACGCGAGCCGGTGTCGACCAGTGCCGTGGCGATGATCGTCAGACTGCCGCCCTCTTCGATGTTGCGGGCTGCGCCGAAGAAGCGCTTCGGGCGCTGCAGGGCGTTAGAGTCCACACCGCCGGAGAGTACCTTGCCGCTGGGCGGAACGATGGTGTTGTACGCACGTGCCAGACGAGTGATGGAGTCCAGAAGGATCACGACGTCGCGCTTGTGCTCTACCAGCCGCTTTGCCTTCTCGATCACCATCTCGGCGACCTGGACGTGGCGTGCAGCGGGCTCATCGAAGGTCGAGGAGATGACCTCGCCTTTGACGGAACGCTGCATGTCGGTCACTTCTTCCGGGCGCTCGTCGATCAGCAGAACGATCAGCACGACCTCGGGATGGTTCGCCGTGATCGAGTTTGCGATCGACTGCAGCAGCATGGTCTTACCGGTACGCGGAGGAGCGACGATCAGGCCACGCTGGCCCTTGCCCATCGGCGTCAGCAGATCCATCACGCGGCCGGAGATGTTATCGCGCACCGTCTCCATCTTCAGGCGTTCCTGCGGATAGAGCGGGGTCAGATTGTCGAACAGGATCTTCGAGCGGGTCTCTTCCGGAGACTCGAAGTTGATGGCCTCAATCTTGACCAGAGCGAAGTACTTTTCGCCCTCATGCGGAGGGCGGACGTTGCCGCTGATGGTGTCGCCGGTCTTGAGATCAAACTTGCGGATCTGTGAAGGGGAGACGTAAATGTCATCCGGGCCGGGAAGGTAGTTGTAATCGGGAGAACGGAGAAATCCGTAGCCATCAGGCAGAATTTCAAGCACACCCTCGGCGAAGATGTGGCCTTCCTTCTCGCTTTGGGCCTGGAGAATCTTGAAGATAAGATCCTGCTTACGCAGTCCGCTGGTCCCAGGAATCTCAAGGCTGCGCGCAAGCTTGCCCAGCTCCTGGATATTCATTTCTTTGAGTTCTGAAATCGTCATTGTTGCCTTTTGTACGTAAATTGGGGAGTGTCTTGCTGCGGGCGGGAATGTCCACTGCGGAACGACTGACTGCGATTTGCTGAAGGGGATGTTGCAGAAGAGGTATTACGGTGGAACTACGAACCAAATGCAAGGAAGCGGCAAATGCCGCGGGGCCGATTAGGCCGCGCGGCGATTCTGCACGCGATCAGAGTGAGCCAGGCTGGCGGTGCCATGGACCGGCGACTCTGAGCGAAAACGACCAAGAACTTCGTTCGTGGTGTCCTGAACACGGGTGTTGGGCTTGTGGAGCTTACGCGTAGCCTTGGAAGCGAGCTGGCAAAGCTGGTAACGGTTCTTCACGTGCGTAAGTGCCCCAAAAATAAGATCTGAGCGCATACCTATTCCTCTCTATACCGGGGTGCAGTCCTCACCCGGCGCTGCTATCGACCGCAGACTTCGTCAGCTGCAAATCGTGTTTCTGTTTCAATAGACGGTGCGCCGGTACTCCAGGATGCACCTATCTTTTGTCCGTCCAGGCGCGCGCACATCTGCGCTCTCTGTCTACATCCACATCTGCCTTTGTGGAGATGGCGTCGTGACAGATCCCAAGAGGGACCTCCAAACGGAACTGACGCCATGATCGGGGTTCTATCGCCCCGTGTTTACATTTGAACTCGACTGGGTCACGCCTGGCCCGACGGGAACCCCTTGGCCACCGCAGCGAACCGGGAAACCAGCCCGCCAACCGCGACCTTCCAGAAGGTAACGCCTAATCAGGGGCAAGGTCAATACTTTTTTCGGTATTCGGCAGAATTCATTCCTTCCAAAAATGGAAGTTTTTTAGATTCATAAAATACAATTACTTACGGAGATACTGCCCTGAAAACAGGGCAACATCAGGACCAGTATTGCCGATCGAGTGTGCGATATTGGATCGCCTCGGCGATATGCGGCACCCCGATCTGTGCTTCACCTGACAGATCAGCTATCGTCCGAGCAACCTTGAGAATGCGGTCATGCGCACGCGCGCTAAGTCCCTGTTGCTGCATGGCACGCTCCAGAAGACGTTCAGCGTCCGAGGCAAGCTCACAGTGCAGACGAATCTGCTGCGTCGACATCTGAGCATTGGCGAAGATCCTGCGGCCACGGCGGGCGCCTTCCGGTGTCGCCGCAAAGCGTTCATGCTGCCGCCGGCGCGCCTCCAGCACCCGAGTCCGGATCTCCTTTGAACCTTCCGCCGCCGCTCCCGACCGCAGCTCCTTATATTGCACCGCCGGAACCTCGATGTGGATGTCGATACGGTCGAGCAGGGGGCCGGAGACCTTGGAGACATACCGCTGGATCATTGGTGGCGTACACATACACTCTCGGCTCTTGTCATTGAAGTAGCCGCAGGGACATGGATTCATTGCGGCGATCAACATGAACCGTGCCGGAAAGCTCAGGCTCATGGAAGCCCGCGAGATGGTCACGGTGCCATCCTCGAGCGGTTGCCGCATCACCTCAAGCACGTTCCGTGGAAACTCCGGCAGCTCATCCAGGAAGAGAACGCCGTTATGCGCCAGAGATACCTCTCCCGGACGCGGTACAGCTCCACCACCGATAAGACCGGCATCACTGACGGTGTGATGAGGAGAACGGAAGGGACGATGTGTCACCAGGCCGGTCTCGGCATTCAACACGCCGGCAACCGAATGGATCTTGGTCGTCTCCAATGCCTCTTCAAACATCAGCGGAGCCAGGACCGATGGGAACCGCTTTGCCAGCATCGTCTTGCCGCTGCCCGGAGGTCCAATCATCAGCACGTTGTGTCCGCCCGCGGCAGCAACCTCCAGAGCGCGCTTCGCCGTATGCTGACCGCGAACATCGGAGAAGTCCGGCATTGCATCCTGAATCTCATCCAGTAGCGTGCTCTTATCCAGTTGCACTGGTGCGATACTCTCCTGCCCGGTGGCGATGCCGTTGATCAGTTCCCTTACCTCGATCAGGCTTCTCACCGGATACACCATGAGGCCATCAACGACGGCAGCCTCGCGTGCGTTCACGGTTGGAACGACCAGCCGCTTCACGCCTTTCTGCCGTGCCGCAACAGCTACGGGAAGGATTCCCTGCACCGCACGCACGGTTCCGTCTAACCCAAGCTCTCCGAGAAAGAGAAACTCAGTCAGATCAATCGGCTGCAATGCGCCATAGGCGCCCAGGATGCCAAGCGCGATTGGTAGATCGAACCCTGAACCTTCTTTACGGATATCCGCTGGGGCGAGGTTGATGGTGATGCGCACCGGCGGCATGTCGAAGCCTGAGTTGCGGATAGCGCTGCGCACACGATCGCGGCTCTCTTTCACAGCTGCATCAGGCAGGCCGACAGTTGAGAAGGTCTCCGCGTCTCGGACCACTGTGGAAAAATCAACCTCAACATCAATCAAATGTGCGTCGATACCGTAAACGGCAGCACTACGAGTTTTGAAGAGCATGTAAACCTGTGTTTTGCGAAGGCAGTAAATTCTTCCGACTATAGCATCCAACCAAGCAGTAGTACGCTGCAGGATTCTTCCCGCTGCAAGCGCCGGAAAGACAAACATGAAGGTTTACACCTCTCCTTTGCGTCGGTCGCTGCATCTTCTTGCCTGGGTCGGCGGACTGATTGTCTTATTTCTCTGTCTTCACGCGGTTGCACCTGCGGAGATGCGACGTTCCGCGGGGGATGCGCCCCCCGAACCACCGAAGGCCACACCCACACAGATCAATTCAGATGCCTGGAACATTCTGGACAAGGAGGCATCCGAGAAGAAGACCGAGACGCTCATTATCGTTGTCGCGGCTCTTGGAGATCTTGGAGGAGAACCGAAGGCGCAGAAGATGCTGCTGGAAGCAATCGACAGCTCCGACCAGGACGTACGCATGGCTGCCATTGCCGCCATGGGGCAGACCAAAAATCCCATGTTCGTACCAACGTTACGCAAACTACTGGACGATCCCAAGCCGCAGATCGCCTTTACCTCCGCAAGCACGCTCTGGAGTATGGGAGATCACTCAGGACAAGATCTTCTCTTCGCTGTCGTTGAAGGCGAACGCAAAGGGAACGCGGGCATGCTTGGCGGAGCAATACATCAGGCCAGCAGGGATATGCACTCCCCTGCCGAGATCGCAAAGATGACTGCGCCTTTCGTCCTTGGCCCCTTCGGCATTGGCTTCGCGGCTTACAACTACGTGCACAAGGCCGGTGGAGACAGTCCGCGCGTCATTGCGGCCGAGCTGATCGCGCAGAATAAGACTCCGGAGGTCCGCAAGGAGTTAGTTGACGCACTCGAAGACAAGGACCAGGAGGTACGGTTGACTGCGGCGCGTATGCTTGGCGACTTCCAGGATCCGGACCTCGCGGAGAATCTCATCCCTCTCTTTCTCGACAGCAAGCCGGCGGTACGGATTACGGCTGCGGCTGCAGCCATTCGCCTGACCTCAGTGCGCACCTCCGCTCCGATTGTTCCGAAGCATAAAAGCAAGACAGTAAAGCACTAGGGTGTGTCATCAAACTCCTGTCGCCAGCGTGCGAGCGCAAATTGGTCCAGACGAGGCGAAGGTCGAAGACTGTGGCGGGTCCACAGTCGAGGCCGACAACGAAGTGTGGGCGAATTTGCGCCGCAACCCGAAGGGCCGGGGCAGATTTTCTTCACCCCAGCCAGCAAGCTGACTGGGGACCCCGATTTCCCAATCTCTTTGTCACTCGTCGTTCCAGTGGACTGGCCACAGTTCTCTCCTCGTTCCTCGATCTCGTAAAAATCTGCTCCCGGCGCTGACGGCACGAGTTTGATGACACACCCTCTGGTGTGTCCTCCAATTCCTGACGACAGGAATTGATGTCACGGGCACGGATGTATCCTGAAAGGCAGAGCCGGCGGCTCTGCCTTTCTGCATTGTGACAGCCGGTCAGTGAACGACCGTGAATACTTCTCTCTTTGAGCTCTTCAAGATCGGCATCGGCCCTTCCTCTTCACACACAGTCGGCCCGATGCGCGCTGCCCTGCAATTCACGCAGCATCTGCGGCAGGCTTGCGTGCTTCCACAGACCAGCCGGGTCTCCGTGGAGCTCTTCGGTTCCCTGGCGCTTACGGGACATGGACACGGCAGCGATAAGGCAATTGTGCTCGGTCTCTCCGGCGAGGCTCCAGATCAGGTCACACCTGCGACCATCGAGCGAATCCTTGCCCACTGGCAAACGGATGGCCACATCCAACTGGCGGCGGATCATGCAGTGACACTGCGTGAAGGAGTTGAGCTTCTCTTTCACCGCAACCAAATGTATCCCGATCCAGCAGTTCCCTCCCATCCGAATGGCATGCGGTTCACGGCATTTGATGCGGAAGACAATACGCTGCACCAGGAGACGATCTTCTCCGTCGGCGGCGGCTTTGTAGTGCCGGCAGAGGACTTCGGACGGCAAAGCTCTGTTGCGACGCGTAACGTACCGTATCCGTTTCACTCGGCGGCTGAACTACTGCAGATTACCGCGCAACATGGCCTGACAATTGCGCAAGCCATCATGGCGAACGAGGTCGCACTCGCCGGCAGTGAGGCAGTGGTTCGGGAGCGTATCCTCGCCATCTGGAAGGTGATGCAGGAGTGCACGGAGAAAGGCGTCACGACAGAAGGCATTCTTCCTGGCGGCCTGAACGTACGGCGGCGCGCTCCCAGACTTGCGGCACGTCTGCGCGCAGAGGGCAGTAAAGATCCATTGGCGCCGATGGACTGGGTGACGGTCTATGCCATGGCGGTCAACGAAGAAAATGCCGCAGGCGGACGTGTGGTCACCGCGCCGACAAACGGAGCGGCGGGCATTATCCCTGCAGTCGCGCATTACTACCTGAAGTTCATTCCGGATGCAGATGTTGAAGGCATCTTGCGTTACCTCCTGACCTCCGCCGCTATCGGCGTGCTGTACAAGGAGAATGCCTCCATCTCCGGAGCCGAAGTGGGATGCCAGGGCGAAGTAGGTGTTGCCTGCAGCATGGCTGCAGGCGGACTCGTCGCCGCATTGCATGGCAGCAACGATCAGGTAGAACATGCAGCGGAGATCGCCATGGAGCATAACCTCGGCATGACATGCGATCCCATCGGCGGCCTCGTACAGATCCCATGCATTGAGCGCAATGCTATGGGAGCCGTAAAGGCAGTGAATGCTTCACGCATGGCAATGCATGAAACAGAGGGCCACAAAGTATCGCTCGATCAGGTGATCAAGACGATGTATCAGACAGGTCTCGACATGCAATCGCGCTATAAAGAGACCTCACTTGCGGGTCTTGCGTTGAATGTCATCGAGTGCTGAGACGAGTTCGCATTCGGGTCGTCGCAAACTTCGTTTACAACTTTCTTCACTTTTCTCTTGACACAGTTTTTTCAGACTTCTATACATTCCCTAGTTGCAAGTCAGCGTTGCTGTCTGCAACAGGGAGAATAGAGAGGCGACAAGAACGGCGAAAAAGTAGACCGCCGGGAGTCAGCCTCCAACGTAAGGC
>JABFXN010000233.1 GCA_013361705.1 Acidobacteriaceae bacterium
AGCGCCGAAGTCCGGCGTCGGCGAGCCGGTACGCGTCGCCCACTCGCCGACGAAGATCTTCGGTCCGTTGCGATCGCCGTTATCGTACTTGTGCACCAGGTCAAAGAACTCGTGCGGGGTCTGGTAATAGTGATCGTCCACCAGGTCAGGCGAACCGCCGTGCTGCCAAGAAGTCGCAATCAGCTTCAACTGCGGATACTTCGCACGAAGGGCCTTCTCAAATGGTGGATAGCGCTTGATGTAGCTTCCTGAGCGGTCGAGGTTGTCTTCGTTACCCACCTCGATGAAGCGGAGCTTGAAGGGCTCCGGATGGCCGTCACGCGCACGGATCGCGCCCCACTTGGTGCTGGCGTCGCCTATCACATACTCAATCTCATCCAGGGCTTCGGCGATGTACGGGTTCAGCGCGTCGCCCTCGGCATGCTCGCCGTTCAGGGTGTAGCCGGCGAAGATGGCCAGCACCGGCTCCATCTTCAGGTCCTCACACCACTCCAGGAACTCGAGCAAGCCCATACCGTCGCTCGACGTATAGCCCCATGAGGTCCGTTTGGTGGGACGATCCACCAGAGGTCCGATGGTCTTCTTCCAGTCGAAGTGTTCGGCCAGCGTGTTGCCCTCGACGTAGTTGCCGCCGGGGAAGCGCAGGAAGTTCGGATGCATGGCCGCCAGCATCTTCATCAGGTCAGGACGATTGCCATGCTCACGATTGTTGAACGTCGGCTCGAACAGGCTGACCAACTGCAACTCGATGCTGCCTTTCTGGGTAAACGTCATCTCCCAGTGGTTGTCCTTGCCCGGAACGACGCCCGCGCCCGTCTTCAGGGTATAGTCGTACTTCTTCCAGTCACCATCGGTCAGCGGCACGGTCGTTTCCGCCAGGGTCGCCGCGGTCTGATTCGCGATCAGGCGGATGTGTGCCGTTCCCACACCTGCGGGTTTGGCATAGAACGATCCGCGATAGGTTGCGGAGGGCCGCACCGCCATACCCCAGTAGCCATCATTGGAGACGCCGGCCTCATTCCCCTTCGACGCCTCACGGACCACGAGCTTCATGCTCTTGGGCAGCGCCGCACTCGGCCCGCTGTCGCCGTTCTCCACCACTGCGGAGGATTCGCCCTGGGTCACTACACGCCACCACTCAAAGCGAGGCCAGCGGTTGGTGAAGGTGCGGTTGCGGATCAGTTCCGCATACAGGCCACCGTCGTAGCTGAAGTTGATCTCTTCCGTCATCAGGCCATAGAGCGTAGGGCTCACATCAGCCGTCTTCTGCGTGGTGTCCACGCTCAGCTTCGCCGGCTGCTGCGCCGCCGCAACCCCCAGCGCCAGCGCGCTGAGGCCAACTGCCATCCACTTCATTCGCATGTATCTTCCTCGAACGGATTTAAGAAAACGTTATCTCAACCGGCCGGATTTGTCCCCAAAAACATCCCGGGAACGCAAAACGGGGCACACACGGTTCGTTAATGGACTATACCGAACCAGCCGCGGCGAAGTACACCCCTCCTAATCTGCGCGGAGCATGATGGATGGGTCAATGCGCGCGGCACGCAGCACAGCCGGAAGCGCGGCAAGCAGCGCCGCGGCCAAAAGGACCAGTGTCGGAGCGATCAGCATGGATGGGTCTGTACCTTTAACTCCGAACAGCAGCGCTTGAACGTAGCGGACTGAAAGGATGCCGAAGGCAACACCGGCTGCGGCGCCAATGGATACGGTGACGAAGATCTGTGCGGTGACGAGCCGGGCAATACTGCCGATGCGCGCGCCCACGGCGATGCGAATGCCGATTTCTCGCTCGCGCTGCAGAACGGAATAGCTCAGCACACCATAGAGACCGATGGCGGCGAGTAAGAGGGCGACGATTGCGAAGAAGAGTGCCAGCAACGCGAGAAGACGTTCGCGAACAGTCTGGTTGTCGACAAGCTCCTGTTGGGTTAATACGTTTCGGACGCGGTACGCGGGATTGCTCTGTCCAGCCAGCCGGCGGAGCATGGGCGCGAGGGCAATGGCATCGATACCGGAGGTTCGGACGACGAAGGTGCCGCTTTCAGGCGGGTTGATCGTGCCATCTGCATTGAGGTGGCGAACCGGGACATACGCGACGGGAAGCACGGGATCATGCAGGTTGCTGTAGGCCGCGTCTGCAACGATGCCAACGACCAGGCAGAGTTTTCGGTCACCCAGAGGATTTACTTTTTCGAAGGTGCGACCGATGGGATTGGCGCCTTTGAAATAGTGTTTGACGAAGGCCTGGTTGACGATGGCTTCTCCCGGAAAGGAGTCCGTGGAGGTGAAGTCGCGGCCCTCGATAAGCCGCATCTTCATGGTGTTGAGCCAGCCGGGCGAAATGGAGAGGAAGTAGCTCCAGGTATCTGTAGGAGGGGCGGCGTTGACAGAGATGGAGCCTGTCCAACCGCCTGCCAGGAGCGGCCAACTCGCGATGGCGACATCCTTGACTCCGGGAATGACGCGAAGGGTGTCGGCCATTTGCGACCATGACTCAGGCGATTGGCCGTGCGGGGTAGCGGTTTCGAGGAGAAGAAGATCTTTGGCGTCAAAGCCGAGAGGCTGATTGGACAGATGACGGAAGGTCGCGACGAAGAGGCCTGCAAGGAAGAGAACGACGAAGCAGAAAGCAGCTTGAGCAGCAATCAACGCATACATCGAGCGCCGCTTTGACTGCGGCTCGTTCCCGCCTTTGAGCGCGGTCACGGGTTGAATGGCGGAGGCGCGCAAGGCCGGGGCGAGGCCGAAGAGAAGTGTGACGACGAGAGTGAGGAGCGAGCCGAAGGCGAGCACACGCCAATCCGCTGAGAGGATAAGGTGCGCGGGGTGGTCCGGCGGGTTGATGCGGCTGACGACAAAGGGCGCGGCCCACCAGGCGAAGATTGTTCCCAGCGCGGCGGAGAAGAGCGCGAGCATGGCATTCTCAATCAGGACAAGCTGCACCAGGCGTGAGCGGCCGGCTCCAATGGAAACACGGAGGGCCATTTCGCGGGCGCGCGATGCGGCCTGGGCGGTCATGAGATTGGCGACGTTGGCGCAGGCGATCAAGAGCACGAGCGCGACGAGAACGGCGAGCCAGACTAGAGCCCGGCGATAATCACCCTGCAGGCGGGACACACCGGAGGCCGCCGGCTCGATCACCATCTTCTTCTGGAGAGACATTTCGATGTTGTGTCGCGACATCCCGACGAAGCCCTTGGTGCGTTCGCTCTCATAGTTGAGGCTGACGGCGTCGAGCTTTGCGCGGAGCGGCTCGTGGGGCACAGCGGGGTTGATGACAGCGAAGATGCGAAGCCAGCTGTTGTCGGTGCGCCTGACGTCGGGATTCATCATCGTAGGCAGGAAAATGTCGGTGACGATACCAGGCTCCGTGCCGGTGAAGGACTTCGGGCCGATACCGATAATCTGGAACATTTTGCTGCCGATGTGGACGGCGCGGCCGAGGATCTGGGGGTCGTTGGCGAAACGCCGGGTCCAGTAGTTGTAGGAGATGACAGCATAGGGATGCGCGCCTGGAGTGATGTCGTCCTCTGTAGTGAAAAGGCGGCCAAGTGTAGGCCTAAGACCGAAAATCGGGAACATCGTACCGGAGACATACTGCACGTAGCCCTTTTCCATTTCATTGTCGGTGGCGTAGGTGAGGTCTGTGCGGTAGGTGAATGAGGCTGCGATGAGTTCGGCCTGGCCCTGGGCGGCAGCGCGCATACGGGCGAAGTTGGGATAGGCGAAGTCGTCGAAGCTGCGGGGCACGCCATGG
The DNA here is from genome assembly GCA_013361705.1 of Acidobacteriaceae bacterium. Lineage (GTDB taxonomy): Bacteria > Acidobacteriota > Terriglobia > Terriglobales > Acidobacteriaceae > Terriglobus. The sequence continues at coordinate 3,761 of JABFXN010000233.1, forward strand.
TCATCAGGACCCTGTCGGGCGAGAACGTTGAGCTGATCGGCGTGCGCCACAGGCAAGGGGCGAAGAAAGAGCGCGTCGATGATGCGGAAGGCAGAGGTGCAGGCGCCGATGGCGAGGGCGAGCGAAAGAATAGCGGCGACGGTGGGGACTTTCCTCTTCAGTAATTGGCGCCAGCCGAAGACAAGGTCGGCACACAGATTGTCGAGCCAGCCGACGATGCGGGCGTCCCGGCTTTGTTCGCGGAGGCGCAACGGAGAACCGAAGGTCCGCCGCACTTCGATGGGGTCCTCACCGGCGGCGATGGCTTCTTCCATATGCGCCACGAATTCCTCGTCGATTTCGTGATTCAGACGATCGCCGCGAAATACATAGGTAATGCGCGACCAGAGAGACATAGCTAAGCCTCCTGCAGAACACGATTGATGGCGGAGCTAACGGTGTGCCAACGGGCAACCTCCGCGGCGAGCTGTTTTTTCCCGGCGGCGGTGAGCTGGTAAAGACGCGTTCGGCGGCCGGCGTCTTTTGGAGCCCACTCAGCGCGGATCCAGCCGGTTTCTTCCATGCGGTGAAGCGCGGGATACAGCGAGCCGACCTCAGCGTTGAGAACGTCGCCGGAGATCTGCTTGATGGCCGTCATGATGGCATAGCCGTGCAGCTTTGGCTGACGGGAGAGAACCTTCAGGACGAGAAGGTCAAGAGAGCCCTGCAGTGCATCCGTTTTCTTCATACTAAGACAGCTTAATACTAAGACGCCTTAGTAGTTGTCAAATCAGGATTTTGCTGCGCTCTCTGAAAAGAAAAAATACCCCTCTGCCCCTAAAGAGAAAAGAAAGCTTTGACAGGCGAGAGAGAATCCCGCGGACGTACACTGAATTCTCAGGATGCGGTTCGAACTCATCACCATCTTTCCCGGCTTCTTCGCAGGCCCGCTCGACTACGGCGTGGTCTCCCGCGCCATTCGCAAAGGCGTGGTCTCTGCCAATACCCACGACCTGCGCGCCTTTACGCATGACCGCCATCGCACCGTGGACGACCGCCCCTTCGGCGGAGGCGAGGGCATGGTACTGAAAGCTCAGCCCATCTTCGAATGTGCCGAGTCGATCGGCATTACCCCATTGGCCCAGCGCGACCTCACCCGCGAGTCTGTCATTCTGCTGGCCGCCGGCGGGAAGCCCTTTACCCAGGCCATCGCACACGAGCTCTCGAAGCTGGAACGCATCACTATGATCTGCGGACGCTACGAAGGCGTGGACGAGCGCGTGAATACCCTGCTCTGCGACCGCGAGCTCTCCGTGGGAGATTACGTTCTCTCAGGCGGCGAGCTGGGTGCGGCCATCATCCTCGATGCGGTCACCCGCCTGCTTCCCGGCGTGCTGGGCAACGCCGACTCCGCCCGCTTCGAGTCCTTCGGCCACAACGATGAGGAGATCGAACACACCCTCGAAAGCCCGCAAGCCACCCATGGCAGCGGAGGCCTGCTGGACTACCCGCACTACACCCGTCCCTCTGATTTCCAGGGCCACACCATCCCCGAAGTCCTGGCTAACGGCGACCACGCCCAGGTGCGCAAATGGAGACGGCAGCAACAACTCCTGAAGACCGCCCGCAACCGACCCGACCTGCTGGCTAAAGCGGATCTCTCGGACGAGGACCGCGCCTTTCTGGATTCGCTTTAGGAATACCCATACACCGGGTGCCCCATGTCCCTCGGGGACATGGGTATCGCGCTACGCGCGACCGCTTTTGTCCTTAGAACATGGATAGAGAGAAACAAAACGGCGGATCGAGCTCCGCTCGATACTCCCACATAAGCTTCGCGTATGTGGGGCACCCAGACCTCACTCACCCATGCATTAACGCTTCAACTTTTAACTTTCAACTTTTAACACGAAGCTCGCGAAGCGAGCTTCGTCGAGAGTCCCATCATCACGACAGCCAAACACAAATAGATCACTGACGTCGCGCTGATACAGGCTGAAAGCCCGAATCGCTGCGCTGCAGCAGCAATCAGCACCGGAGCAAAGCCTCCACCCAGCCATCCCAGACTGTTCATCACACCGGCTGCCACACCACGCTTCTCGACGGGCACCACGTCATACAACGATGCCCAGATATTCGCGTCGTAGATGCCTTTGAAGAATCCAAAACCTGCCATGCTGACGATCAGCCCGAGCACGGTGATCGACCAGCCGGTAAGGAACAGAAACGGCACACCGCACAGCAGCCCGATCGCCTGCGTCAACTGACGTCCGCCCGCCCGCTTTGCTGCGAACCGGTCAGCAAGCCAGCCGCCCAGCAACACACCCAACACCGAAGCAGCCTGCAGATAGGCCGTCGAGCTAAAGCCTGCGTTGCTCAGGCTCATGTGGAACTTTTCCAGCAGGAAGGTCGGCAGCCACGTCAAAAAGACCACGGCGACAAAGTTCGCCCCCATGAAGACCGCAATCATCAACACGATGCGACCGTTGCGCAGCACCTCACGCACTCCGCGTGCGAAATGCAGCAGCGGATTCTCCTGCGGCTCATCACGGGCAATACGCGGAGGCTGCCGCAGGCAGAAGAGCAGCACCACCGCCAGCACCACACCCAGGACGCCAAAGATGGTGAAGCTCGAGCGCCATCCGTGCCGCTCAGCAATAAACGCCGACATCGCTCCGCCGGCAATCGTGCCTGCATACACGCTCGACTGGTGCAGCGCCATCGCCCGCGATCGCGTCGCCGCACCGTGATACGCGCCGATCAGCGCCATGGCGGCGGGAAAGTAAAAGGCCTCGCCTAACCCGCCCAGCGTTCGAAAGAAGACCAGCACGCCATAGCTATGGCACAGCGCCGTTCCGGCCGTTACTACCGACCAAAAGGCCAGCGCACCCACAATCACCCTGCGCGGTGAGACGCGGTCACTCACCCATCCGGCCAACGGTCCGGCAAGCGCATACATCCACATAAAGCTCGAGCCCACAATGCCGAGCTGAATCGGCGTAAGCGCAAGCTCCTTACGCAGCAACGGAAAGATAGAGAAAATGGCCTGCCGGTCCGCATAGTTGAACAGGCAGACAAACCACAGCATGCCCACCAGCAGCCATGGATAGGCTTTGCCCGTGCCCGCCACGGTCTTCGTCACTATGCCTTTACACCACAGAGATGGACGTTTACCCCAAGCTCGGCAAACGCCGCGGCCTTTACTGCGAGCGCATGGTCGGCTCCAGCGGCATCGTTCGCATAGGCAATGCTGATGTGGTTCGCGCGGTGCCGGGCCATGAAGCTATCGCGGGTAACGCCGTGCAGGACGGTATTCACAATGGGCCACTGATACGTGGTCTCGTGCCAGCGCCGTTCTGTCTCTTCCTTCGGCAGCGTGACAACCGTGCCACGGCCCAGGTCAACGTGCAACGCGCCACCTTCGACAAAGACGCGGCTCCACACAATCTCACCTGCCTTGCCCACACCCTTTAACGATCCGCCGCCAAGCGGGAAGTACATCGCCGGCTGCCGCTCACTGACAGAACCCGCATAGCCATCGACAAAGTGGCTGGCCGGTGCGGCGCCTGAGATCTGCAGCACCCACACGAACTGCTTTTTCCCGTCGACCTCAAGCTCTTCGCCCCAACGCACATCATGCAGTGTCGTCGAAGGATCGAGCCCAAGCTTCGTCCAGCAACGATTCGTCACCAGAGCATCGACACCGGCGCCCTCGTCCACCTCATTGAAGTGCGGCAGCGCCTTGCCCGCAAAGAGCTCAACACCGTTCTCATCAAAGACCGGCGGACGATCGGGATTATTCAACAGACCTTCCACGAGGTCCGAGGCCGGTGTGGTGTCTTTCAGCCCCTGCTGATACTGAATACCGATGGCGTCGCAGCCGAACTCCGCCGCCATCCGTACAGCGGCGATATACATCTTTGCCTGCAGCAGAATCTGCCGGTCGGTCAGCTCCGTCGCCTCATCTTTGCCTGTAAGGAAGCGCAGGCCGCGTGCGTCCAGCCACGCACGCACCTCAGCAGCCTCTTCGTCGCTGACCGTGGTCATGCGTGCGGCAAGCGCGCTCTGGCTCAGCCGCTCTTTGAAGAACCCGCAGGGGTTCAGCAGCTCGTCATCGATGATGGCGTTGTACATGCCCATGCAGCCTTCATCGAAGATACCGAAGATCGCCTTGCGATCACGCAGAGCTGTAGCCACCTCGCGGCCCACAGTCTTCGCTGTCTCAGGAAGCCTGTCGGTCTTCAGCGTCTCTACATGCGAAAGATCATGGGTAACCGTCCCCGTCTCCAGCCACTGTTTCAGGCCATCCAGGAAGAAAGCATCGTCAAAGTCACGGCTCCACAAGGTGGAGAACTTCACACCCGCTTTGACCAGAGACCCATTCAGGTTCAACAAGCCGACCAGGCCCGGCCACTGTCCGGACCAATTGGCGATCGTCAACATTGGCCCCTTGTGAAAGCGCATGCCCGGCAGCACATGATGTGTGTACTGCCACGCTGCCGTCGCAAAGATCAGCGGGACATCCTTCGGGATAGTGGCAAAGACATCCATGCCCATGCGCTGGCTGGAGAGAAAGCCATGTCCTGCTTTTTCATCCACAGGAAAGGCGCGCCGCACCATTACCCCTATAGCCGCGAGCACCGAGGTCAGTTTCTCCTCCAGTTCCCTCTGTGCCGGCCAACAGGCCTGGTTTGCCGAAAGCCGCAGATCGCCGCTAGTTACCAGAACAACTTCCTTCACCATCGCCGTTACTCCTGAACCATCATGGCCGCGCGGTTCTCCGCAAACCATGCGAGCATCTCCTGCATCTGTTGTTTGCGCTCATCGCTGAGAGCAAAGGGGAAGGTCGCCTGTGCCAGACCGCGTGCTTCACCGAAGATTTTCAGCCCCCAAGGCGTCGGCATCCGGTCAAGCTGCTGGATGAACATATGCAGCCTGTCATTGAGCGCCTCCAGATCCACGCCGGGGGTCTCCTCCACACCGGAGGAGAA
>JABFXN010000089.1 GCA_013361705.1 Acidobacteriaceae bacterium
CCAGACTCGCCCTATCTTACTTTCTCGAACCAGAGCTACGATCCGGTCAACAACTATTCCATGGTCTACGTGACGCTGCCGCCAGGACAACCCTCGCTGATGACGATCCTATTCACCAACACTCAGCGAACGCAGACATCGGGATTAAATACCGGCATTCGCTATCTGAAAGCATTCCGTCCAGGACTATATCCAAACGGTTCTCCAACCCATTTCGATCCTGCCTACATCAACGCCCTGGCTCCCTTTGGCTATCTGCGTTTCATGAGCTGGACCGGGACAAATTATTCGGCCGGATATTACGGCGACCCTGGGCATCACCTTATTAACTGGGCGGACCGCAGCCTTCCGTCGGACGCGTATCAGGGGATGGGAACTGGCGTGCGTGCCGGCGCGACAGGGGTCTCCTGGGAGTATGTGATCCTGCTGGCCAATGAAGCGAATAAAGATATCTGGATCAACATACCAGTCAGCGCCACAGGCTCAAGCCCTACCGACACGACCAGTTACATCTACAAACTTGCGCAGTTGTTGAAGAACGGGGATTCTTTCACTGGCAATCATGGACTTAATTCCGGACTGCATATTTACATCGAACACAGCAATGAGGTTTGGAACCCGGGCTTCTCTCAGTACACCTGGAACCGGCTCGCAGCCGTTGATGAAGTAGGACAAGGTGGATCTCCGCTGAACAACGATGGGGATACCGTTCAGCTCGACTGGGCCTATCGGCGTCATGCCAAGCGCTTGTATGAGATCGCGAAGATCTTTGAAGCGGTCTTCGGATCTGGGTCGCTGAACACCACCATCCGTCCCGTCTACGCCTGGTGGAACCTTCAGGAGGGCACCGGCTCCACGGGGGCAAAAACACTGGCGTGGATGAACGCGACCTATGGGCCGCCCAGCAACTACTTCTACGCAATGGCACAGGGATCGTACTTCAGCGATACATCGCCATCGACGACAGCGACCATTCCTGACGTCCTCGCCAACATGCTTGCATCTTCGAATGCCTCAGTGACCAAGACGCAGCAAAATAAAGCTACAGCAAACCTCTATGGTCTGAAGCTTTTCGCCTACGAAGGCGGTCCTGATAACCGAAATACTTCGAATGTCGGAATACAGATTGAAGCCAATCGAGATGCCGGCATGGGGCCACTTGTTGAGCACCATCTCGTAGACAACTGGTTTGGACAGGGTGGGGATATGTTCGGCTACTTCAGTCTTGCCAGCTACTACAGCAGAAATGGAGACTGGGGCGCGACGGAAGATTACCGGATTCTTTCAACGCCCAAGTACCAGGCAATCATGAATGTACTAAGTCAATAAGTTCACAAAATCGGTGTGCTCGCTATGTCTTCTCTCGTGTAGACATAGCGAGCACATCCATCCAGGAGTTGATTGTTCCCTTCGTGGGCCTGGCTTACTAAGTGTTAGTGACGTGCGCGTAGCGTGCCGTCAAGCGCCTTGCTATCACAGGATGCTGGAGCATCGATCGGGTTGCACCGTGCGACCAGACCGCCGGGCAAGCCGACGAAGAATCCGGTCCAGGATGCCGGCTCTGACGGCGGATAGTCTGTGCTGACCAACTGCGCCCCGCTGGCAAGAACCTCATCACGCCGCTTGGTGTCGTTGGTGCGTGCCGCAATCGTGCCATCGTCAGTGCGTGCGCGAACGAGATATCCCTGCTTTACCAGAGCATCGATCTCTTCCTTCGATCCGCTGTTCATCTCGGTGAAGGCAGCATCGTCACGTCCGGGAACGGCGTTGGTAAACATCACCCGTCCCTTCAGTGCAGGATGTCCGGCAAGATAAGTCTCTTCCTTGGGCCGCTGATCGATCAGGAAGACCACCTTGCCACGTGCCTTATCAAGCGTCGGCCAGTTCCCCGCTTTCACGGCCTCAGGCAGTGTCGCGTACTTGCCGCGCACCATGTCCGGCGTGATCATCTCGTCCTCGGAGAAGACGCTGCGGATTTCAGCATCGACGGCGTCAAACGTCTCCGAAGTAAATGGCAGGGGCACCTCGGCATTGGGCAGGTTACGCACCGCGCCTTCCTTTGTCTCAATCAGAAGAAAGACCGGCAGTGCCATGGGATGCCCTTTGGACCATCCCTTAACCTGCTGCAGGCACTTCACAAAGGTGTGGCATTGGCTGCGCTCATCGAGGTCCTGAACGTGCATGACCTTGAAACCCGGTTTGTCCATCTCGTGATCCGGATCGAAGTCCGGGTCAGCGGGCAGACCGGCAGCCTTGACCCATTCCACGACCTTGGGATGCGCGAACTTGCCGCCCTTCGGGTCGGCAAAGATATCGATCTCCAACTGGCGCACACCGCCGTCGAGCTGATCGGCCAGAGATGCATGGCGATACTCCAGGCTGTGGTATGCATCGGGATTTCGCTGCTCCAGCCACTTCGCCTCGCTGGGAGCAAAGCCCTTGTGATAGCTGTTATGCGAACCGATCACCTGGATCTGGTTCATGTGAATCTGTTTGTCCTGGTTGACGAGGGAGTGCTGCGCTAAGGCAGCCGGTACAGCCGCAACGGCGAGCATAGCTACGAAAAATGACCCCATGAATACCTTGTAAAGCGACGATGTTGCCGCAGGATGAATCGCGCCTCATCTGCAGCAGCACAGAAGTATATAGAGAAGACGTTTGCGCTTCCCTGAAGACGCAGGCACTTCCCGTGCTCCCGGCGAAAAGATCGCTGGAAATCGGGACATAGACCACTCGGTCATTTAGAATCTGTATATAGCGTCTCCTGTGCGAAAGTGGCGAAATTGGCAGACGCACCAGACTTAGGATCTGGCGGGGCAACCCGTGGGGGTTCAAGTCCCCCCTTTCGCACCAACTTTTCTCCACTCCTGAAAGGCATCATGAGCCAGCAGAATAAACCCGCGGAAAACAGCACGACGCTTCACCTGGAGAAAACCGAAGACTACCGCGACAGCTACGCCAACAGCGTACAGGTACGGATGTCGGTTTGGGACTTCCAGCTTATCTTCGGCACCATGCATCCGCAGGCTGCCGATGAGGTGACGGTGCGCAACTTCCAGGGCGTGTACCTTAGCCCGCAGCAGGCCAAAGCCCTGCTGGGCGTGCTGGGCGAGAATGTGCAGCAATACGAGCGGGCCTTTGGACAGATCGCTCTGGAACCGAACTTCAATCCTCCGGGACCAGTTCACTAAGTGCTGCCAAATCGCAACGCGGCGTTGCCGCTCTGGGCAATCTATCCGCTGCTCTTCGCGGGTATTTACCTATCGCACATCACGCTGTTGCGCCTGCCTTACTTCTGGGACGAAGCCGGATACTACATCCCCGCCGCGCTGGATTTCTTCCGTACCGGCACGCTGATTCCGTTCACCACCGTCACCAATGCGCATCCTCCCCTGCCATCGATTCTGATGGCCGGCTGGTGGCACATTGCGCGCTTCGTTCCATCAGCAACGCGCACGCTGGTCGTCATGGTCAGCGCCGCTGCACTGCTGGGCGTCTTCCGTATGGCGCGCCTGCTGGCGGGCACCGCGGTTGCCGCCGCGACCGTACTCCTGACCGCCGCCTACTCCATCTGGTTTGCACAGAGCACGCTGGCGCACGCCGATATCTTCGCGGCTGCCTTTACGCTTTGGGGGCTGTCGTTTTACTTCGAAAGCCTTGTCCAGACGCCCTCCGCCCGCAATGCCATCTGGGCAGCTACGATCTTTTCCTTCGCCGCGCTTGCCAAGGAAACGGCCATCGTGACTCCTATTGCTCTGGCCGGTTGGGAACTAGTGACGGGCATTCGAGCTCGCAAGGTACGGTGGACCTGGGTATTGGCGCTGGCGTTTCCACTGTTGCCTCTCATTGCCTGGTACCTCTATCACCAGCACAAGACCGGATACATGTTCGGCAACCCTGAGTTTGTGCGCTACAACGCCACGGCAACGCTCGACGCCAAGCGAATCGCGCTCTCGTTCTACCACCGCATCCTGCACCTGGTGGTGCATATGAATATGTGGGTGGCTACGGTGCTGACGACCGGAGCTCTGCTGCTGACACCGTATGCCCCGGAACGCACCCAACGCATCGCCAAGCCGGCCATGGCGGCGATTGCCGTCGTCCTTCTGGCCAACCTGTTTGAGTTCTCTGTCCTTGGCGGAGCGTTGCTGACCCGCTATCTGCTGCCCTGTTTCCCCTTGCTGCTGCTTCTGTATGTCAGCCTCTGGCGGCATCATTTTCGGCAGTGGTGGCTGCTGGCCGCGATCAGCTTCGCGGGATTTGTTGCAGCCATTACCGTCAATCCTCCCTACGCCTTTGCTCCCGAAGACAACCTGACCTACCGCGACTTCGTAACGCTGCATCAGCAGGCCATCAACGTTATTACGCAACGTTATCCCCAGGCAACGGTGCTTACAGCATGGCCAGCCTGGACAGAGCTGATGCATCCAGACCTTGGCTATGTGAAGCAGCCTGTCAAGGTCGTCCCCATCCAGAACTTCTCCGTCGAAGAGGTACAAGCCGCAGCCCGGCATCCCGAGAGATACGACACGGCGTTGATCTTCAGCACCAAGTACGAGCCCGCGACAGGCAAGCTTAACATCGGCCGGCGACTCGAAGGCGAGGCCACCCGGTACTTCGATTTCCATCGCGACCTGCTTCCCGCGGAGGCCGCCGTCGTGCTGCATGGTGAGATCGTGTGGCAGGCACAGCGGAATGGCGAGTGGGCGGCGGTGATCCGTTTCCCGAGAGCCGTGGACGCTGCCATCGAGGCTCCGGAGACGTCAAAACACCTATAATCAGGCCGGTGATGATGTTTTCGAAACGCCGCGTTCTCTTGGGTCTTCTCTCGGTTGCAGGCGCCGTGACGGCACAGGCTGCACCCGTCTCCCATGGCCACGTTGTGCTGGTGTTACCGTTCGACAACCGATCAGGACAGACGGGGTTGAACTGGATCGGCGATTCTTTTCCAGAGATGCTGAATCAGCGTCTCTCGTCTTCCGGTTTTCTGACCATCAGCCGCGATGACCGGATGTATGCGCTCGATCATCTCGGTTACCCCCTGGATCTGAAACCCACTCGCGCCACCGCTCTGCGGATTGCACAGACGCTGGATGCCGATCTCATCGTCATCGGCAGCTTCACCATGCAGGGAGACCGGCTGGCGGCGCAGGCGCAGGTGCTGGACGTTAACAAACTCTCGATGTCCAAACCGATCGAAGAATCCGTCGACAAAAACCGATTCTTCGATCTTGAGAACGCGGTCGCCTGGAAGATTGTTAAGGAAGTCGATCCGTCCTTTCCTGTCGCGGAGCAGACCTTCCTGACGCAGAGCGCGAATGACAAGCTGGAAGCTTTTGAAAGCTATGTCCGCGGCGTCTCGGCACAGACGCCCTCAGAGCGCCTGAAGCGGCTGAAGACTGCGGTCTCGGTCTCCCCGGACTACGCCGCCGCCATCCTCGCACTGGGCAAGGCGCAGTACGCGCAGGGACAGTTTGAAGAAGCTGCGGCAACGCTGTCCAAGCTGCCGCAGAGCAATCGCCTGGCGCTGGAGGCGAACTTCTATCTCGGCCTGGCCAACTTCAACTCCGGCCAGTATCCGGCCGCAGAGACGGCGTTCGGTTTTGTCGCCAGCCGCCTGCCTCTTCCTGAGGTCGTAAACAACCAGGGCGTCGCGGCCAGCCGCCAGGGGAAAGACGCCGGAGCACTGTTTCAACGTGCGTCTACCGCCGATCCGAAGGATGCCGATTACCACTACAACACCGCGACGGCGCTCTTTCTGCGCCGCGACCTCCCCGGAGCAAAGGCCGAGTTGCAAAAGACCCTTAGCCTGAGACCGGCCGATGCTGAAGCTCCTCTGCTGTTGCAGAAGATCGATAATCCGTCCGTCGATTTCGAAGCCCTGCCGCGTATCCGCCGGACCTACTCCGAGTCCGGCTTCCGCCAGGCCGCCTTCGAGCTCGAACAGATGCGAGCCATGCAGACTGCAACTTTGCCGCCTGCCAAGCAGTCTGAGGCGCTGGTGCAGCAGGGACAGGAATATCTCCAGCAGGGCCTGGTGCTGGAGGCCGAACGTGAGTTTCAGTCGGCGCTGCAGATGGACGCAACCTCCGCCGCAGCCCACATCGGCCTGGCGCAGGTACGCGAGCGCAGCGGCAACACCGCTGAAGCCCGCAGCGAAGCCGAAGCCTCTCTCAAGCTGAAGCCCAACGCCGCCGCCTACCTGGTGCTGGCCAGACTCGAGTTGGGTGCCGGACAGCTTCCCCAGGCGGCAAACGACGTGAACAATGCCATGCGTATTGAGCCGAGTAACGCCGCCGCCATTGCGTTGAAGCAGACCATCATCAGCCGGGGCCAACCGGTACCGTAAATGTCGATCACGCTTGCTTCTCATCCGACGATCCTCTTCGCTACGATCTTCACGGGCGTGCTGCTGATCTACGCGGAGGCCAATCGGCCGGGCAGCATCGTTCCCGGCTGCTTTGGTCTTCTGTTGGTGCTGGCGCCTCTGCCTGCACTGCTCACTCCTCCCGTACGTCTGGCTTCGGCCGGACTTCTCTCGGCCGGCTTCGCCCTGTGTGTCCTGCAGGCGTGGATTCCTGTGCGCGGGCTGGCTACAGCCGTAGGAGTAGTCGGCATGACCGCCGGAATCGCACGGTTCTACGACCGCTCGGTGCAGCCGAACCCGCTCGCGAGTGTTCTGCTCAGCGGGATTCTGGGCGTCACCACCAGCTATCTGGCCACAGTTGCACTACGGGCGCGCCGCGCCAAGCGCCTCACGATACACTAGAAACATCGTTTTTCGGTAAGGAGTCACCGCTGTTCATGTCGAAGTTGTGCCGCGCGTTTCTGCTCGCAGGTTTAGGTCTCGCCTCCGTCCTCTCCACTTCTGCATACGCGCAGACGTCCACCACCAAGCGCCTGGCGAAGCACATTGACCGTATGGACTTCGCCCTGCAGGGCGCATACGTCAGCCACTCCAGTGTCAATGGCACAAACTATCTCCACGAAAAGGTCGATCAGAGTGTGAGTACGACCTTCGGCGCGCTGGTGCAGCTTCGATACACCATAAAACCTCCGGTCGGATTTGAGTTCAACTGGAACTACAGCCGCTCAACCCAGACCTACGTACGCTCCAAAGAAGGCACCCTGACGGTTCAGGCAACACCGAACGAGTTCACTGGCGGGTATGTCTATCATGGGCCGGAGATTGCCGGGATCATGACATTTGCCTCAGCCGGAGTCGGCTCAACCGACTACAAGCCGACCCGCTTTGGCGGTGTCGGTCTACTGCCGCAGTGGCGCCTCACCTACTACTATGGATTCGGCGGCGAGATGCCGGTCTTTACACCGAACATTGGCATTCGTGTTCAGTTCCGCCAAGCCTTTCATAAGGCGCCTGACTTCGGAGCGAACTACCTGCAAATCGAGAAGCAGAACACGACCATCGAGCCTGCTTTCGGGTTCTACGTACACTTCTAGGTAACTTTAGGGGGATATCCACCACGCGATAGTTGGCCTATCATCGCGTTTGTAGGCTATGGCTGACGCCGTGGCCCGGTGGATACCATCCCCTGCTATGAGTACCTTGGTCGACGACCTGGATCTGCAACCCGCGCGGAAAGATCGCGAAATACATCTCAGCACCGGCTCGGTGCTGGGCATTTTCTTTGCTGCTGCCTTAGTCTGTGCACTGTTCTTCGGCTTCGGCTATACCGCCGGCCGTCGCTCCGCGATTGCCACGCCCGCTGAACAGAGTGAAACCGGCAGCAACTTCGGTAATTTCAAGCCAGCGCCCGGAGCGGCTGCAATTCAGCCGGTCCCTGGTTATCTCTCAGCCAAGCAGGCGGCAGACGCCAACGCGAATACCGGCACGCAGCGGTATTACGGCGCAGCCGGCAACACCGCTGCACAGACGCAGCCTGCTGCCGCAGTCGCGAATGCTGATACCACGCCGAAACCATCTCAGCCCGTAAAGACATCGGCTCCCTCAACGGAGATCGTACCGGCGCCCGCCCCGGCGCCGCGTCTTGCCGCCACCGTCGCTCAGCCCCAGGTGCCGGCAGTACAGCCAGTGTCGCTGCCGACGACGCAGTCTCAGGGACCAGCCATCGTGCAGGTTGCCGCAGTCTCGCACCAGGAAGATGCAGAGGTGCTGCTGAGCGCATTGAAGCGGCGCGGCTACGCGGTCTTTACGACCTCGGCTCCGACAGATCACCTGATCCACGTGCAGCTCGGGCCGTTCTCCAATCGCAAAGACGCGGAGGCGATGCGTCAGCGTCTGCTCTCGGACGGCTATAACGCCATCGTCAAATAGAGCATTTTCCCTGTTGCTGGGTATCCCGGACGAGGAATGCAGCGGCGTTTTCATTGCGGAAAACGTCCATCGATGCGGAAGCCCTAGACCTACAGGGAAAGTGCTCCAGCAGCCGCATCGATGGCCGCAGGCAGCTTCTCATAGATACCGCCGAAACCACCGTTGGACAGAATGGCGACGACATCGCCCGGCTGCATCTCCTTCACAATCTTCGCGACGATCGCATCCACATCGGGTAGCAGTTCCGCAGGCTTACCCGCAGACTTCAAACCAGCAATGACGCTCTCCGGGTGCAGCCGTTCTTCCACCGGAATGCTCTCGCTCTTGAAGACCGCAGCCAGGACGACGGAGTCAGCCAGCGCCAGCGAGTCGACGAGCTCTTTCTCAAAGACGTTGCGGCGTAGTGTATTGGAGCGAGGTTCCAGAACAGCGATCAGACGCCGTGATGGATACTTTGCGCGCAATGCACGCAGGGTCTCGCGGATCGCAGTCGGGTGATGCGCGAAGTCATCAATGATGGTGACGCCACGGGTCTCGGCAATCACCTCCAGCCGGCGTTTCACGGAACGGAAGCTGGCGAGAGCCTCGATAATGCTGGCAGAATCGATTCCCTGCGTTGCAGCCAGGGCCGCGGCAGCAGTTGCATTGAGGGCATTATGTTCGCCCGCCATCGGCAGGTAGAGCTCGGCAAAGGGTTCGCCGCCACGAAGCAGCGACCAGCGTGAACCTTCGTCCTCATGGCGCAGGTTGGTCACCCGCCAATGGGAGCTCTCTGCCAGTCCATAGCGTTCTACGCGGCAGAAGGCGCGGGCGACGCACTCGGTAACATTCGCGCTACCGTCAAAGGCGACAACAACCCCATTGCGTGGCACCAGGTTCACGAACCGCTTGAACGCAGTCTTCACGCTGGCAAGATCTGCGTAGATATCGGCGTGATCGAACTCGACGTGCGTCAGGATCGCCGCCTGCGGAAAGTAGTGCAGGAACTTCGGTCCCTTATCGAAGAAAGCGGTGTCGTACTCGTCGCCTTCTAGGATGAAGGGCTTGGTGCCGCGAACGCGAAAGCTGGTGCCGAAGTTTTCGGCGACACCACCGATCAGGAAGCTCGGCGAAAGCTCGGGCCTGCGGCGCGAGGCCACTTCGAAGATCCATGCCAGCATGCTGGTCGTCGTCGTCTTGCCGTGCGTCCCGGCAACCACAAGCGAGTCGCGGCCGCGAAGAAACTCATCATGGATCAGCGCTGCCATCGAGAGGAACGGCAGGCGATGCTCCAGCACATACTCCAGCTCGACATTGCCGCGCGAGATCGCATTGCCGACAACCACAAGATCTGGAGCGGGCTGCAGGTTCTTCTCGGCATAAGGCTCGGAGATCGGAATACCAAGCGATGCCAGAAGATCCGACATCGGTGGATACGCTGCCGCATCTGAGCCCGTGACCTTGTGTCCCTGTGCCTGCAGCATGCCGGCCAGCGAAGCCATCGCCGTGCCACAGATACCGATGAGATGGATGTGTTTGAGTCCTTGCATCTAGACGACAGCACTTTCCAGAAAGTTGAGTTGAGGCTCGCTGGAGCAGTCGAGCGAGCACGAGATGCCCAGCGGCAGACTGATATTCGGCTCCGAGACATGGCCCGAACGCAGCCCGATCGCGACTGGCCCGGCGAAGTCACGTAGCGAGTGCTGGATAGCGTCTTCAAGCAATTCCATATCTTCCGGAATGACGCACTGTTTCATATCTCCGAAGACAATCCCCCGCACCGTATCCAGCCTGCCTGCCCAACGCAGATGCAGCAGAATACGGTCCCACTGGTAAGGCTTGGTGCCGATGTCTTCCAGGAAGAGAATGCTGTTGCCGGTCTCGGCCGCCCAGGGCGTCCCCAGCGACTGTGCAAGGATCGAGATGCAACCGCCGCGCAGAACTCCGGTCGCCTTGCCTGGCCGCAATACGCGCAGACCGTCTGCAGAAGTCAGGCTCCATTCCGATGCGCCTTCGAAGACTGAGCACCAGCTCGACCAATCCACACCGTTCTCGCGGGCAAAGTCTGCAGCTACCATCGGGGCATAGAAGGTATTCAGGTTGCAGTGTGTCTGAAAGTAGGTATGCAGCGAGGTATGGTCGCTGTAGCCAATAAAGACCTTCGGATTAGCGCGAATCAGTTCAGTATCGAGCAGCGGCAGCAGCTCCGCTGTGCCCCAACCGCCGCGCGCGGCGATGATGCCATCGATAGTCTTATCCGCAAAGGCTGCATGCAGATCGTTGACTCGCTCTGCGGCGGTACCAGCGTAGTAGAGCGGACCTCCGCCGAAGACATGCGGATACAGCACCGGCTCATAGCCCAGCTCGCGCAGAGCAACTGCGCCCTTCTCTACCAGCGCACGCTGAGGTGTGCTCGCCGGTGACACAACCGCCAATCGAGCGCCCTTGCGTAGCGCCTTCGGCTTGGTGCTCACAGGGTAACCTTTCCAACGCAGATAATCTCAGCAGGCCCGGTCAAACGCATCTCTTCCGCCGGTGTAGGCCAGACCACGCGTTGGGTTCCGCCCTCAGCCGTAGCCTCAAGTGTCGTGCTGCAACCGCGCAACGCAATCGCTGCCGTCGACGAAGCGCAGGTACCTGTGCCGGAAGAGGTGGTTGGTCCTACGCCACGTTCATAGATGCGGAAGGCGATATGCCCCGGCGCCAGCACGCGGACAAATTCGACGTTGGTTTGCTTCGGGAAATCAGGATGGAAGCAGATCTTCTCACCAAGCGCCTGCCAGGCAAGCCCATGCGAAGAGAAGTCATCGGTGTCAACAAAGATGACGAAGTGCGGATTGCCGACGTTGACGTTGGCTCCTTCCACAGCGCCGACGCCCTCGACCTGGAGCGTCTGCGGATGCACCTGAGGCACTCCCATGCCGGTCTCGATCAGGAAGCTCGTATCTTCGCAGGAGACGGTCGTGCACGCGCGTGGTCCGCCATGCGTCCCAAGGGTTACCTGCTTCAGGCCCTCGTTATAGGCCAGCCACGCAGCCACACAGCGTGTGCCGTTGCCCGAGAGCTCCGCCTCGGAGCCGTCGGCATTGAAGAGGCGAAGGAAGTAGCTGCCATCGTCGCGGCGTTCAAGGAACTCAACACCGTCGGCGCCAACACTGGTGTTGCGGGCGCAGAGCTTACGGGCAATCTCTGCATGCTTGTCATGTGCCAGCGTCTCTTCCACTACGAGGAAGTCATTGCCGCAGGCATGTGCTTTTACAAATGGAATCATATTCTTTCTCTACTTCTTTGCCGGCTGATAGATCTCGGACTCGTAGATGCGGGCGCAGGGCTGCCCTGTCGTACAAAGCACAGTCAGCTCTTTCAGGTTGCTGGAGTTCTTTTTGACCGCATCCGAGACCGGATCCTTGTCGATAGCAACCACATAGGCAGCATACTTCGCCGGCTCAGCGAGAGCCCGATGGAAGCTGTCGTAGTCTGACTCGGAGATGAACTGCTTCAACGGAATTCCGGTCTGCTGAATGGCTCCAACGTGGTCTGAGGTGTACATCATCACCGGTAGCCCTTGTGGCATAGCCAGAAGCTCGCGAGCGATAGATGTCTCAAACGGAACGCGTGTGCGCGAGTTCACAATGCCTTCCTTTAATACCAGCGGCGTAAACCATGTCATGGCGACGCAGTTCGCAATCGCAAGCACCATCACCGCAGGCTGCAGAAAGACCGCCTGCACCGGCCGGGTACGGATGATACGGTTCTCGAACCATGCAACGACGACAAAGGCGAAGACGACCAACGCCGGAAGCAACTCCATGCCGTAACGCGCGTTGTAGTACGAGTGCGGATAAAGCTGCGGAATGAAGATCGGCACCGATCCGAATGAGACCGAATAGACATAGAACGGCAGCGGCATCCACAGAAGGACCGACGCTCGCGCCAGGCCGCGCTTCCACAGCATCCAGGTGCCGGCAATTGCTGCCGCCATCAGCAGGAAGCCCGTCTCCCAGGCAGCGGCATCCACCTGCGCGGTCCGCGTATAGAAGAGCAGCGCCCATGCGGGGTTATGCCAGCCGCGATAGTGCTGCCCCGGAGGAGCTGTCTTGCGCTCGATTGCAGCAGCCGAGTACGGCCCGCGCATAAAATCCAGCGGATCGCCGGTATAGCGCCAGTTGTGCGCCATCCAGCCGACGGGACCCAACACGGTCAGCACGGTAAGAATGATGAAGGCAACACGCACCCGCTCGAAGACACGCTTGTTCTTCACCAGCGAGATGGTAAGCATCAGCCAGACGCACGCAGCAAGGACCCAGCCGTCGTAGCGTGTGTAGACCGAGAGTACAGAAAGAATGCCCGCGGCGATGAGCCTGCCCTTAACCACACCGATCTGCTCGTCCCGGATAGCGTCGATGCACTCCATCACAACGACCGTCGACCAGACGAAGATCGCCAGGAACAGCGGCTCCGTCATGGCAGTAGTTGCCAGATAGAGGAGATTTGGGTTCAACGCATAAAACAGCGTCGCGCCGAAGGCCCAATGAACTGGCAGCATGCGGCGGGCAAGACGATAAAAGCCGAGATTGCCAAGAATGTAGAAAGCAAAGGAGGGCCAGGTCCCGCCTGTGCCTGTCTGCCACCACTGTATCTTGGAGACGAACGGCACCAGCAGCAGGTGAGGCAGCGGCAGCCAGACGCTGCCGATCTGCGGCAGCCCCGGGTTCACCGAATCGATGATGCGACGCGCGATGGCGAGATGAGCCACTGCATCGCCGTAGAGCAGAAGATATCCGCGTGAAGCCGAGATGAGCACCGCCAGAAAGGCCAGGATCATCGACGCAAGCGCAATGGGAAACATCTCCTCACGCTTCGCCGGCTTGATGGCCATGCGCGCGGCAATGGTCCCCTCATCATTGGGGATAGCGTCACGATTCCCCTGACGCGGCTGTTCGTTGTACTTACGCCTCAAGCTCAAGGTGTGAGATCTCCTGGAAGAGACGGAAGCGCTCCTCCACCTCGTCCTTCGTCGTGTGCTGCAAACGCTCGGTGCCGAAACGCTCTACGGCAAACGACCCCATCACACCGCCGTAGAACATCGCCTTGCGGAATACCGCGGGCGTGAGTTTCGGCTGCGATGCGATGTAACCATAGAAGCCGCCGGCAAAGGAGTCACCTGCGCCCGTCGGGTCCACGACCTCATCCAGCGGCATGGCCGGCGCACGGAACGGCAGCGTAATGTGCGTTGTGTCCACAAAGCTGCGATCACAGAAAAAGGCGGTGGCGCCATACTCGCCGTGCTTCACCACCAGAGCCTTTGGCCCCATCTCCATCACCTTTCGCGCAGCGCGCAGAAGGTTCGGCTCACCGGCCAGCATGCGAGCTTCGCTGTCGTTGATGAGCAGGACGTCGAGCTCCCTCAGGACTTTTTCCAAGTTGGCACGATGATCGGCGATCCAGTAGTTCATGGTGTCGCCGGCAACGATCTTCACCTTGGGCAACTGCTTACGTACCTGCAACTGCAGCACCGGATCAATGTTCGCCAGAAAGAGGTACTCGCTGTCGAGATAGCTGGCAGGAATCTTGGGAGCGAAGGTGCCGAAGACATTCAGATCGGTCGCCAGCGTCTTCGCCTCGTTCAGATTCTCGACATAGGAGCCGGTCCAGTGGAAGCTCTTACCCGCGGCATGCTCAATGCCGGTGACATCGATGCCTTTGGAGGTGAGCACAGCTTCGTGCTCGAAAAGAAAGTCCTCGCCGACGACACCGACGACCCGCACTGGGGTAAAGAAGCTGGCGGCCAGAGAAAAGTGAGTGGCCGCTCCACCCAGAACGTTCTCGCGCTTACCGCTGGGAGTTTCAAGATTGTCGAAGGCGACGGAGCCTACTACCAGAATTGCCAATGTTCTTGTTCCTCTTTAGATCTGGGATCTTATTTGCAGCAAGGGATCTTATTCGTACTTGTCCAGCAGCAGCGCCAGTTTGGCGCGTGTCGCCGGGGGAATAACCTTCTTGTCGGTCATAACGGCATACTTCAGCGCCGAAGCGCAGGCACAGGTACGTTCGCCGGTCGGCATAGCCGCAACCGCGGCTTTAACTACCTTGGCCGCATTCGCTGAATTCGTATGCATCACCGCAATGATCTGATCGACGGTGACATCGTCGTGCCCTTCAAACCAGCAATCGTAATCTGTGACCATGGCCAGCGTGGAGTAGCAGATCTCCGCCTCACGCGCGAGCTTCGCTTCCTGCAGGTTGGTCATGCCGATAACGTCCGCCCCCCAGGAGCGATAAAGATTGGACTCCGCGCGGGTGGAGAACTGCGGCCCTTCCATGCAGACGTAGGTTCCGCCGCGCTTGCCCACCACACCCACTTCCTTGCAAGCCGACTCAAAGGCCTTTGTGACGGTGGCGCAGACCGGATCGCCGAAAGCAACGTGGCCGACGATGCCTTCACCGAAGAAGGTAGACGTACGTGCAAAGGTGCGGTCGATGAACTGGTCGGGAATCACGAAATCCGTCGGCTTATGCTCTTCCTTGAGCGAGCCCACTGCGGAGACGGAAAGGATGCGCTCCACGCCAAGCTGCTTCATCGCATAAATATTGGCACGGAAGTTCAGCTCCGTCGGCAGAATGCGGTGTCCTTTCCCGTGGCGAGCCAGGAAGGCGACCTTTCTGCCTTCGAGTTCCCCCAGCACCAGCGGATCGCTTGGATCGCCGAAGGGCGTGGTGATCTTCTCTTCGCGGATGTCGGTGAAGCCAGGCATGGAATACAGTCCACTGCCGCCGATGATGCCAATCTCTGCCTGCTGCAACGCGTTCATTCTCCTGTTGGGGCCAAATTTTGAGTATATCGTTCAGTAGCGTGGATTCCTGCCTTCATCACTCCCAGGCGGGTGAAGCCGGTGACCAGAGGAGCCGAGAGCGGCTGTAACGCGAGCCTTTCGGGGCCTTCGCCCTGGTTGGAGGTGATCTGATCGCGCAGCTTACGGGCCATCTCCAACGGAAATCCTTCGCAGGTAAAGATTCCAGAGCCCATGGCCGAGACCAGGACATCCCCCTCGCTGGTTGAGTAGATCTCCTCGCCTTCTTTCTCGTCGTCCTTGCGACGCTGCACGCCGGAGTACTTGCGCGACAGTTGCGCGGTGTAGAGCTTCTGGAAGCTCTCTGCCGAGTCAGTATTCTTCCAACGCGAGTAGTAGAGCAGGCCCAGATTGCCGGTCGTTGCCGGGACATTCTTCTTGAGCGCGGCGTAGTACACGCCTCCGGCCCAGGCCGGAGCCAGAGCATCGGCCATCTGCGGCCCAGCGAAGAGCTCGGCAAGCATATGGACGTCAAACTCCCCAAGCACACCGACGTCGTAAGGGGTGTAGTCCTTCTCGATCAACGGATGGATATCCGCCAGATGGATGAGCGGCTGCGGAACCTTTGTCACGTAGCTCTCAGGATGCATGATCTGCGACGTGTTCACCGGTGGATCATCGAGTACGCCGGTGAAGGCCTTCTGAACTCCGGAACGGCGCAGAATTGCCTGCTCGAAGGTCAGACCGTTCGCATACGGAAAGAGCAGGCTCTGCTGCAGGATAAGCGGAGCTCGCGCCAGCACCGGCGAACTCTCCGTCCCGCTGAGCATATCTTTCATGCGTCCCATCAGCTCCTCGGGAACATCCGCCCGAGTGCGGCCCGTGTCCTTCATGGAGGAGTCGACAAAGACAACCATCGCCTGGCCTTCGAGAACGGCCTCGCGTGTCGTGTCGACCTCATCGTTCTTGATATGAGCGTTGTCCTGTTGCACGTTCTTTGCGATGTCCTTCAGCCCCTGGTCGCCCCACTTGGTGAGGTCGACGTGCTGGTCCTGCAATGCGTGCGTCAGCTCATGCGCCATCACCGGCTTCTGGGTCTCGGCATCCACCCAGTCCAGCAGGTTGATGGTCTTGGTCTTGTTGTCGTAGTAACCGGCGATCTGCTCGGTTAGAAGGCTCAGCAGAAAGGGCTTGAGATCGAAGTCACGGTCTAGCAGGCCGAATTTTTTCAGGACGATCTCACTGCGCTCCATGCGCTTGGCGCCCTCATCCTCGTCAAACTTCTGTTTCAGATATTTCGTGACCGCATCGCGGGTGATGAGTACCTTCTTCACCGGGCGGCTGGAGCGCAGTCCGGAGTCTTTGGCGGCAAACCCCTGGATCTCGTCTACGCTCTTAAAGAGTTCCTCCGCCTCTTTGGGGGTGATGTGGATTTCCGGTTTTTTCCCGGCATCAGAACTCCCCGGAGGAGGCCCAGGCGTCTGGGTCTGGGCAAATGCCGCCAGCGGCAGAAGTGAAACGGTAACAGCAATTACAGCGCGATAAGGGTGGCGCATCAAACGGGAGTCTCCCATCATCCAACGAAACGTATACTTAGAATAGACGCCGTTTTATGAGCACACTTGCACACAACGAAGCTCCGGCGCTTTCAGTGGACCATCATCTCGCCCTGAAAGCACTCCTGTCCACGGCGGCTATCTATCCCTTGGACGCGGAAGGATGGATCGCGGTTCGTGGCGAAGACCGTGTTCGCTGGCTGAATGGCATGTTGACGAACAACATTCGCGATCTGAAGCCCGGAGAAGGCTGCTACAACTTCCTGCTTTCCGCACAGGGGCGCATTCAGCACGACGCCACGGCATTTCTGCTGGAAGAACAGATTCTGCTGGAAACCGCCCGCGAACGCGTTCCGGGGCTCATCGCGGCTCTCGACCACTTCATCATCATGGACGATGTGGAGCTGGAAGATGTCTCAGCAAAACACCTGGGGCTGGGCATTGCTGGCCCCAAAGCCGCAGAAGCCCTGGCTGCAATCGGCCTGGACGTGGCCGGAATGGCGCCTGTCTCTACCCGCGCCTTCGAATGGCAAGGCTCAACCGTCTGGGTTGTCGCTCAATACAGCCCACTTACGCCGCGCTTTGAGCTGTGGGCGGCGAATGTCGCACAGCTTACAGAGGCTCTCAATACTCTTCCCAAAGCTGATGACAAGGCCATCGAATCTCTCCGGATTCTGGAAGGCATTCCGGTCATTGGCCGCGATCTGCGGGAAAAAGAGCTTCCGCAGGAGACCAGACAGGCCCGCGCCCTGCACTTCACCAAAGGCTGCTACCTAGGGCAGGAGATCGTAGAGCGCATCCGCTCCCGCGGCAATGTGCATCGCACCTTTGCCGGATTCCATTTCAGCGGCGCTGTCCCCGCAGCCGGAACAGCCATCCTGGCCGGTGGCGCCTCGGTTGGCGAGCTGACCAGCGTAGACTCCGATCTGAAGATCGCTCTTGGATTTATTCGCCGCGAGGCCGTGGAACGCGGTCAGGCGCTTACGTACGAAGGAGGAGCGCTGGTGTCGTCACCGCTTCCCTTCCGCATCGAATAGAAGGCATTTTATTTATGGCAGATAAAGTTACCCCGTTTGTTGTCAACGATCGCCGCAAGTTCACCACAGAAGGAGAGCTGCGGCCCGAGTCTGAACGTCCTCGCGAAGAAGAGCAGGAGGAGGCCTCGAAGGCCGCTGTCACGGCAATGCCGGAGCCTCCCCAATCTGAGCCGGCGGCGGAACCTGAGGCTGCGGAGGCCGCCGAACAGGAGCTGCCGAAGCTTACAGAAGAGCAGGCAGAACGTTCGAAAGCAGCCTATGAGGCGACCGCCGAGCGTCTGGATACGGCTATCCGTGCCGCGAACCCGGGCATGGAACAGCTGCCGCCCGTGAACTTCGACCGCCTGGTGCAGTCCATCTATATGACCGCGATCATGCAGCTCGGCGGCGGAACACCCGAAGGCGAGCAGGCACGGGTCGACATCCTGGGCGCACGCCAGTCGATCGACATGCTGAACGTGCTGCAGGAGAAGAGCAAGGGCAATCTGACCGAGGCCGAATCACGGCTGCTCGAAAACGCTCTCTTCGAGGAGCGCATGGCCTTCCTTGAGATTACGCAGGCTTTGGCCCGCCAGGCTCGGCAGCCTGAGTCTCCTCTACCTCCACCGCCGGGCGGAGGTCCGCGCATCGTTCGCTAACGCAATTCTCCTAAAGGTATAGAGCGAAGCTTTGACAGTTTGCGCCGTTTTCCTGCGACGAAAACGGCATTCGCAGACTTATCCAACACCACAGTATTAGGAGAATTGCTTTAGAGCATGGAGGCGACGCTTACATTTCTCGGCACAGGCACCTCCATGGGCGTGCCGACGCTTGGTTGCGGCTGCGCCGTGTGCACCTCTGCAATGGATGGCACACGGCCGCACAACCGTCGCACCCGTGCTTCCGTTCGCCTGGACTACAACGGCCGGACGGTGCTGATCGATACCGGCCAGGACTTTCACTTCCAGGCGATACGGGAGAAGGTTACCCACGTCGATGCAGTGCTCTACACCCATGGCCACGCCGACCACGTTCTCGGCATGGATGACCTGCGTCCGCTCTCGTTTGCCAATCCTATTCCGCTCTATGCCGACGATGAGACGGCAAGCGTCATCGAGCGCATCTTCGAGTACACCTTCCGCACTCATGATCGCTACATGACTTCGGCTCGCGTGGAGATGCACCGTATCAGCACCGATCCCGGCACTACAGTCGAACTCTTCGGAGCGGTATTCCAACGTATCCCTGTACAGCATGGCAACCAGGTCATCACCGGCTGGCGTTTTGGAAAAGCTGCTTATCTAACGGACCTGTCTTCCCTGCCCGAGGAAAGCTTTCCGTTGCTCGAAGACCTCGACGTCCTGATTCTGGATGCCCTGCGCCGCGCGCCGCATCCCTCGCACTCAAACCTTGAGAACTCCATTGCGCTGGTGGAACGCATCAAGCCGCAGCGGGCTTTCTTCACCCATATCTCGCACGACCTGGAACACGACGCCATCAACGCCGAACTGCCGCCGCACATCCGTATGTCCCACGACGGCATGTGCCTCGATTTCGAAATTGCCGCTGAGGGCAGGATTAAGGGGGGGAAGGAATGAAGATCTTCCGCTCCATTGCCGAGGTTCCGGCGAACTTCGGACCATCGATCATCAGCATCGGCAACTTCGACGGAGTCCACCGCGGCCATCGCTGGGTGATTTCGGAGATTATTGCGCGTGCCCGGGAATCCGGCACGAAGTCGGTCGCAGTCACCTTCGATCCTCATCCCGTGCGCATTCTGCGCCCCGAGTCGCCGACGAAGATGATCTCGCCGACAGAAGAGAAACTACGGCTGCTCGCAGCCACAGGACTGGATGCGACGCTCGTTCTACCGTTTACACAGGAGCTGGCCCAGACCTCTGCTGAGGGATTTATCTCGACAGTCATCTGCAACTGCCTGCGTGCGACCGAGGTACATGTCGGCAGTAACTTCCGGTTCGGCTACCAGGCACAGGCCGACGTCATGCGACTGGCGGAGCTGGGGAACGAACTCGACTTCTCGGCAAGAATCTACGAACCGGTGCCTCTGCGCGGCGGCATCATCTCTTCAAGCCGCATCCGTCAGCTCATCCTTGCAGGAAACCTCTCGTCCGCGCGTGTGCTTCTGGGAAGGCCTTACAGCATCTGCAGCACGCCGGCCAGGGGCCGTGGATATGGCACGAAGTATGCGGTACCCACCATCAACCTGGCGCCATATAGCGAACTACTTCCCGCCAACGGCGTGTATGTCACCACGCTGCAGATCGGTGACGACGGTCCCATCTTCGAAGGCGTGACCAATGCCGGCAACCGGCCAACCTTCGGCGCGGACAGTTATGCCGTCGAGACACATCTCTTCCACTTCCATCCCGTGGACATGACGGAAGAGACACCGTTGCGGCTTACCTTCCTGAAGCATCTACGGCCTGAGATGAAGTGGGATTCTCCCGAAGCCCTGAAGGCACAGATCGGCAAGGATATTGGACGCGCTCAGCGCTTTTTACGTGGCTATCGGCGATTGATGCAGTAGGACCGGTATCCGTAGGATACTGTGCGGAACCACGGAACTGGTATTCCAACAACTGCGTCGCCGTCTTTCCAGGGCCGAACGACACCGTGGCCGCTTCAACTGCCGCGACGACCTCACCTATGCAGACTCCTCGAATGCGAATCGCTACAGGAAACATATCAACGATCGCTGCGCTGGCACAGCACAGGGCTGCCTTGACGGGCATATGGATAATTACACCGCATCGCATAGCTGCTCGGCTCACGACGTCGGAGATCTTCCCGCATCACCGCTGTGGACGGTGGACTGGTAGGCCATGAAAAACTACTTGATGATCGCTTCCATGGGCGGCATGCTCGTATTCTCCTGCGTAGCGTCGGCACAGTCTGGCGACCTCTATCCGCCCCCAATTCAAGAATTTCATCCTGGGCACATCACTTCGACAACCGCACAATGGAAGGACCGACGAATCCGCGTACTCGGAAGCTCCAGGTTGTTGAAACTCGAGATTAAGAGCAACGCGAAGAGAACGACTGTCCCCCTTCCCGAGGAGCTTGCTGAGGTAGATGAACTCGCGGTGTCTCCTCAGGGCAGGGTTCTTGTTCGCGGTATGTTGGATGGAGCATCATCCATGGTTGTCATTGTGGATGCGGTCACCGGTAAGGTCGTTGATAGCATCTGGTGCTATCTCCCGGCCATATCCCCGGACGCCAATAACATAGCTTTTATCAAGTTCTATCCAACCCACGGAGCTGCCGCCACAGACCGCTACATGCTCTATCGAGTAGATCAGAGCCCTTCAGAGAATCGTGACCCTGATGTTCCTCATACAGATTCAGTCAATGTCGGCAAGGCAATTCTTCCGCTAAACGGTATGAGTCGGCCCTACGATAATCTTGGGAAGTTCGATGCTACTGGCAAGATAGAATCTCGATCAAGACTGTTATGGTCAAAGGACAGCCACGAACTGGCGTTCGCCGTGAGTGTCGACAATTCCCTGTTGATGGAGCGGTTCACCCTGCCAAGGAGAGGCACGGGGCGTCATCGAGTGTCCTCTCTGGATACACATGATGTTTGCGCTAAAGGGGAATTGGACCCCAAGGGAACATGTCCTGTCCTGATCACGGATCTCGCCTGGAGCCCTACTGGCTTGGCTCTTCGCTTGACTCAGGTCGGCAGAGCGACGAAAACGCTCACTCTCACCGACAATCAGTTCATCGAGCAGGAGAAATAGTCGTCGACGTCCGAATGTCTCGTTTGCCGATTTACGAATCTATCCGACCGACAGACTATCCGGGAATGTATTTGTAGGTGGAGACGGAAGAGAAACCCTTGGAGGCGGAGATTAATCTCCTACATGGGAGCAAAAACGAACGCATTGCTCTTGCAACGTGGTTAGACAAAGGCGCATGAATCAAAAATCTCACGGTTCCGCAGGCTTCGCCGGAGCCGCTGATGGCGATTGCGACGGCAAGCCCGGCACCGGAACTGGCTTAGGCGCGTTGTTCTGCGGAGACTGACTCGGCGGAGCAGGTTGCAGCTGGTTCGGCGTCTCCGCCGGTTTCTGGACAGGCGGCGGAGGCGGTGTCTTCGGAGCAGGCGCTAGGTCTACAGGCTTGATCGTCTCCGAGGTCCGGTCCTCGTCGCTGTCTTCGTCCGCCTCTTTCTTCTTCTGCTCTTCGGTCACTGAGCGGGCGTCTGAGTTCACCATCACTTCAAGCTGCTTCTTCTCGCCGCCGGTGGGGAACTGCTCGTCCGGCTTGCCGGCGATGGCGACCTTCATGAACTCCATCCAGATCGGCAGCGCAGCGCGGGCTCCGGTCTCTTTCTCTCCGAGTGACTGGCGATCGTCGTACCCAATCCACACACCGCAGGTCACCGACGGAGAGAAGCCCAGAAACCAGGCGTCCGTATAGTTGTTCGTCGTTCCCGTCTTACCGCCGAGAGCATGATGCAGTTGTGCGGCCGCGGCTCCTGTTCCCGAGATGGTGACCTGCCTGAGCAGCGTCATCATGGTGCGAGCCGTCTCCACCGAGGTGACCTCGCTCACCTTCGGCGCGGGGTCGTCCATCGGCAGACCATCGGAAGCCGTAACCCGGCGAATGTAATGCGGCTCAACGCGGATACCATCATTTGGGAAGACGGCGTAGGCGCCGACCTGGTCAAAGAGCTTCATATCCGCCGCACCGATTGCAACCGGAAGAAACGCCGGAATCTTCGACGTGACGCCGAAGCGCTGGGCAACATCGATGACCTTCTGGATGCCGACCTGGTGCGCCAGCCGCAGAGCCGGAATATTACGGCTCTCCGCGAAGGCCTCCAGCACAGTCATTGAGCCTTTGTAGTCAGGCTCGTAGTTGTGCGGTGTATACGGTCCGCTGGGAGTGGAGAAGGTTGTCGGCACATCGAGAACATGGTCCGTTGGCTTGGTGCCGGCTTCCACCGCTGCGGTATAGACATACGGCTTGAACGAAGAGCCCACCTGGCGCTCCGCCTGGGTCGCGCGATTGAACTGCGACAAAGAGAAGTCGCGGCCGCCAACCATGGCGAGCACTTCGCCGTTCGAGTTGTCCATCGCCATCAAAGAGGCCTGTGCTCCGGAATCCTGTTCGAGAGCGGCGTGGACTCCTTTCTCTCCGTCGGTTGCCAAGATGCGGACATATGCGAGATCGCCCTTCTTCAGCAGGGCGTCGCCGGTCTTCAGCTGCGTCCATGCCCAGTCCGCGGGCTCGATATAGGCTTCACGCTGGCCGATTCGTACACGGATCTCCTTCTCGCTCACATCGGTTACCAGAGCATGGAAGTACGCATCCTTCTCGATGGGCATGGTCCAGTCGGGATGCACATAGGTTGCGGGATCCTGACCGGCGAGAATGATATTCGGCACACGGTTCTTCCAGCCGTGGCGGCGTTCATAGGCAGCTGCGCCGTTCAGCACCGCGTGGTTGGCAGCCACCTGCAGGTCATAATCGAGAGTTGTGTAGACGCGCAGGCCGGCTCCATGCACCTCTTCCGCTCCGAACTGCTGTTCGAGCTGGCGGCGAACCTCTTCCACAAAGTATGGAGCGACCGAGTTTGCGGGAGGCTCAATCTTCAGACCCAGCGGAGCTTCCTTGGCTCGAGCCTCTTCGGCCTCGGTAATCCATCCATCCTGCTGCATCTCACTCAGCACCAGGTTGCGGCGTTTCAGCGCTCGGTCAGGATGCCGCACCGGCGAGTAATACTCCGGCCCCTTAGGCAGAGCAGCCAGCAACGCTGCTTCGGGCAAGTTGAGTTCATGGACGTGCTTGGAGAAGTAGTACTGCGCGCCTGCCTCGAATCCATAGGTGCCGCGGCCGAGATAGATCTGGTTGGCATACAGCGCAAAGATCTGTTCCTTGGTAAAGTGGCGCTCGATCTGCAGCGTCAGGAGAACCTCCTGCGCTTTACGGCTGAAGGTCTTCTCCGGTGAGAGGAAGAGGTTACGCGCCAGTTGCATGGTCAGCGTACTGGCTCCCTGAGCCCGGCCCTTGCTGTGTAGATCGCGATAGGCGGCGCCGATAGCACGGAAGAGGTTCACACCCCAGTTGCGCTCGAAGCTCTTGTCTTCGATCGAGAGAATAGCCTTGCGCAGAATCGGCGGGAACTCGCTATATGACACAACCACCCGCCGCTCCAGCGAGAAGGAGCCAAACTGCTTCCCATGAATGTCGTAGAGTTCCGTCGTCGTGTTGGGACGATACCGCTCGAGATCCTGCATCTGCGGCAGGTCAACGGAATAGACGAGCATCAAGCCGCAGAGAGAGCCGAAGAGGGCGGAGATCCCCAGCAGACCGATAAAGGCGCCGCGTCGCATAACAGCGCGCGTTCGCGCGGCGACACGACCCGCCCGAAAGTTAGGACGGCGTGTCTGCCGCGGGTCTTCAGTAAAGATGGAGTTCACGGACGTAGCACTGCCTATGGAAGATCATCCCACAGATATTGGGATGCGGCTTTGTTCTTCCTGCTTAGGCGGCTTTGTTCTTAAGGATCTCCAGCGCCTTCGAGAGCTGATCGTCCACCTGGTCCTTGTGAGCTGCAGGAGCCGCGGCATTGTCGTCCTCACCATCATCGATGGCTCCGGCAACCAGGACACCCGGAGTCACTCCGTCATCCTCAATCTTCTTCCCTGCGGGCGTGGCGTACTTGGCCACGGAGAGGATGAGAGCGCCTCCGTCCGGCAGGTCAAAGGTCTTCTGCTGGCTGCCGATGCCGAAGGTCTTCTCACCGACAACCTCAGCACGCTTGTTGTCCTGCAACGCCGCCGTTACCAGCTCCGCCGCGCCGGCAGTACCCCGGTTGACCAGAACGACCACAGGAGCCTTCTCGGCGACAGTCTTCGAAGGATCGGCCGTCACAGTCTGCTTGGCGAACTTCTGCCCTTCCAGCACGCTGATGGTTCCGGACTTCAGCAGCATATTCGCCAGGCGCTGCGCCTCGGCCATATCGCCGTCGGCGACGTTGCGCAGATCCAGGAGCAGTTTCTTGTTGCCACCCTTGTTCAATCCCTTCAGCTTGCCTTCGATCTGCGAGACATGATCGTGGTCCAGGATGCCGGGCTTGAGGTACAGAATGGTCGAGTTCTCGTAAAGAGTCTCCGCAACCGGAGCCAGTGGCGTGATGGCGCGGGTCAGATCAACCTTATCCGGAGCCGCCTTGCGAGGACGGACGACAGCGATGGTCACGGTCGTGCCGGGCTCACCGCGCAACATCATCTCGATGGAAGCCAGGGAGAGGTCGTGGGTCGACTTGTCGCTAATGGACTCGATGATATCTCCGTCGTTCAGATTGGCCTTGTCCGCGGGGCTGTTCGGCACCACGCTGACGATCGTGGCATAGCCATAGCGCTTGGAGACGTTGATCCCGACCTGGGCCTTGCCACCCTTCAATGTCTTGTAGGACTTGTTTTCGTCGGGCGAGAGGTAGCCGGACTCCGAATCGAGCGACTCCGCCAGTCCACGCAGCGCACCGTTGGTTACGGACGGAATGTTCGGCTCTTCCACATAGTCGGACTGAATATGGCTCAGAACTTCGCTGTAAACATTGATCTGCCGGTACGCGTTCTCCTGCGGATCGCTGGCTGCGCTTACGCCAGTGGCGTTCGCGCCCAGGAAAACAGTCAGCACCAGTGCGACTGAAGCAAGGAGGAGCAAAATCTTAGGGATACGGGGCATTTGGGAACCATCTCCGGCAAAAAACGATTACGAGCTGACCGCGCGCTTGGCTGTTAGACGCGGCGGGGTAGAAATAGCATACTCCCGCTTGATGGCCGCGCGGAAACCAGAATTTTGTCCATGCGACCTACTGGATGGTTTAAATATTCCAACGCAAGTACTGGAAATAATGGACTTGCGGTTCTGAACGCCCAAAATGGAACCGACTAATATCTTTGGCCACCTTGGGCGGTAGTCACTTCTCCGACGCCCGGAAGGTTTTCCGGCGCCTCTCAAAGTTCACGCTAGGCGACTCGCTGGCGTCTGCTCTCTGGCAGCTTCAGCGGCGAAGCGAAAAACGAGCCCATGTCTCCAAGGGAAACGACGCGGACACGGCGTACGCGCCCGATTGGTTCCTCTCGAATTTATCGATTAAGCTTCACGCCAGATGCGGACGGCCTTTACATCTTTCATCTCGCGGTGAAGGCGGGCGAGATCCCGAAGGCACTCCGCCTCTTCCTCGCTGGAAGAAAAGCTTTCTGCTTCGGCTTCAAGCAATGAGGCAATATATTCCCCCACCGTCATTCGTATCTCGTACCCGGCCGCCATCCACGTAAGGTAAATGCCGACCCAAAAAGTACAAAACGTTTTTCACGGTCAAATTACCGTTAACGTTTACCTACTAGATGCGGATTTCCTGACTCGCCGGGAATTCATCAGGCGTTATCGAGAGGTAGTTGCAAGGACGCCGGCAGAGAGGCGGCCGTAATCACCTCACCATGAGGAGTCCACATCTCTACATGGTCAAATCGCTGATGGCATTGAGGGCACTCCTTCGGCATGCTGCCGGCACTGTAACCGCACTCACATGTAAGCACCTGAACGGAGCCTGCGAATTCGATTGTCAGTTTTGCCATGAGCCCACCTCCACCGGGTTCTTATTATGCACCCCGAGGACCAAACAATGTTGAATTTATGTGAAAAGGATAAGTCTCCGTAAGTAGGTACGGACGGATTCCCTTCCCTTCTCCACCGCGGAGAGTCACTAGTCGAGATGGAAGATTTCCACAAGAGGGCGCATCGCGTCATCCGCCTTGCCATCTGCCTCAAAGAACGGCAGCATTTCAACCTGCCAGCGCTCATTCACCTCAAAGGCCTTCATCCCTTCTACGGCCTTTCCGAAGTCTTCGACTTCAACATAGCCGATCAGGGTTGCTCCCGGTCCGAGGAAGAGTGAGTAATTCTTCCATCCCGTTGCGCGCAGGGCATCCTGCATCTCCGGCCAGACATGCTTGTGCCGCTCAACATACTCGTCCAACCTATCGGCGCGAAGCTTCAGTGTGAAACAGACTCGCTGCATTTACTTAAGTCACCTTCTCGGGATCGTCAGTGCTCAAGGCACCTTGACGAGGCAAATTGTATCTTGCGGGCGGCTGCTCCCTTGCAGAGACAGCCGCCCGGTAAGGACTTACTGCACAGTGATAACCGCAATCTCGAAGGGCTCTAGAGAAACCACATTCCCCTGCGGCTTACCCGTCGCAGCCGCATGATCGCCGGTGGACGGAGAGGTGGAGGTG
>JABFXN010000323.1 GCA_013361705.1 Acidobacteriaceae bacterium
TAACACGCCGGTGATTACTTTCGTGCCGAGCCATACCCAGTTTCCGGCTATGATGAGGTTAAAGCGCGTACATCCGCAGCAAAGATTGCTAACCTTTCCAACCAAGGGGACAGAATGTCACAGAAGAAAGTGCTTGTCGGCGGCGCCGGCGGGTTTATCGGCGGCCACCTGGTTCGCAGACTGAAGTCTGAAGGCTTTTGGGTTCGGGGCGTGGATATCAAGAAGCACGAGTTCGCCGAGTCCGCAGCAGACGAGTTCATCCAGGCCGACCTGCGTGATCCGCAGGTGGTCAAGGCCGTCGTCGACGGTATCGAAGATGTCTATCAGCTTGCAGCCGACATGGGCGGAGCCGGTTACATCTTCACCGGCGAGCACGATGCCAATGTGATGCACAACTCAGCCACCATCAACCTGAACGTTGTTGAATATGGCCGCGAGGCTGGCGTGAAGCGTTTCTTCTACTCCTCCTCCGCCTGCATCTATCCGGCTTACAACCAAGAAGATCCTGATAATCCGAAGTGCTCGGAAGACTCCGCCTATCCTGCGGCTCCTGACTCGGAGTACGGCTGGGAGAAGCTCTTCTCGGAGCGCCTGTACCTCTCCTACATGCGCAACTATGGCCTGCACGTTCGTGTAGCCCGTTTCCATAACATCTTCGGTCCGGAAGGCACCTGGCGCGGGGGCCGTGAGAAGTCGCCGGCCGCAATGTGCCGTAAGGTAGCGACCACTCCCGAGGGCGGTTCGATCGAAGTGTGGGGTGATGGCAAACAGACCCGCTCGTTCCTCTACGTCGATGAGTGCGTTGAGGCAATTCGCCGCATGATGGAAGGCCCGTTCGAGGGACCGCTGAACATCGGTTCCGAAGAGATGGTGAGCATCAACCAGCTCGCGAAGCGTGTGATGGACATCGCCGGTAAGCCGCTGGCGATCAAGAATGTCCCCGGTCCTCTCGGCGTCCGTGGACGTAACTCCGACAATCACCTGATCCGCGAGAAGCTTCAGTGGGAACCCAGCCAGCCGCTGCGTATTGGTCTGGAGAAGACCTATGCCTGGATCGCAGATCAGGTCAAGAAGGTTGAGGCCGAAGAGGGCGAGCTCGCTGCCAAGGCATAAATCTCCAACGAAATAGAAACGGCGCCGACATCGGCGCCGTTTTGCTTTAAGAAAGCTCAATCGCCCCAGACCCCGCTGGTGAGGACAGCCATCATGTGCGGCATCGGCATCTGAACCGAACGATGTCGAAGAAGAAGTATGCCGCCGCTACTATCCCGACGCAACCAGCTCACCAGCCGCATCGCCACGCGCAGGAGCGGGCCATTCCATGGGCGGGGCTGCATCTTGAAGCGAAACAGCGTTTCGGCATCACCCGCTTTCGCTCCGGCCAGAGAGAGACGCTGGAAGCCATCTTTCAGGGAAAGAATGTTCTGGCGGTTATGCCGACCGGAGCGGGGAAGTCTCTCTGTTATCAGTTGCCGGCTCTCTTCCTTGGCAGAGCGGTGATTGTCGTCTCCCCACTGATTGCTCTGATGCAGGACCAGCAGGAGAAAGCGGAGCAGGCGGAGATCGCTGTCGAGAAAGTCGACTCTACGCTGAGCTGCGCGGAGCAGCGGACTGTAACTCAGCTTATCGCCGAGGGGATTCCGCAGCTTATCTATGTCACTCCCGAGCGGTTAGAGCAGCGCGAATTTCTGGCCTCACTCAAAGAGAACGGTGTCGGTCTCTTTGTCGTGGACGAGGCGCACTGTCTCTCCCAATGGGGACATGATTTTCGACCGGCCTATCTGGGCTTACGGTACGCACGGGCGGCGTTAGGATATCCGCCGGTGCTGGCGTTGACGGCGACCGCGACAGAACAGGTAGCTCACGAGATTCTGGAGCAACTGGAAGCTCCGGATGCTGTCATTGTTCAAGCCGGTGTGGAACGGCCGAACTTATCTTTCAGTGTTGTTCCTACGGTCAACAATGACGCGAAGCTCGATCGTTTGACCCAGCTGCTTCTCGCCGAGCAGGGCTCCGGCATTGTCTATACGGCGAGTGTGCGGTCTGCGAACGAACTGTACGAGCGCTAGAAGGCAGAAGGGATTGCAACCGGCCGTTACCACGGGCGGATGTCCGCCCGGGAGCGGGAACGGGTGCAGCAGGAGTTTATGACGGATCGCTATCGAGTGATGATCGCCACCAAGGCCTTTGGACTGGGGATCGACAAGCCCGATATCCGTTTTGTCTATCACTACGAATTTCCAGATTCTCTTGAAAGCTATTACCAGGAGGCAGGTCGTGCAGGGAGAGATGGGTTACCTGCCAGGGCAGTGCTTCTCTATCGCTTGGAAGACAGACGGATCCAGAATTACTTTCTCCGCGGACGCTATCCAAAGCTGGAGGAGCTACGGTCTGTGGTGGACGCGCTCACGAACGAACCTCAAAGTGCTTTACAGGTCGCTGAGCTGGCTGGGACCCAGCGCCGTCGTACGCAGGTGATGCTCTATCTGTTGCGGGAGGCGGGCTTTCTACGCCGGGTCAGAGCCGGATACATCCGCCATGCCACGAAGGAAGCCACAGATGATGACCTGCAGCAGATGCTCGCTATTTATGTCGAACGCGCACAACAGGATAAGGCGCGACTGGATGAGATGATGCACTACGCTGAAAGTCTTGACTGCAGAAAGCAGATTCTGCGCCAGTATTTTGGAGAAGAAGCGGGAGAACCCTGCGGAAACTGCGATAACTGTCTCCGGCCGGCCGAGCAGCGAATGCCTGCTGCAGGGAGAACGGAAGTGGTATGTGTCGATACGGGGATCGGCCCGGTATACACAACGGCGCCGGAGACCCTACCGCAGCCCGCGATGGAAGCCGGGTTCACCACTGGCGACCATATCCGGCACCGGAGCTTCGGCAGTGGCAGGGTGCTGGATTACCACGGCGATACCGTTCTGGTGCGGTTCGACAAGGGAGGCAGCAAGCGGGTGAAGGCCGGTTTCATCCAGAAGATAGGCCGGGCCGCCTGACTCAGCGGCATGTTTCTCCACCCTGATACGACACGGCTGAAGCTGTCTAGTCTCCAGAGATGGTTTACAGTTTGTCTCCACACATCCTTTACAGATTGAGTGAGTGGGTTGCGCGTAGGGCAGCTGACTTCGCACCGAAAGGTGCGAATGCCCTTGCTACGGATCGCCGGCCAGCTTTGCTGGTGGGGGTAGGGAAGGGGACGGCTTCAGCGTCCCGTACGTCTCTACGAAAAGCGGCTTTACCCGCTGGTCAATTGATCCGGGCGCGTTCAAATCCTAGGGAACTCCACGATCTCCTGGAAGGCCAATTACGGTATGCGATACTCAGAGAAGCATGTTTAAACGCGTTCTCCTCAAGGTGAGTGGGGAAGCCCTGGCGGCTGGCCGTGGCTTCGGAATTGACGCAATTTTCATTCACAAGGTAGCGGAAGAGATCGCCCAGGTAGCCCGGACCGGCGCGCAGGTGGCGATCGTGGTGGGCGGTGGAAACTTCTTCCGCGGCGTCGCCGAGCAGGCCATCGATATGGACCGTGTTGCAGCGGACCACATGGGAATGCTTTCAACGGTGATCAACGCCATTGCGCTGCAGGACGCGATTGAGAAGCAGGGAATAGCGACTCGGGTGATGTCTGCGATCGCGATGCATGAGGTTGCCGAGCCATACATTCGCCGCCGCGCCATCCGTCATCTGGAGAAGGGACGGGTCGTGATCTTTGGCGCCGGGACCGGCAATCCCTACTTTTCTACGGATACGGCAGCGGCGCTGCGCGCCATGGAGATCAAAGCAGATGTCCTGCTGAAGGCGACCTCCGTGGACGGCATCTATACCGCCGACCCCAAGAAGGTTCCCGATGCGGTGAAGTTCCAGACCATCACTTACATGGAGATCCTGAAGCTGGGTCTGAAGGTGATGGATACGACCGCCGTATCGCTGTGCAAGGACAACAGTATGCCGATGATCATCTTTTCCATGCGTGAGGAAGGCAACATCATGCGCGTGGTGCAGGGTGAGACCATCGGATCGATGGTGACAGCTTAAAGTTATGCCCCCGGCGCTACGCAGCGTGATGAGCGTGATGGTGGGCTTTCTGGCGCTCAACATCGTACTGTCTCTGGAAAGCAGCCTGGTGCGGCTCGTCTTCGCCGGAAAGGCGGAGACCGCCGGCTACCTGATCGCCAATATTGCCGTCCGGCTGATTGCGGCGATGGTGGGCGGGTTTGTCGCCGGGATCATCGCGCCGTATAAACCGATCCTGCATGCCGGCCTGATTGCCGCAATTCTGTTTGGATTCAGCGTCAATGCTTTCTTCAAGCTGCAGGGTGGGCCACAGCCGGTCTGGTATCTGCTGACGCTTACCCTCGCCACGCCGGCGGCCGTAATTGTCGGCGCTGCCCTGGATTTCGAGGAACTCCGGCGGCAGAAGTAACGTCTTAACCAACATTGGCTGTGACTGAAACCATCCCTACCCCCGCCGCCGAGGCAACTCCGGCTGCTCCGCGTACCACCCGCAAACCTGCGCTTCCTGCGTTGACGGGAGTACGTACGTTTCTGGCGGCGAATATCATGCTCTTCCACTTCACTCCGCCGCACATTGAGTGGATCACCCCGATCGTGGGGCATGGCTTTGTCTTCGTCGGATTCTTCCTGCTGATCTCCGGCTTCATCCTGAGCTACAACTACGGTGACCGCATCCGCACCCTCAAGGTGAAGGATTTCTATCTTGCCCGCGTCGCGCGGCTGTATCCCGTCTACCTGATTTCGCTGGTGATTTCGATCCCCGTGCTGATGGAAGAGTTCCATATCCGCACCCGGGGAGAGTTCTTCCGAGGCGCCATCATGACGCCGCTCCTGCTGCAGGGGTGGAGTCCATGGCTCTCTACGTTCTGGAACACCGTGGCCTGGACGCTTTCTACCGAGGCATTTCTTTACCTCATCTTCCCGTTTGTCATGCGGTGGCGCTGGCCGGAGAGGACAAGGAATCTGGTCGCTCTCGGTTTCGGCATCTGGATCCTCGGTCTTATACCGCACGGTATTTATATGCTGACGAATCCAGATGGTCTGCCTCATCTTGATCGTTACTCATACGGCTACTACCTGCGCGGACTGAAGTTCACACCGCTGCCGTATGTGTGTACCTTCCTCGTTGGCATCGTCATGGGGCGCCTGCACGGCGTGCGCGAAATGAGCGAGAAGGTCCGTGCCGTTCTGGCATTTGCGGCGGTGGCCGGCATTCTGGGCTTTCTATATCTCGCAGCCGATCACACCTCCTACATCCTGATGCACGGCGGTCTGCTGACGCCACTGTTCGCGATGCTGATCCTGGGTGTGACCGGAAGGAACCCAGTTGCTTCGTTCTTCGGCTGGAAACCATTTGTGATGATCGGTGAAGCGACGCTCTGCATCTACCTGCTGCACTTCAACGGTCTGCAGATGATGCGCGACTACCATCTGGCGGAGAAGCTGCATTACACAGCTCTCGACCCGTGGGCATCATATGTACTGCTGTGGACCTTCTCTTATCTGCTGTATGTCTTTTATGAGAATCCGGCACGTAAGTGGGTGCTGTCGACGTTCGGGACGAAGAAGGTCGCGGTCGCGTAGGGAGTTGGGCGAGCGCATAGCGCGGTGGGCGTGGAGAGCAGGAGCGCGGGCAATGAAATCCCAGTCGAATTCAACACGTAGCCCATGGTCAAAGCGCTGAAGGCGCGTTCTATACCAGCCTGGGGCAACGCCCCAGGTACGGGATAGGAAAACGGTAGAGGGCTGAAGGCCCGATCCATAATTCCCAATCGTCCCAATGCTAAAACTCCCGCGTTCCTGCTCCACGCCTTCCCCACGAGGTACGGAATTGCATCCGATGAACGATACGTCGGGGATCAAAGATCTTTGTATGGATCGGGCCTTCAGCCCTCATTTTTCTTCTTAGCATCGAGACCTGGGGCGTTGCCCCAGGCTGGTATAGAACGCGCCTTCAGCGCTCTTTCATCGGCGGTTCGTATCTATATCGCCTATAGCAATGGCTATCGATTACTGATCGCTTGGTGATGGGTGCTGCTGCATCTCCCAACCTCTTTTATCCTCAAAAGCAAAGGCCCCGCACTTGGCGGGGCCTTTGTGTATGACTTACTTCGTTCTTATGGGGTCACAGTCTGCGTGGCGTGGGCGCCGTTGGCGACAGCAACTGCTGCGCTCGGGCGGCTGGAGGTTGCGAACGGAGTGTTCTGAATGTTCTTCAGGCTGCCGTTATGCGAATCCAGTTGCAGGCCGCTGGTGGTGTTGTCGAGGAAGTTCGCGGTGAACATGTACTTGCCCAATGCCGGCTCGATGGTGATGCTCTGGGGGCCGGTGCCGACCAACGTGGAGCTGGAGGCTGCCGATCCGGTCAGGGCGCCGGTTGCCTGGTCGATGACGAAGGCCGAGACGTTATTGGCGCTGTAGTTGGCGACGTACAGATAGAAGCCGCGAGGATCGACAGTGGCTGCCAGAGGACGCAGGCCCGTGGACCAGGGGCTGGAGGAGATCAGGGCCGGCACGCCGGTGGAGCCCAGCGTGTAGCCGATCACCTGACTTGAGTCACGATCCGTTACGTACAGGAAGCGGGAGCGAGGATCTTCCACCACGGAGCTTGCAGTTACACCAGAGTAGTAACCGGAGGTGAAGGAAGTAGCAGTGCCTGCGCCCAGTGTCGTGCCGGCGAGTGTCGTAAGTGCTCCGTTTGCGTCATGCGAGAAGCCGAGCAGATTCTTGCTGCCAGCATTGGAGTCCTGCTCTACGACGTAGACGAAGTTGTTATACGCACTGGTGACCACGCCGACCGGGTTGAAACCGATCTTGACGGTCAGCGAGGGCTGCGCCGTGAGCGAACCATCCGTATCCGAAGCGATCTTGAAGACCGAGATGCTGCCCGGGCCAACGCTGGCCGGTGAGAAGCCGCTCTGGTAGGTGTTCAGGACATAAACGAACTTATTGTCAGGCGTAACGCTCAACGCCACCGGATAGGTTCCGCCGACGGCATCGTAGGAGTTCTGACCGTAGAGCTTGCCGTCTGTACCAACCGCGTACTCAACGATTTTGGAGTCGTCACGGTGTACGACATAGACGAACTTACCGTTCGACGTAGCGCTGATGGCGACCGGGTTGCGGAAGCCGGTGTCGACCGGCGAGGTCGGCATCTGCACCAGAGCGCCGACCTGGTAGTCGACCTCGTAGGCATTGATGAGGCCCGTGCTCGATCCAGAAGAGGCAACGTAGAGGAATGCGACGACGTAGTCGCGGCTGCAGGCGGTGATGCCCAGGCCCATGCCAAGAGATACGACAGTGGCCAGCGCGTTGCGGCCGAACTTACTCCACTTCATGCGTTTTCCCATCTTCCGGGAGCTGTTGGAGCTCCCGTCCTGCCCTTCCTGAAATTGCGTGCTGTAAGAAGAAATATTCTGCATGGCCAGATCGATTACCTCACGTTGCCGCTAGCGACGAGGCAGGTCGGATTACCAACGGTCGGGAATGTCGAACCGCGGGTAAGACCTGACAACTGGCCTGTGTTCTGGTTGATGATAAAGCCCGAAACCGTGGAGTCGTTACGGTTCGAGGTGTACACATACTGGTTCGATGGATCCTGCAGCATGCAGACCGGGCCGGAGCCGACCGGATACGGGTTGCTGGTATCAGCCAGGCGGGCCAGACGGCCCTGGGTATCTATCGTGAAGGCCGAGATGGTGCTGGAGACGTTCTGTACGTTCGAGGTGCCCTGGTTCAGGACGTACAGGAACTTGCCCTTGCTGTCGACCAGCGTCCAGACGGGTG
Source organism: Acidobacteriaceae bacterium (assembly GCA_013361705.1). Classification (GTDB taxonomy): domain Bacteria; phylum Acidobacteriota; class Terriglobia; order Terriglobales; family Acidobacteriaceae; genus Terriglobus. The sequence goes on from JABFXN010000323.1 coordinate 7,810, forward strand.
TGGTCGCCGGCGACAGGTTGGCGAAGGGGCTACCGGTGACCGGCTGCAATGCTCCGCTGCTGACCGTGTAGGCATAGATCTGGTTGTTGGTGACGTCGGTCAGGTAGACGTAGGTGCCGTTGCTGGTAATGGAAGAGATATTGGTACCGGCGGCGGCGAGCTGCGTCGTGCTGTTAGCGACCAGGGTGAGCTGACCGTTGGTGCTGTTCTGCTGGTAGGTGGTGATGCTGGGACCAGTTGACGTCGAGTCGCCCGCGTTCAGCGTGAAGAGGTAACCCGACGAGAAAAACTTCATCATTGTCGGATTCTTGCCAACCGGGAAGTAGGTAAGCTGCTGGCCATTGCAGGCGCTTGTCGTGCACTTCGTCTGCTGATTCTGTATCAGGGTAAGACGGCCAGTATCGGCGGCGATGCTGAATACCGTGATAGCGCCTACCGGGTTTGGATTCGCCGACGTGACCACATACTGGCTTGCGTCATTCTGGTTCGAGAGAGCATCGAGGACGTAGAGGTAGTTTCCAGAGGAGTCCATCTGTGCCCAGATGGGGTTCGTTCCCTGGCTGGACTGGCTGAGCTGGTAGCTCAGTACGCCGTCTCCACCAACGGAATAGATCGAGATCGTACCGGCGGTGCCTGTGTTGGCTACCGGTGCGCCGTTCTTGTCGTAGGTGGGGGCAATGCCCTTATTTACGACGTAGACCCAGCGTCCACCGGGACGAACCACGATGGAGACCGGATTGGTACCACCGGAGCTAAATGGGGCGTGCACGACCTTCGTGAGGTTTCCGGTGAAGTTGTCGATCTTGAAACCGTCAACCTGGTTATACTGCGTGCCCAGAACCCACATAAAACC
>JABFXN010000041.1 GCA_013361705.1 Acidobacteriaceae bacterium
TCCGATCACCAGAGAGGTCACCAGGCCGAGAAAGATGGCCTGCACCGCGGAGATCGCAGCGCCGTCGGCATTCTTCTCTCCGACACGTCTCGCTACCATAGCGGTCGTCGACATGCCCAGCCCCATACCAACTGCGAAGACCAGCGTCAGAATCGACTCTGTAAGTCCGACGGTGGCAATCGCATCGGCTCCCAGGCGGCTTACCCAGAACACATCTACCACCGCAAAGAGAGATTCAAGCACCATCTCGAGGACCATAGGAATGGCCAGGAGAAGAATGGAGCGGTTCAGGCTTCCCGAGGTAAAGTCCTGATGGCCGCCTCGTAAGGCTTCTCGAATGGACTGCCATACGGAAGGGGTGATTTCGGATTGAGTCGTGGTTTCCATATTGTGAGGCTTGTCCATCATAACGGTCTGACATCTTAGGAAGCCTCGACCGAAAGATCGTGTACAGAGAGGGCGAACCCTTCCTGCTGCCCACGCGTGCACCTAAAGAAGATTGATTCCGTTGTACTCACCCCTCTTTTGGCCGCCTTGGGTGTATTGCTTCGGACCTACTCTCCAAAACGCACTGTGTACAGCCAGAAACACTTTGGGCCCGGGTAGCCCGCAAGTTTGGGGTGCAGCGGCGTTTTCCTTGCGGAAAACGCACATAGATGCGGAAGCTCTACTTTACATCCACAGGGAAAATGCTCGAGACCTCGCAACTCAAGTAAGTTACCGGCGTACTGTTTCCCCAGAACGGGATTCAGACACGACTTCGCGCGAGACCGCCCTAAAGACGGATTGGTGCGTCAATTTTTTACTATGCCCGCCCTGGTGTATTGCCCGGACACATTCCGAAACACAACTGTATACAGCCATAAACACTTTGGGCCTGGGCGGCCCGAAAATCCTGGATCGACAATTGCTACACAAACGTTTAGGAAGGACGGTTAACCAATGAGACAGACACACTACCTAAAAAAGACTCTGAAGACGGGAGACGTGAAGCGTATCCCGTTCGCTGCCGATGATTTTCAAGAGATGGGTGTCCCAGCGACTTTAATGGCGGGTATGCCAGAGCTTGAGGCGTTCCAGCTTCTTAACAAGCGCAACAAGAATCAGCGTCACCAGCGCTTCGTCTATACACTGGAGTGGGCATAGATGAGTGGCTTGAAATGACGGCTGCCAAGAAAGCTCTCATTGAGGCTGAGGCTTCCCGGTTCGAAGCAAAGGACCGTCTGCAGGAGCTGACCGCGAATTTGGAACGGGAACTTAATCCGATTCGGCGGCGTCTCTCCCGCTCACGGATGAGCAGATTGCATCGCAGGTAAGCCTTATCCCTTTGTTCTTACGTGGCTGTTAGTGCTGGGGTCTCAGTTATATGCGACCGGCTTCTCTACTAACTTTCACTGCGGCTATTTGCGAGCTTTTTAGGTATAGTCCTGCCGCTCGCCGCTCAGAGGATGTTCTGTTCGTGACGCGCGCTGGAAATTCTCAGAATGACGTTCGGATGAGTCTCGGAATAAGTTGGAAAGGTAGTTGCCTGTTTAATATCGCGGCCAGGGAAGAGCCCTCATCTTTTGCGAAAAGACTTTCCCCGAAGAAGAAAACTCCCCGCGAGGAGAGCTTTCTTCTTATCTGATCCCCGGTTTCGGTGGAGTTGGAGTTCCAGGCTTGGTTGGCGGTTCGCCGCCATCGGAGTCGTCGTCATCGCGACGCTTGATGTAAAGCAGGTCTTTCATATTTTCCATTCCGGAAAGAATTTGAGAAGCGGATCATAATGCGTTGCACAGATTATTGCAGAAGGACATTAGAAGCGCAGTATTCACTCGGAGCGGAGCGCTTCAACGGGATTAATAGATGCAGCGCGGGTGGCAGGGAGAAACGCAGCGGTGAGTCCTCCGATGGCCAGGAGCAGGGTGACGGCGATCAGGGTAACGGCGTCGTGTGCGCGGACTCCATAAAGATAGCTTGAGAGGAAGCGGCTATTGAACCAGGCTAAGGTGAGACCGGTGCAGGCGCCAGCAAGAAGCATGCGTCCTGCTTGCCGGAGAATGAGCCAAACCACCTGACCGCGACTGGCTCCGAGTGCTACGCGAACGCCTATCTCGCGGGTGCGCTGGGTAACGAGTTGAGCGAGCAGGCCATAGAGGCCCGAGAGGCAAAGGAGAAGGGCGGAGCCTCCGAAGACGATAAGCAGCCGAGAGACGAGTTGCTGGCTGCCATAGGAGTCCTCGACGATCTGCGTCATGGTGCTGAACTCGGTGTTGGCGAGCTCAGGGCTCGCCTGGGCCATGATGGAACGCAGCTCGGGGATGATGGAAGAGGTGCTGCGGCTGGTGCGGAGAGCAAGAGACATGGCAATGCCGCCGACGGCCTTGTAGGTGCCCGTGTCGGGTGTGAGCTGGGGAAAGTAGACCTGGATCTCGGGTGCAGGTTGTTCGGCCACAGAGACCTGGCGCGAGTCATCAAGGATACCGACGACGATTGCGCGACGTTCTTTCCCGAAGGTCATGAGGCTCTGTCCCATTACTTTGTCGGGATCATTGGACTGGGAGTACTCCTTGACGAACTCACGGTTCACAACGACGACGGCCTGCGAGCCGGCGGTATCTTCCTGGTTGAAGTAGCGTCCGCGAAGCATGGTGAAGCCAAAGACACGCTGAGCATCTGAGTTGACCGCGCGGAAGTTGGCGCGAATGTCACGGCGACGAATGGCGTCGGCGGAGTTTCCTTCCGCGGAGAAGCTGAACTCCATACGGAAGCTATGGCCAAGGGGGACCTCGGTCATGAGGGTGGCAGCCTCGACTCCGGGGAGACTTCGGACACGTTGAAGGATTGGGGTATAGAGGGTAGCGTTGAGGTCCTGATTGGCGAAGCGGTATGAAGGGATGGCCATGCTACCGACGAGGACGTTGTCAGTGCGGAAGCCAAGCGGAACCTGGCGAAGAGCATAGATCGTGCGCAGCAGAAGGCCGCAGGAGAACAGAAGGACGAGTGCCAGCGAGATCTGACTGACGACCAGAAGCGAGCGTGTGCGGTGCTGGGTGCGGCTGAGGCCCGACTGCTGTGCTCCATGACGAAGGGTAGGCTCGATGGAGGCGCGGGCACTGGTGAGGGCAGGCCATAGTGCAGAAACCAGCGCGCTGCCTAGCGTAAGGGTGAGAAGCATAGCGATGGATTGCCAGCCGGGAGTGGCGTTGTGGAGGTTCAACTGGAGGGAGAGGCCGTGCGCGAAGAGGCGCAGAAGGCCAAAGGCGAGTCCAAGGCCGAGTAGAGAGCCGCCGATGCTGAGCAGCAAACCTTCGAGAATAAGCTGCTGGACGATGCGCAGCCGGCTGGCGCCGAGGGCTCCGCGAACCGCAATCTCACGCTGACGGGTGATGCCACGGGCGAGCAGGAGGCCACCGACGTTAATGCAGGCGATGACCCACAGAAGGGCGGAAGCAGCGAAGAGAGCAAGGACGGCCCGGCGGACCTCGGGCTTAACAAGGGAGGCGGAGTAGCTGCCAACAGAGGCGGTGGAGACCAAATCGCGCCGATACGTGTCAGTGTATTGCGCGGCGACAGAAGGTTGGATTGTCTTCATCTCCGCGTCGGAAGATTGGATGGTGACTCCAGAGCGAAGACGTGCAATGACCTGGTAGGTAGGAGTCTGACCGTTGCGAGTCTGGCTGGCTTCTTCAAGTGGTGCGGGTGTCCAGACCTCGGCCATCGTGGCGGAGAGGGGAAGGGCAAAGCCACGGGGCATCACTCCGACCACTGTGTATGACTTGCCATTCATCCTGACGGCATGTCCGATGATGTCCGGACGAGCGGCGAAGAACTGACGCCACGCGTTGTCGCTGAGAACTACCGTATTCTCTTCGCCAGTGTTTGCGAACGTATCGATGTTGCCGCTGAAGCCGGAGCCGAGCGCGGGACTGACGCCAAGGACGTGAAAAAGATTGGTGCTGACGAGTTGATGCAGGATCTGTTGAGCCCCGCTGTCTCCCTCAATGAAGGTGCGGCCGTTTGCGGATGTGTGAAATCCGATGGACTCGAAGGAATGGGCTTTGAGCCGCCACTGCTGGATGTCGAGCCAGAAGACCTTGGGCGAGTCGCCGAGACGGCCTGATTCCTGGACTTTGACCAGCCGCTGGGGGGAAGCGTATGGAAGTACCTGAAGCAGGACGCGTTCGACAACGGTGAACATCGCAAGCGTTGCCCCGAGGCCGAGAGCGAGAGTGGCAATGACCGTGAGGCTGAAAGCGGGAGAGCGACGCATCTGGCGCCAGGCGTATCGAAGGTCCTGCAGGATATGCTCGATCCATTCGCTGCCCCACATGCGGCGGGCCGTCTCGCGGACGAGAAGCGGATTGCCAAATTCACGAAGGGCGGCACGGCGGGCTTCTTCAGGAGACTCGCCTTGGGCAATCCGGTCGGCGATGGACATGGCGATGTGGGTGGCGATCTCTTCGTCAACTTCATTCGCGCGGCGGCGCCAGAATCTCATGTGTGCGGCTCCTATGATCTTGTTGTATGACGGCGGCGATGGCAGAGACACGGTGCGTGGTCAAGACTGTCTCCTCCGGTTCGCGCGACGAGTTCGGCATAAGGATGTAGACACTCTACATGGATAGATGTAGGTCGTCTACCTCCTTTCGTCGAATTGGATTCAAGATTTCGTTTTATTTTCGAAAGTATTTTTTTGTTTGTTTTTGTGCTCAGTTCTTTGCTATTAATGATCTTCCTGAAGGGGTAGTCATGATGACTCGTCGAAGCTTTCTGCAGAACGCCGCCGCCTTAACCGTCATGTCGCCTATCGCCGCTCATGCGAAGGGGCCGCTGCCTATCCGCATGGCGGTGGAATACAGCATGCTGCCTGAGAACCTTTCGATCGCGCAGCGTTTCCAACTTGCCAAAGACTGCGGCTTCGAGCAGATCGAGTGTCCTACCGAAGCGGATCAGGCCACTGCGGAGGCGATGAAAGCTGCTTCCGAGAAGTTCGGGCTGCCCATTCATTCCGTCATGAATATGGATCACTGGAAGTATCCATTTACCTCTCCCGATCCTGCGGTGGTGGAGAAAAGCCTGGAGGGCGCGCGCACCTCGATTCGAAACGCGCATCTTTGGGGCGCCTCGACGGTGCTGCTGGTGCCGGGGGTGGTGAATGCCCAAACGTCCTACAAGGACGCATACGTGCGCTCGCAGGCAGCCGTTCGTAAGCTGATCCCACTCGCCGAGGAGTTGAACGTAGTACTCGCGCTCGAAGAGGTCTGGAATAAATTTCTGCTGAGTCCGTTGGAGTTTGCGCACTACATTGACGAGTACAACTCACGGCATGTGCGCGCCTACTTTGACGTGGGCAATGTAGTGCTCTACGGCTATCCGCAGGATTGGATTCGCACCCTGGGCAAGCGCATCGTCAAGCTCCACATCAAGGACTTCATGTTCCAGCGCGGTAAGAGTGGCGGAGATTCCATAGCTCGCTGGGTCTCTCCTGGCGATGGGGATATCGACTGGATCGCCGTCCACGCTGCACTGGAAGAAATCGGCTACCAGGGGACGGCAACGCTCGAGCTCAATTCCGGTGATGCGGATTATCTGAAGGACATGCGGCGTCGCTTTGCTTTGATCCTCTCAGGGGAGATGCGTTCCAAGACTTAGTTCGCAGATCACTACAGCCTTTCGGCCCATGCGCCAGGAGATGCTTGTCACACCTATGATTCACGTTATGCGATGGACTTGTCTCAGTTTTCTGCTGACGGCCACCCTGGTGCCTCTCTCTGCTGCTGGGCAGGCACAAAGCTCGCAGCTACCGGAAGGCGCGCACCGCGACACTGTTCAGCGCGTCTGCGCAAGCTGTCACTCTGTACAGATGTTCACAGCGCGCAGGATGAGCCGGGAGCAGTGGGGAACTACCGTTTCGAGCATGGTCGCGCGCGGAGCGAAGATCAACGATGACGAGTTCGACCAGATCGTCGGCTATCTGGCAACGACATTTCCGCTCAATGGCCAAGCCGGTACGGGCGCGTCGACGACAAAGCAGGCCAAGGCCCCACGCAGGCCCAGCCTGATCGACCAGGCCGGTTCCGACGACAAGCAGGTCGTGGATGAAGATGCCGCCGCTCGTGGCAAGACCGTCTACATCGCGCAATGCATCACCTGCCACGGAACACGAGCGCGCGGTGGCAGCCGCGGTGCAGATCTGGTGCGGTCGGTCGTGGTATTACACGATCGGTACGGCAGCACCATCGGACCGTATCTTGCGGAGGGACATCCCAAATCCAAGCCGGTGGAACTGACACAGGAGCAAGTGAAGGACCTGTCTCACTTTCTGCATCAGCAGATTGGCGACACACTGCGTACGGGACCTTATAATGACCCGCTTAATATCCTGGTGGGTGACTCCAAAGCAGGCAAACTTTACTTCGAAAAAACTGGCGGCTGCGCGAAGTGCCACTCGGTCACGGGGGACCTGGCTCACATCGCAGGCAAGTACGCTCCACCCGCTCTGCAGCAAAAGGTTGTGTTTCCGCAAAACCGGGCGATCACGAAACAGGGCACGGCTTCGCGTCAACTCGTCACGACGATCACGGTCACGACACCGTCCGGCGCAACCGTAACTGGAGAGCCATTGAATCTCGATGACTTCAACGTGTCTCTGCGGGATGCGAACGGACACTACTTCAGTTTCGCCCGCAGCCCCGAGCTCAAGGTAGAGAAGCACAATCCTTATGCGGGTCACGAGGCTCTACTCGACACATACACCGACAAAGACATTCACGATGTAGTGTCGTACCTGGAGACCCTGCAATGAAGCTTCTTGCAACGTTCCTCCTCGCCTTGTTCACCGTTGCTTCCATGCGTGCGGAAGACCCGAAGCAGACAAGCCCTGCACAGCGGACGGGCGGTGGCCTTGATCCGGCGGTGTTACTCAATCCGACGCCGGACTCATGGCCGACTTACAACGGAGATTACTCCGGCCGCCGCTTCAGCACGTTGACTCAGATCAACGACAAAAACGTGAAATCGCTCAGTCTCGCATGGCTCTACCAGTTGCCGAACATCGGCGATGGTATGGTCCGCCGACTCGCTGGAACGCCAATTGTTGTGAACGGTGTCATGTATATCACCGTGCCTGACCATGTATGGGCGATTGATGCGCGGACAAGCAAGCCATTGTGGCATTACGCCTGGACCTCCAAGGGCGGCATTCACCTGGGAAATCGCGGCGTTGGCATCTCGGGCGATTCCTTGTACTTCGAAACGCCGGACTGCAACCTGGTCGCACTGAATTTGGCCGATGGCACAAAGCGTTGGAGTCAGTCCATCTGCGATCTGGACCAGATGTATTACGCATCGGTAGCTCCGTTGGTGGTGAAGAACCACGTGATCACCGGCGTCAGCGGCGATGATCTTGACCGTCCTGGATTTCTCGAAGCCCATGATCCGGAGACGGGCGCGCTGCAGTGGCGCTGGTCGGTTGTCCCCAATCCAGGCGAGCCGGGTTCTGAAACCTGGCCCAATGCCGATGCGATGGCACACGGTGGCGGCATGACGTGGATCTCACCGACGTATGATCCGGAATTGAACCTGCTGTACATCGGCACCGGCAATCCGCAGCCTGTGATTGCCGGCACTGGCCGCGAGGGCGCAAATCTTTATACCGAATCCATCGTTGCTCTCCATGCGGACACCGGAAAGATGGCCTGGTATTTCCAGCCTTCGCCGCACGATACCCATGACTGGGATGCAATCCAGACACCGGTTCTGTTCGACGGAGAGATGAACGGCAAACCGCACAAGCTGCTGGCACAGGCGAGTCGCAATGGCTGGTTCTTTGTGCTGGATCGCGAGACGGGAAAGAACTATGTCAGCTCGGAGTTCGTGAAGACGAACTGGACCAAAGGCCTGGACGCTAAGGGACAGCCGATCCCGAATCCTGCGAAGGAGCCGCAGATCCCGGGTGTGTTGGTTACACCGGACTCATCGGGCGGCGTGAACTGGGCGCCTTCAACGTTCAGCCCGAAGACTGGATTGTTCTACATCAATGCCACGCGTTCGTTTTCGATGTTCTACATCTACGACGACAGCCAGAAACCGGAAGGGTGGGGAGGACACGGCATCGGTGTATGGTCCGAGGCGATGCTGCAAGCAGTGGACTACCGCACCGGAAAAATCAAGTGGAGCCACAAGTGGCAGACTCCGGGTGGCGAAAGCGGACTGCTTAGCACCGCAGGCAATCTTGTGTTTGCCGGAGACCCAAACAACAACCTTGTCGCACTCGATGCAACGACGGGCAATCCACTCTGGCACGTCAACCTGGGAACGGGCATGTCAAACGGTCCCATCACCTATGAGCTGGACGGCCATCAATACCTGCTCGTCGGCGCAGGCGATAAGCTATTTGCCTTCGTCATGAACTAGGGTGGTATCTCAGAAGTTCTTCTCATAAATGTTGTCATCCTGAACATAGTGAAGGACCTGTTTTTAACGCTTGACCCAGCTCGCACTCCGGAGCTGCTATAGTTTCTTCGATTGCTTCACACACCGGGAGATCAGGCACATGATGAATCGCAGAACGAGTCTTAAGAGCGGAGCCGCTGCCTCCGCTCTCCTCGCTGCCACGCGCTATCTGCCTGCTGACCCTCTTGGCCTGCCAATCGGTTGCC
>JABFXN010000221.1 GCA_013361705.1 Acidobacteriaceae bacterium
CGCTGCGTTTTTAGGTTATTGGGTCCGTCTCCGCTAGAGCGTTTTCCCCTGTGGTGTAGGGCGGGGCTTCCGCCTTTATGGGCGTTTTCCGCGATGAAAACGCCGCTGTACGTCCCGTCCGGGATACCCAGCAACAGGGGAAACACTCTAAAATAGAAGACGGACCCATGAGCACAGACAGTAAATACACCCGCAATAACCCGTACCATTCGCGCGTCCTTGTCAATCAGCGTATGACGCTTGCCGACTCTGAAAAAGAGACGCGGCACTACGAGCTGGAGCTTGAGCCCGGCATGCATTACACCCCGGGCGACGCCATCGGCATTCTTCCTGAGAACCGCCCGCACGCGGTGCACGAGGTGCTGGAAACCCTCGGATACACCGGCGAAGAGCGCGTTCTGGACCACTACAAGGCTGAGATCTCCCTGCACGAGGCTGTGCGCACCCGCCTCGGCATTGGCAAGCTGTCCCGCGGCAGCGTAACCGACCTGGCTAAGATGGCTGACGGCCATCCCAAGGCGGACGAGCTACGCAAGTACACCCTTCATGAGAACCGTTCTCTCGCCGAAGAGTATGTCTGGGGCCGTGAGTTCATCGACCTGATTACCGAATTTCCAGGCATTATCAAGAATCCGCAGGATCTCTTTACCGTGCTGCAGCGCCTGACTCCGCGCATGTACTCCATTGCCTCCAGCCAGGAGATGAACCCGAACGCTGTGCACACCATCGTTCGCGTCATTCGCTATGACACCCATGGTCGCGAGCGTCAGGGGCTCTGCAGCGGACACCTCGCCGAGCGCGCTCCCCACGGGCACAAGATGCCCGTCTTTCTGCACGAAAATAAGAACTTCCGTCTTCCCGAAGACACCAACGCACCGATCATCATGATCGGACCCGGCACCGGAATCGCGCCCTTCCGCGCCTTCCTGCAGCATCGCCAGGCACTTGGCCACAAGGGCAAAAACTGGCTCTTCTTCGGCGAACAGCGTCAGGCTTCGGACTTCCTGTACCAGAGCGACCTGGAAGCCTGGCACAAGGACGGCCTGCTGAACAACTTCCACACGGCCTTCTCCCGCGACCAGAAGCAGAAGGTCTACGTGCAGGACCGCATGAGGGAGCACGCCGCCGAACTGTACAAGTGGCTGGAAGAAGGCGCGTACTTCTACGTCTGCGGTGACGCCAGCCGCATGGCCAAGGACGTCGAGAACGCCCTCCTGGACGCTATCGCGGTGGGCAAGCACGGCACTCTCGATGATGCCAACGCCTATCTGGCCGAGATGAAGAAGCAGAAGCGTTATCAGCGCGACGTCTACTAGCACCTGCTGTCCGAAACGAAGCAAGGCCCGGAGAGGATGCTCTCCGGGCCTTGTTGCGTTTCGTTCACATAGTAGGTCAGACGCGGAAATGGTCCGCCCGCCACTGCTCAACGGCCTGTTTGATCTGCTTTGGCGACAGGTTTTCGTTCCATGTCCTTGCGGCCAGCGCCGGCAGCTCCTCATCGGAGGCGAACCGCAGCGCGATCAGTTGCCGTTCATTCAATTTGGCGATGTTTCCTCGCTCACTCTCCGGCAACAGGGCCATCAGGCGAAGCTTTTCTTCCAGCCGGATGACGCGGTCCTGCACTTTGAGTGAGTACAGCCGTGTCTTGAGGGTAAGAAAGGCAAGCAGAGGTGTCAGTACTGCCAGGAAGATATGCAGGTCGTTTGGGAAGAGGAACGCGTGCACGATGGCAACGATCGAGAGGATCGCCAGCAGAGGAAAGAGAAAGAGGTGGAACGGGGCGTCTAGCCGCCCGTGATTTTTGTACGTCTGTGGTGCAGCCATTTCCGTTCAGGCTCCTTGTACCGGAATTGTGGAAGGGAAGACGACTTTCACACTACACCATCACCGTTATGCTGAAGAGATGGCAACTCCAAAGAAGCGTATCGGCATTCACCTCTCTACCACCGGCGGTGTGTACACAGCCGTTACCCGCGCCGTCGAATGCGGCGCCAATGCCTTCCAGATCTTTTCTGCCAGCCCACGCATGTGGAAGGCCGGCCCTGTGAAGCCGGCAGATGCCGCCAAGCTCAAAGAACTGCGCAAGCAGCACGATGTCGGGCCTGTGGCGATTCACGCCAGCTATCTGATCAACATGTGCTCGCAGACTGAGAGTGTCCGGACGAACTCCATTGCCGCATTCCGTGGTGAGGTAGAGCGCGCCCTGGCCCTGGAAGCGGAGTTTCTCGTCCTTCACCCGGGAAGCTGGAAGGGGCTGACCCGAGACGAAGGCCTTCGGCTGGCCGCGCAGTCGATTGAGAAGGCGATCGATGGTCTGCCCTGGCAGGGAGCCGATTTCCGGATCCTGATCGAAAACACTGCCGGAGCCGAGTTCTCCCTCGGCGGTTCACTGGAGCAGGTCGCCGAACTGGTCGAGACTCTGCGTCCCTGCGCTCCGGTCGCTGTCTGCCTGGATACCTGTCACGTTCACGTTGCCGGGTATGACATTGTGAGCGAAGAGGGCTACGCCGAGACCATGCGACAGATCGAGAACACCATCGGCTTCGAGACCGTCAAAGTCTGGCACTGCAATGACGCGAAGGCTGAGCGCGGTTCGAAACTGGACCGCCATGAGCATATCGGCGAGGGTACCATCGGCGCTCCAGCCTTCCGCCGCCTGCTGCGCGATGTCCGCTTCGCCCACTGCGCTTTTCTGGCGGAGACGCCGGTGGACGATCCCGGAGACACTTTGCGCAACGTCTCGGCACTCTGGACGCTTGCCGCTGGGTAAATAAACTTCTCTCCCCCGTGGTCTCTACGCGACTTCGCCCGTCTAGATGGGGTAGAAGCAACTGGGGGAAGAGCACATGAAGCTTCATTACATTGCATTGACAGGTGCGCTCGCTCTGGCGAGCGTTGGGATCGCACAGCAGCCAAGTCCTGAGCCAAGCCCTGAGGCAGGTCCGCAGGGACCGGGAATGCGTGCCGGACATGGCCCGATAAGGCCCAATGGCCCGATGAGGCCCAATGGCCCGATGGGCCCTATGGGACGCGGCATGGGAATGCACCATGAGGTGGTCAGCAACGCTCCATACAGCGCCACCTTCACCGACACCCGTACTGAGAAGCTGCAGGACGGCTCTGTCCTGACCCACACCTCCACTCGCACCGTCGCCCGCGATACCCAGGGCCGTCTGCGTGAGGAGATCACCTTTGAGCCCCGCCGCGGAGCGAAGGGCGCCGCTGCAACCAGGAAGACCGAAGTCGTTGTCTTTGATCCGGTCGCACAGACCGTCACCCGCTGGAACAACGAGAACAAGATCGCCCATGTGATGTCTCTTCCGCAGGGTGGTCACCGAGGTCCTGGTTTTGGAGCAGGCCCTCAGGGCGGACCTGAAGCTGGTCCTCGTCCGGCTGGCTTTGAGCGTCCCGGCCGCGAGCGCGAGGGCGTAAGCTTCGCCTCCACCGACCTGGGCTACAAGACGATGGATGGCCTGTCACTGAACGGTCGTAAGGTCACCCGCACCATTGCTCCCGGCGTTATGGGCAATGACAAAGAAATCGTCGTCTCCCACGAGAGTTGGTACTCGAATGACCTGAAGGTGATGATCTCCGAGACAGATAGCAATCCCTTCGCCGGCAGCCACACCCTGGTAACCTCGAACCTCTCGCGTAATGAGCCCGCAGCAACCCTTTTCAAGGCTCCCGAAGGCTACACCTTGCAGCAGGATCAGCCCCGCTTCGGCAGGGGTGACGGCCGTAACTTCGGCCCTCGCCGCGGTCCCGGCGGTCAGCAGGGACCGATGGCTCCCCAGCAGGGTGGTCAGCAGCCTCCGGCCGGAGAATAGGTCCGTCCAATTCATTTCTCCTCGAAGCCCGCCGGTCCATTGGCGGGCCTTCTCTTTTGTGCCGAAAGTGCCGGACTCGCCCTTTTCTTTACAATCGATGATGTATGTCCATGGAAGAAAAGCAGCAGCGTTATAACCCCGCTGAGATTGAACCACGCTGGCAGCAGCGCTGGGATGCGGATCCCAACCTTTACGCCGCCGAGCCCGCAGGCAGCGGCAAGCCCAAGTATTACGTGCTGGAGATGCTGCCGTACCCCAGCGGCAAACTGCACATGGGCCACGTCCGCAACTACTCCATCGGCGACGCCCTGGCGCGCTTCATGTGGATGCGGGGATACAACGTGCTGCACCCCATGGGGTGGGATTCCTTCGGCCTTCCCGCCGAAAACGCCGCTCTGAAGAACAACACACCGCCGCGCGAGTGGACGCTTTCGAATATCGCTGAGATGCGCAAGCAGATGAAGCGCATGGGACTCAGCTACGACTGGGAGCGCGAGGTCACCACCTGCCTGCCCGACTACTACAAATGGAACCAGTGGTTCTTCCTCCGCATGTTCGAGAAGGACCTGGCCTACAAGAAGAGCAGCAAGCTCAACTGGTGTCCGCAATGCGCCACCGTGCTGGCCAACGAGCAGGTCATCGATGGCCGCTGCTGGCGGCACGAAGACCAGATCGTCGAACTGCGCGAGATGGACCAGTGGTTCTTCCGCATTACCCGCTACGCCGACCAATTGCTCGAAGGTCTGGACAGCATGCCCGGCTGGCCCGAGAAGGTGCGCACCATGCAGCGCAACTGGATCGGCCGCAGCGACGGCACACTCGTCGACTTTGCTGTGGAAGGTCATGACTGCCCGATCACTGTCTTCACCACACGTGTGGACACCATCTTCGGCGCGACGAGCGTGCAGGTCGCACCGGAACACGCCGCTGCCAAGACCTTTGCCGCCGAAGACGCGGAGCTGGCGAAGAAGATCGAGGAACTGCTCGCCCAGCAGCAGGCCGCGCGCGAGACTGGCGACATCGGCAACATCGAGAAACACGGCTATCCCACCGGCCGCTTCGCCGTAAACCCATATAACGGCGAGCGCGTACCGATCTGGATTGGGAACTACATCCTGGCCGACTACGGCACCGGCGCCATCATGAGCGTCCCGGCGCACGACGAGCGTGACTTCGAGTTCGCCACGAAATACGATCTGCCGATCCGAAGAGTGCTCGCTCCCAATGTTGATATGGCAGAGCAGCCCGAGCTTCCGTACACAGCGGAAGACGATGCGGTGCTTATCGATTCCGGCGAGTTCACCGGCGAAGCCGCACTCGAAGCGCAACAGAAGATGGCAAAGCACGCCGAGACTCACGGCTTCGGTAAAGCCACGGTCACCTGGCGCTTGAAGGATTGGGGCGTCAGCCGTCAGCGGTACTGGGGCACGCCGATTCCGGTTGTCTACTGCGAAAAGGACGGCATCGTTGCTGTTCCTGACGATCAGCTGCCTGTCCTGCTTCCGGACAACATCGAGATCACGCAGCAGGGCGGTTCACCGCTCGGCAAGGTCGCTGAGTTCGTCCACACCACCTGTCCGAAGTGCGGCGGCCCGGCACGGCGCGAGACCGACACGATGGACACCTTCGTCGACTCGTCCTGGTATTTCTATCGTTACACCGACGCCAAGAACGACGGCATGCCGTTTGACTCTGCCACCACGAACTACTGGTTCCCGATCGACCAGTACATCGGCGGCGTGGAGCACGCCATTCTGCACCTGATCTACTCGCGCTACTGGACCAAGGTGATGCGCGATCTCGGTCTCATCGACAACGATGAGCCCGCGACCCGCCTCTTTACCCAGGGCATGGTGATCAAAAACGGCGCGAAGATGTCCAAGTCGAAGGGCAATGTCGTTTCGCCCGACGACATGATCGCCCAGTACGGCGCCGATGCTACGCGTATGTATGCTCTCTTCGCCGCGCCTCCGGATCGTGACCTGGAGTGGCAGGAAGAAGGCGTCGCCGGTATCAGCCGCTTCCTCTCGCGCGTCTATCGCCTTACCACCAAGTACGCTCCGGGAATTGCGGCGATCGAAGACACTGCAGGGAACCAGGCTCTTACGCCTGCTGGCCTGAAACTGTTGCGCAAGCTGCACCAGACCATTGCCAAGATCTCGCAGAACTTCTCCGGCCGCTGGACCTTCAACACCTGCATTGCCGCCGTCATGGAGCTGGTGAACGCGATTGTCGATGCAGAGCCGGCGATGGACTCGGGCGAGGTCTCGACCGCAACGCAGAAAGAGGTCTTCACCGCCCTTGTACTTCTGCTCGCTCCATTTGCTCCGTTCCTGTCAGCGGAGCTGTGGGAGGTCTTAGGGCACTCCGGAGTTGTCTTCCGCCACGCGTGGCCCGAAGCTGACGAAGAGCTCGCCAAGGAAGACGAGCTGGAGATCCCCGTGCAGATCAACGGCAAGCTCGCAAATGTCGTCAAGGTACCTGCCGGTTCCAGCGAAGATGTCATCAAGGAAACGGCGCTCGCCGATGAAAAGGTGGCAGCACGTATCGCCGGTAAGACCGTGGTGAAGATCATCTACGTACCTAACAAGCTGCTGAACATCGTTGTGAAATAGCCACAAATTCGGGTGCCATGTCCGGGGTCCCCAACGAACTTGTTCGTTGGGGTGGTGTCCCTCGGGGACATGGGCATTCGAGAGAAGCTCGAATCGTCTTTGGACCCAGGCCTTAAACTGGAATGAAGGAAGGCGAAGCATACCCTTGTCCACCTACCAGAGCCAGTCCAGTAAGACCATTCGCGGTACCCAGAGCTTTGTCGGCACGATGTCCTGGGTATGGAAACGTCCTCTCCTGGTAGGTCTGGAGATCCTCTGGCGCTGGCTCTGGGGTATTCCCGCCTTGTGGCTGACGGCGCGCACCGCCAAACGAATCCTCGATCAGCACCCTGTAGACTGGGCCGCACTGCAACATGCTTCGCTGCTCGATCCCATGCATGCGGCTGAGGTCGCCGGGGCAATTATCGCCGTACTTGCAGCACCAGTCACGGAAGCGCTCACCTGGCTGCTTCCTCTATTGATGCTCACCTGGGTGGCGGCGCATACTATCGGCCGCACCATCGTGCTGCATCGTATCGATCCGGAGCTGATACCTCGCCCGGCTACTTTCCTGCTACTTACACTGCTGCGTCTCGTCGCATTGGCGCTCGCGTTCGCTGTATGGTGGCGTGCCCTGCTCTGGTCGTCCACCATTACGATCGCCAATCCGATCGCACAAGGCAGGGAACCGAACCTCGTCGGCTACTGCGCACTGCTCATCGTCTTTTCCATGGGTGTCTTCGTCCTTTGGGGTGTGTTGAGCTGGGTCTTCTCCATTGCCCCGTTGCTCGCGGTTGTCCGTCAACTGACGGCAGCGCAGGCCATCCGTGAATCCTTCCGCTTGGGCGCACTGCGGCAGAAGCTGGTCGAGATCAACCTGGTCATGGGCATCGTCAAAATCGCGCTGATCGTGCTCGCGATGGTCTTCTCTGCGACGCCGCTACCCTTCCAGGGAGTAACGACAGAGAGCTTTCTGCACTCGTGGTGGACCGGCGTCACCGTCGCTTACCTGATTGCATCGGATTTCTTCCATGTTGCGCGTGCCGTAGCGTACCTCCAGCTCTATCGCCGCGCTACCGGGTGTTGTGGGAGGCACAACGCGGCTCTTTGCTGCTGCATCTTATTTGCCGCAGCAAGGAGGGACGGCATGTCCTTTGCCCTGTATTTGATTGGCTATATTCTCTTCATTGCCGGTGTCGCCTATGCGGCCCATCTGGCGCATGTTCCGCAGCATTGGATCTTCGCGCTGATTCTGGTTTTGGCCGGCGCCGGCGTGCTTACGGGCGTCAAGAATACGCGGCACAAAGACCCGGCCTAGACCGAGCCTCCTCGGGCGGCGATGGCGCACATCGTAAAATAGGTTCGTG
The DNA here is from genome assembly GCA_013361705.1 of Acidobacteriaceae bacterium. Classification (GTDB taxonomy): domain Bacteria; phylum Acidobacteriota; class Terriglobia; order Terriglobales; family Acidobacteriaceae; genus Terriglobus. Next base: position 7,789 of record JABFXN010000221.1, read on the forward strand.
GACTCCCAAATCGCCGCTGACGCCGCATCGACTTCCACCATCGTCATTCTCGACTTCGGATCGCAGTACACCCAGCTCATTGCTCGCCGTATCCGCGAGTTCAATGTCTTCTCCGTGGTGTTGCCTTGCACCGCTCCGCTGAGCGATGTGCTTGCCCTGAATCCGAAGGGCATCATCCTTTCGGGCGGCCCCAGCTCGGTCTATGACACCGATGCGCCTGCTGCCGATCCGAAGGTGCTGACGACCGGCATGCCGATCCTCGGCATCTGCTATGGCCTGCAGTTCATCACCCATCATCTCGGCGGCAAAGTTCATCCTGCGGACAAGCGCGAGTACGGCCATGCGCGCGTACAGATCGCCAGCCACAACCGGCTCTTCGCCGGCCTGCCGCAGGAGATCAATGTGTGGATGTCTCACGGCGACTCCGCGGTCAATCTTCCCGAAGGCTTTACCCAGACTGCCCAGACCTCCAGCGCGCTGGCCGGCATTGCCAACGAAGAAAAGCGCATCTGGGCGGTGCAGTTCCACCCCGAGGTGAATCACTCGGAAAAGGGAAGCGAGCTGCTGCGCAACTTCGTCATCAACATCTGCGGTGCCAAACCTGACTGGACTCCGGAACACTTCATCCAGTCCACCGTTGAGCGTGTCCGCGCACAGGTTGGCCCCAAAGGACATGCCATCTGCGGTCTCTCCGGTGGCGTAGACTCATCGGTCGCGGCGGTTCTGGTCCACAAGGCCATCGGCGATCGCCTCACCTGTATCTTCGTCAACAACGGCGTCCTGCGTAAGGATGAGTTCGCCAAGGTGCAGGCCACCATGCGCGAGAAGCTCGGCCTGAAGGTCATCGCGGTCGACGCAGGCGAACGCTTCCTCTCGCGCCTCTCCGGCATTACCGATCCCGAAGCCAAGCGCAAGATCATCGGCAACGAGTTCATCGCGGTCTTCGACGATGAGGCCGAGAAGATTCTGAAAGACCTCGAGACCAAGGGCGTCGCCGAGCATGACGCCGAAGGCAACGAGGTCGCCTGGCTGGTGCAGGGAACGCTGTATCCCGATGTCATCGAGTCATCGTCAGTAAAAGGCCCATCGCAGACCATCAAGAGCCATCACAACGTCGGCGGCCTGCCGGAGAACATGAAGCTCAAGCTGATTGAACCGCTGCGCGATCTCTTCAAAGACGAAGTCCGTCGCATCGGCCGCGACCTCGGCATGCCGGAAGAGATTCTGGAGCGCCAGCCCTTCCCCGGCCCGGGTCTCGCTGTCCGCATTCTGGGCGAGATCACACCGGACCGTGTCGCCATTCTGCAGGAGGCAGACGCTGTCGTCGTCGAAGAGATCAAGGCTGCCGGCCTCTATCGCCAACTATGGCAAAGCTTCGCGGTGCTGCTTCCGGTAAAGACGGTCGGCGTGATGGGCGACCAGCGCACCTACGCTTACACCTGCGCCATTCGAGCGGTGACCAGCGAAGACGGCATGACCGCCGACTGGGCCCCGCTGCCGTATGAGGTGCTGAAGACCATATCCAGCCGTATAGTGAACGAGGTGCGCGGCATCAACCGCGTGGTTTACGACATCACGTCGAAACCACCGGGCACGATTGAATGGGAGTAACAACTACGAGGGACACCCATAATCTGGGTGCCCCACATACGCGAAGCTTATGTGGGAGTATCGAGCGGAGCTCGATCCGTTTTGTTTGTCATTTCGCAGCGAAGGGAAGAAATTTGCTTCTCCGCGTGGCTTAGCCCAGAGTTGTTTCGAGGGAACTAAGCCCCCATCTTTTTGAAATTCACCTCAAGAACAACGGTCTTCGACGTTGGATCGACCGTCTGCTTGAACGCACTGCTCGATCCTTGAAACGGCCCGTTGGCGATATGCCACTTCAGGAACTCGCCCAAAGCTCCGGCATCATAGACATCGCCTGGCTTCAGCTTCCAGTCTTGGTCCCATACATTTTTTTGCGCAGGTGTGAGTCCCGTGACGCGGACCTCCTGCAGGTGGTAGATCTCGCCCGCTGTTACCTGCACCGTGAAGTTCGCTGTGTGAGTTGCATCGTCCAATGCCGGAGGAGCATCGACGGTAACGTCGAGATAGCCATGCTGCCGATAGCTGTTCTGAATCACTGCCATTGCGCTTTGCAGCACACGTTGCGAAGCCACCGAACCTTGCTGTAGCTTCGCACCCGCTAAGAACTGTTGCTCCGTCATCCACGGTGCTCCGGTCCACGAGACTGTTCCGAGCTTGTATGCCTCTGCCGCTTGCACCGTTGTCGACAGCGAGACCTGCACCGGTCCTGTTCCACTGATTGTTCGCTGCAGCGGAGTGAGCTTCGCTGTCAGATAACCGGCGTCGCGAAAGATTGCCAGCAGGGCATCGGAGATATCCTGGCCACCGACTCCCTCGTTGTATGGTCGTCCTGCCAGGGCAGCGGTGATCTTTTGCACATTGGCCTGCATCGCAGGCGAGACACCATCTACACGCACGCTGCCCATCACTACAGCTGGTGACACGATGCGGTATGCAGCGACACGGAAGGGGACTCCGGGACGAGGTTCAAGGACTTCCTCACTTACCTTGGCTCCAGTCAGACCTTTTTCCTGCACCATCGCCTCCAATGCCGTTTGTACTGAAGCCTGTAGAGAACCGGCCTCGGGAATGGTTTCTCCGGCGAGTGGAACACGGCGGCTGATCTCTGCCTTCAACTCCTCCGGCGACCACCAGGCAAAGTTGGCGTAGGAGATATGCAGCAGCTTTGATGCATCCACCGGTTTAACTTTGAAAATCACCGAGATGGCCTTCATCGGACCATCCAGGGTTGCCTGCATGTCCTCGAAGGCGCCCGTATCGACCAGCCGCTGGGCTGCGGCCTGCAGGGCCTCGTTGTTAAGCGTCTGTCCAGGTTTCAGACCGGAAGCGGCTTCGAGGTCGCTTTGAGAATAAAGATTCTGGCCATCGAAGACGATTTTCTTGATGGTGTACTGTGCGTTGGCGGCGGCAGAAACGACAAAAAGCAAAGCAGTTATGCGGATAAGCGAGCGCATGGATACGGCGATGCTATCCCGCGTCGAAGTGGGACGCAATAAAGCATTTTCCCGGAGGTGTAGCGTAGGGCTTGCACATCTATGGGCGTTTTCCGCAATGAAAACGCCGCTGCACTCCTGTTCCGGGATACCCAGCACAGGGAAAATGCTTTAAAAGTTGCTCACCTTCTTGGTTGGCAGGCGTACATTCTGTGGGACAATACACCAAAGCTATGCGTAAAACTCATCTCCTCGTACGAACGGCCTTGCTGATGGCTCTTGCCCTCGGCATGAACCTGCTTTCGTACGTGGACATCGCGCATGGCCGTCGTGCGCCTCATAGTTCGCGCATCAGCTATTCGCACGTTCCGCCGCATGGATCGCATCGGCCTACCGGTCGCAGTGGACGCACGCTGCGTCTTGCCGCCGCCGATAATCACGCGCCGGAAGTCGCCGAGGCTACCGTCATCCCGAAGATGAAGCCGATCGATCCGGTGGTTGCAACGCCGGCCGTCGCTCTGCCGTATCAGGGCCCGATTCTTCAGCCCGAGATGATCTCCGAGCCCCTGGCTCAGGTCAATGAGATTGCCGCCGGCTCCGCTCCACGCGCGCCGGGTGGCTCCCGCGCACCTCCCATCGCTTAGTTCTCCGCTCGCAAAAGCCCCTGTGTTTGTGTGCGCCTTCGTGTATCTGCACGCCGGCGTTCCCGCAGACGCACCCGCTTATTCGATGTGCACCATTTAGGAGATTGCAAGCGATGCAACGCCTTCTCGACGGGTATGCCCGTTTTAGAACCGAAGTTTTTCCGAATCATTCCTCGCTCTTTTCGCAACTTGCCCGTGGACAGAAGCCGGAGGTCTGCCTCATCACCTGCTCTGATTCGCGCGTCATGCCGGAGATGATTCTGCAGTGCGAGCCCGGTCAGATCTTCCCCATCCGTAATGCCGGCAACCTGGTACCGCCTCCGGGAGAGTCGCACAGCGGCGTCACCGCGACGGTGGAATACGCCGTCAAGGCGCTGAAGGTGGCCGATATCGTGGTCTGCGGCCACACCGGCTGCGGCGCAATGAAGGAGTTCCTGGAGCGCAAGCACGTCGAGGATCTGCCTCTCGTGCACGCCTGGCTTCGTCATGCCGGACCATCCGCCAAGTGGCTGCGCAGCCTTTTTGAAGAGGAGGGTGCGATTTCGCTTGAGAAGCAGACCGAGCTCCTCATCCAGGCAAACGTCATGACCCAGCTTAACCATCTGGCGCAGCAACCGGCGGTCGCCGAAGGCCTGGCGAACGGTACGGTTCGTCTGCATGGGTGGGTCTATGACATTGCAACCGGCGAGATCATCGCTCTCGACAACGAATCTGGCGCTTTCCTTCCAATTACGGTCGGCGCCCCTGACGAAAACCGTCGTATCGCATAAAGGAAAATCATCATGAAGAACACAGTCTCGCAGCCGGCAAGCGGCGCTCTGGTGAAAGACCTTTCAGCGTCGTTGGTTGTATTTCTCGTAGCCCTGCCGTTGTGCATGGGCATCGCTCTGGCATCCGGCGTTCCGCCGGCCCGCGGTCTTGTTACCGGCATCGTCGGCGGTATTATCGTCGGCCTGTTCTCCGGTTCGCCGCTGCAGGTCAGCGGCCCGGCTGCGGGACTGGCCGTTATCGTCTTTGAACTTATCCATGAGCACGGTATCTCCGCGCTCGGCCCCATTCTCATCCTCGCCGGAGCCATGCAGCTTACCGCCGGTCTGCTCAAGATGGGCCGCTGGTTCCGCGCCATCTCCCCTGAGGTAATTCACGGCATGCTCGCCGGCATCGGCGTCCTCATCGTGATTCAACAGTTCCATGTCGTTCTGGACCGCACACCGAAGTCCAATGGCCCGGCAAATATCCTCGCTATGGGCGAAGCCGTCTTCGGCGGCATCTTTCCCCTGAATGGCAGCAGGGAAGAAGCGGCTGCTCTGGTCGGCATCATCACGCTCGGTGTCATGCTTCTATGGGAGCGCTTCCGTCCCGCTAAGCTGCGACTGCTTCCCGGAGCGTTGCTTGGCATTGCCGCCGGAACTACTGTGGCTCAGGTCTTCCATCTCGGCGTGAACCGCGTCAACGTCCCCTCAAACCTGAGCGATATGGTCAGCATCACCGGTCTGTCGACGATGGCGTCGGTCAACTGGTTCAGCCTGATCGGCACTGCCGCCGCTCTCGCATTTATCGCTTCTGCAGAGACGCTGCTTTCGGCCGCTGCTGTCGACCAGATGCAGACGCGTGTACGGGCCAACTATGACAAAGAGCTTGCTGCCCAGGGCGTCGGCAACATGCTCTGCGGTTTCCTCGGCGCTCTGCCGATGACCGGTGTCATTGTGCGCAGCTCCGCGAATGTGCAGGCCGGCGCTGAGACCCGCAAGTCCACCATCCTGCACGGCCTATGGCTGCTGCTCTTCGTGCTGGCGATGCCTTTCGTCCTGCGGATGATTCCAACCGCCAGCCTTGCCGCTGTGCTGGTGCTTACTGGCATCAAGCTGGTGAAGCCGAAGGATGTGTTGCACCTTCGCCGCTTCGGCTGGGCCCCCGTTGGCATCTACCTGCTCTCCATGGGCACCATTGTGGCGACCAACCTGCTGACGGGTGTTCTGGTAGGCATCGGTCTCTCGCTGCTGCGCGTACTCTGGAAGGTGACGCATCTTGAGACGCATGTGGAGGAGAAGGACGACCTGACAGAGGTCCACTTCTCGGGTATTGGTACCTTCCTGGCGATTCCAAAGATTACCGCTGCGCTCGATCAGGTATCTGTAGACAAACCTGTGGTTGTCCATACACACTCTCTGCGGTATGTCGATCACGCGTGCATCGAGGTGATCGAAAGCTGGGTCGAGCGCCGCCAGGAGCGTGGGAATATCGTCCACTTAGAGGTTGAGATGCTGCATCGCCGCTACCATACGCCGGTCAGCCGTAGCGTCGCATAAAGTTTGCTCTTTGCTGTGTGCCGGTTCTGCCAGAGGACTGGCGCCATTCAAAGCAAAGAGCAGGGCCCGCCAACTTGGCGGGCCCTCTTTCTTTTCCCTGCTTGAACTAGCCGAGCTCTTCCAGGCTATTCGCGCCGAACTTCACATACCACGGTGTTGCTGCCTGCAGCGCCTTGTTCACGTTGCTGATGTTCTCCACACCAGTCGTGTTCAACCAGTCCTCGAAGGCCTTGGCGCCCTGCTTGGCGAAGATGGAAATGCCGTCGTACCAGGTGGCGCGGCCACAGAGTACGCCGTTGAACTTCGTTCCTGATTCGGCCGAAAGCTCCAGCGTCTCGATAAACACCGGATTGGTCACACCGGCTGACAGGTAGATGAAAGGCTTGTGCGTCATCGATTCCGCATCGCGGAAATGCTGCAGCGCCTCAGCGCGTGAGTAGGCCTTCTCTCCCTTGTATGCTCGTGTGCCTTCCACGAAGGTCATTTCCACTGGGACCTCGACCTTCAGCACGTCGACGCCATAGCGATCCTTGCCGAACTCCGCCATCGATCCGGAGACGACTTCGGGCTTCTTCTTTGCGTACGCCAGGGTCTTCTCGCCGCCGCCGTTCTCGTCGTAGCCGACCGTCTCCAGGAAGAAGGGGATGTCGTGATAGCGGCACTCATCACCGATACGCTCCACCCAGGCATGCTTCAGATCATTGACGGTGCTGTCTTCGAAGGGAGTGTAGTAGAGCAGGATCTTGATGCAGTCTGCTCCGGCCTCCTTCAGCCGACGGACACTCCACACGTCCAGCAGGTCCGGCAGTCGGCCCGGAGTATTGGCGTCATACCCGGTCTTCTCATAGGCCAGCAGCAGGCCGGCCTTATTGCGCTGCTTGGCAGCCGGAAGCCCGAACTCCGGATCCAGAAGGATGGCCGAGGCATGCTTCGTCAGCACCGAGGTGACGTGAACCTTGAACTCCTCCAGGTCGTGGGCAGTGGCGGCTCCCCCGCGCTCTTTGGCGATGGATTTCTGCAGCGATCCACGCTGATCCATGGCCGCGGCTGCAATGACGCCGCGCTTATCCGATACCGCCTTCAAACCTGCCAATTTGCCGGGTGTGGGCTTGGTCATAAGGTCTCCTGCTTGTCTGTTCCTTTGTGATCTGTTGGGTGTTCGAATGACGAGTCTTCGTCCTGCGGTGTAGACATTAAACGAGCCCGAAGACTCCTGTCGAATTCGTGCTTACCACTGTACAACAAACGTTCGATAATCGCGGGAAGATTCGATTATCGAACAGAACCGCGCTGCAGCTCAAATAGTTGCCGAATGCCGATCTCGGCAAAGTCCAGCATCGTGCCTAACTGTTCCCGGGTATAAGGATGGCGTTCTGCTGTCGCCTGGGTCTCCACCAGGCCGCCGCTTTCGGTCATAACGACATTCATATCCACTTCGGCCTGTGAATCTTCTTCGTAGCAGAGATCGAGCAGCACATTGCCTTCGACGATGCCGACACTGGTAGCCGCGACCAGTTCGCGCATCGGGTTCTTCGGCAGTGTGCCTGCCTCCACCAGCTTGTTCAGCGCGATGGCAAGCGCAGCGCATGCACCTGTGATTGCCGCGGTCCTGGTTCCACCGTCGGCCTGCAGGACGTCGCAGTCCAGAATCACAGTCCGTTCGCCGAGCGCCGTCATATCGACCACCGACCGCAGCGACCGTCCGATCAGACGCTGGATCTCATGGGTGCGTCCGCCGATCTTTCCCCTCTCGGCCTCGCGCGGGGTGCGTGTGAGGGTCGCCCGGGGCAGCATGCCATATTCAGCCGTAACCCATCCGCGCCCGGAGTTGCGCAGCCAGCCGGGAACACCATTCTCGATGGTGGCGTTGCACAGCACGCGCGTATGGCCGGCCTCAATCAGAACCGACCCTTCCGCCATGCCGACGAAACCGGGGGTAAGGGAAGTGACACGAAGCTGATCGGTCTTACGATCGCCAGGACGAAGAAACGGAGTTGCCATGCAGCGATTGTAAAGAGCGTCGGACGATTCTCCGTTGAGAAGCCGCAAGGTGGACCATTTTGGGAGCGACATCGGACAGTTTCCGGGGCAGACCGCAAAAGGTTCAGCCATATCAGCGACGGTGCTTTCTTTTGCACACTTTTTTTATTTTGTTTTGAATCACTTACCAAATTGGTACAAGGAATGTGAAAATATCCATATTGTCGTGGTATAAGCAAGCTCTCTGGAGGTGTCTGCCAATGCGGGCGATCTTGTTGAGCTGTTCCGCCAACCCTATCCAAATCCTCCGTCTTTTCTCCTCTCATGGAGGGCTGAGATGAGAGGTCAAGCGTCTATGCCAACTCCCGCCCCCCGTTGGAAAACAGCTCAACCCGCCGCTCGGACCGTTGCACCGCCAAATGGCATGAACCTGCTAGTCGTTGATGATGATTCCGCCGTTCGCCACGCCTGTTGTGAAATCGGCAAGAGCGCCGGCTTCCAGATCTTTGCCTCGGGAACCATCGCCGAGAGCGAAGCGATTCTCAATGAACAGACGATCGATATTGTCCTGCTCGACCTTCGCGTGCCCGGCGGCAGTAGTCTCGATCTCCTGGAACGTGCCCGCTCGGCGCATCCGGAGCTGGTCGTCATCCTGATGACCGCATTTGCCACGGTCGCTTCTGCCGTAGAGGCAATGCGTAACGGCGCATCAGATTATCTAACCAAGCCCTTTGCGCTCGAAGAACTGATGCAGGTTCTCGACCGCGCCAGGCGACGCCGGACCTTTGAGTTGGAAGCCCGCCGCCTGCGGGAGGGGACCGGAGAATCGCGTTCTCTGTCGAGCCTGCTGATCGGCAATACTGCGGCGATGCAGCAGCTTTCGCGCATGATCACCAAGGTGGCGCAATCGTCGCACCCGGTACTCATCCTGGGAGAGACCGGAACCGGCAAGGAGCTGGTTGCGCGCGCCGTCCATGAGGGTGGCGCTCACGCTGACCGTCCCTTTCTTGCTGTGGACTGCGGCGCCCTGGTGCCGAGCCTGATCGAGAGTGAGCTCTTTGGCTACGTGAAAGGCGCCTTTACCGGCGCCGACAAGGCTAAGGACGGCCTGCTGGTGGCTGCGGACGATGGCACAGTCTTTCTGGATGAGATCGGTGACCTTCCGCTCGACATGCAGACGCGCCTTCTGCGTGCCCTTCAGGAAAAGGAAGTCCGTCCGATCGGTGCATCCGAGCCCGTGGCCGTGCACGCTCGTATCCTGGCTGCCACCAACCGCGACCTGCCGGCGATGGTCGAACAGGGAACCTTCCGCAAGGATCTCTATTTCCGGCTGAACGTCGTCAATCTGCGTGTTCCTCCGCTGCGCCAGCGCCGTGACGATATTCCGCTGCTCGCCGCCCACTTCCTGGAGCGCATGCGCCGCGAAGATGGGGTCGACTATGTCGTCTCCGACGAGGCGCTTCGTGTGATGCACGAGTACGACTGGCCGGGCAATGTGCGGGAGTTGGAGCACGCAATTGAGCGTGCCTGTGCTATCTCTTCCGGGCCTGTCCTCACCATGGCAGAGCTGCCAACGCAGTTACAGGAGTACCGGGCCCAGACAGCGCGCGGCGGCTCAGTCATTGCGGCGGCGCCACCGGCGGAGCACGTAAGTACTGCGACCTATCAATCGCCGGGCATCGTCTCTATCGCAGAGCTTGAAAAGCAAGCCATTCTCAACACGATTCAACAACTCAACGGCGACAAATTGATGGCGGCGCGCTTGCTCGGTATCGGCAAGACGACACTCTATCGCAAGTTGAAAGAGTACGGCATCGAGCACATCTAAGGGAGAGATCGATGGAAGCAACGATTCTGCTGGTCAGTGCTTCGGCAAAGGCGGAAGGCTGCGCGTCGTTCCTGTCAAAACGCCTCAACGCGTCGATTGAGATTGTCGCCAACCGCCGGTCGGCTTTGGCGACGCTGCGCCGCAATGAGTTCCAGGTGGTGATGGTCGATGCCGATCTGGCGATGCAGTATCCAGACGGCGCCGATCTCTTCTGGCAGCACTCCGGACTGGCCCTGCCGATTCTGTTCCGTATGCCTGCGGAAGACTGCTCTGTACTGCTCCGCGAGGTTCGTGCAGGGCTGGCACGTCGCGAACGGGAGCAGCAGCTCGCACGTCGCGCCGTTACTGCAGCGCTCGAGGCTGAGCTGAAGTCGTCGGTGACGGGTATCTTGCTGGAATCGGAACTCGCCCTGCGCGAACCCGGGCTTTCTCCGGTTCTGGAGCGCCGTTTGCGCCACCTGACCGAGCTGGCCATCTCGTTGCGCGACCGCCTGCGTCCGGAGCCCTCCAGCTAGCCGCTATCCGCAAATGCTCGACCTTTCTTCGGGTGCTCCGCCCCGGGGGACCCGACGAACTTGTTCGTTGGGGTGAACTCGCAACGTAGGGCGGGAAGGAAGCCGTAGCTTGTCGGTGCTCCCCAACTGGTATGCTGAGCTTTCCATCTATCTAAGGAGAGCTACCCGGAATGTCTGAAGTATCGCCCGTCAAAATCACTGTTCGCCCCAACGGCCCCCTGCGTGTGGAAGGCCCCATCGTTCTCACGGATGCCGATGGCAAAGAGTGGGATCTGACCGGAAAGCCCGCCGTCTCGCTCTGCCGCTGCGGCGCCAGTGAGAAGCGCCCCTTTTGTGATGGTTCGCATAACCGCGTGGGCTTCCAGTGTGCGGCTAGCCCTGCCGGAAATCTGACCTAATTCCTTTTGGAGTCTGCCGATGATGCTGCTGCGTTCGTACGCCCTTCGTAGCCTTGTTCTGCTTGCTGTATCTGCTCCCGTGCTCGCTCAGAGTGCCGATGACGCCTTGTTGAAGGCTGCGGTAGGCGAGTACGCGCAGCATTCTGAGCCGGATGTCCTGGTGGCGGTTCGCCTCTCCGGCAGTGCGCTCACCCTGGAAGGGGAGCGCGCCCGCCGGGTTGCCCTTAAGCCTGAGGGAAGCGGTTTCAGTACGGAGGGCGGCAACCAGTCCGTCGAGTTCACGCGCGACACCAGCGGAAAGGTCACAGGTCTTACCGTCGCTCGCGGCAACATGCATGTGGCGTACGACAAGATCGGTGACGCTCCTGTTACGGTCAGCCACTATCGTCCCTACATCCGCACCGAGGCGATGATTCCCGCGCGCGACGGAGTCAAGCTGCACGTAGTCATCCTGCGGCCGGAAGGCTCTGAGAAATCCGGGGAGCCGTTGCCTGTCCTGATGTCGCGCACGCCCTACGGCGCGGGTGGCAGCTCGGACATGGTGAATGGCTCCAAGCCGGAGCTGGCTGCCAGCGGCTACATCTTCGTCTACGCCGATATCCGCGGCCGTTACGGATCAGAAGGGCAGTTCGTCATGAACCGCCCGGTCGTTCACAAGTATGGCGATCATGCTGATCCCAAGCTGGTAGATGAGAGCTCCGATACCTACGACACGGTCGAATGGCTGGTAAAGAACCTGCCGAACAACAACGGTCGCGTCGGTGTTCTTGGCGTCTCGTATCCCGGCTTTCTTGCCATGATGGCCGGCGTCGATCATCATCCGGCGGTGAAGGCGATCTCACCCCAGGCTCCGATGACGGATGTCTGGATGGGAGACGACTTCTTCCACAACGGAGCCTTCCGCGAAACCTACGGCTTCGATTACGTACAGCAATTGGAGCGCGCCAAAGACGATCAGCGCGTCTCCATGAACGACGATCTCTTTGACTGGTTCCTGAAGAACCGGAACTTTGAGGGTGCGGCAAAGGCAGCCGGTATGGATCACCTGCCGACAGCGAAGGCGTTTTTGACGCAGCCGAGCTACACGAAGTTCTGGCGGGACATGGCTGTGCAGGCTCGTCTGACGCAGATCGAAGTGCCCACTCTTGAAGTCGGTGGGTGGTGGGATCAGGAAGATATGTGGGGCACGCAGGCGGAGTACGCCGCGCTTCGCCCGCACGACAGTAAGAAGGACAAGCAGCATGCCGTCTTCATGGTTCTCGGGCCATGGAACCACGGCGGCTGGGGAGCCACTTCACGCCACTTAGGATCTGTTGATTTCGGAGCTCCCGCAGGCGATCAATATCGCAAGACCATTGAAGCTCCGTTCTTCGAGTTCTATCTCAAGGACAAACCCGGCTTCGATCTCAAGGACACTGCCAGCTTCCGCACCGGTGAAGATCAGTGGCATCGTTACGATGTGTGGCCGCCGAAGACCGGCTTTAAGACGGCGAAGCTCTACCTGGCTCCGCAGAAGAGCGTCAGCTTCACGGCGCCCAAGGGCGATGACAAGTCTTCGGTGGTCACCTACGTCGCCGATCCCGCAAATCCTGTGCCGTACCGTGCCCGGCCGATCCAGTCCACCTATGGCAACGGATCGAAGTGGCGGCAATGGCTGGTAGAAAATCAGCGCTTTGTGACCAGCCGTAACGACACGGCAGTCTTCCAGTCGCCGGTGCTCGACAAAGACACCACCATCACTGGCGACATCGTCGCTGACCTTTTCGCTTCCACGACCGGCAGCGATGCGGACTGGGTTGTGAAGCTGATCGATGTCTATCCGGACGATGCTCCCGCGCCCATGGCTGGTTATCAGCTCATGATCGTCGATGAGATCTTCCGCGGCCGTTATAACAAGAGCTTCGAGAAGCCTGAAGCCATCGCTCCGAACCGGGTTGCTGAGTTCAGGTGGAGTCTTCACGGAGCGGATCACACCTTCAAGAAGGGGCACCGCATCATGGTGCAGGTGCAATCCTCGTGGTTCCCGCTCTATGACCGCAATCCGCAGACCTTCGTGGAAAACATCATGACCGCTCCCGCGGATGCGTATAAGCCGCAGACGCAGAGCATCTATTTCTCGGCAGCCCATCCTTCGCACCTCGAAGTGCTGGTCCCCGCCGAGTAGGAGACTCATGTCGATCAAGACCATCTCCTCGCGCGAGGTCTACCGCAATCCCTGGACACGCGTACGAGAAGACATCATCGAACGTCCTGGCGGCGTGCGAGGTATCTATGGCGTCATCGAGAAAGACCCGGCCTGCATCATCATTCCTCTGGAGCGCACGTCAGAGGGAGAGTTTGTCTACCTGGTGGAGCAGTATCGTTACACCATCGGTAAGCGGTTCAAAGAGTTCCCCCAGGGTGGCTGGGAGACTGAAGAGATCGTTCCCGAGGAGCTTGCTCACGGGGAATTGGGGGAAGAAACCGGCCTGGTTGCGGGCCGCATGACCCTTCTCAACGAGATGTGGATTGCTTATGGCGTGATGCGTCAGCGGCACTATCTCTATCTCGCGGAGGACTTGAAACAGGGCGCAACGGAGCGGGATCCGGAAGAGCACGACCTCGAGATCTTTCGTGTCTCCGTCGCCGAATTCGAACAGATGATCCTTCGCAGCGAGATTCAGGACAACTGCACTCTCGCCGCGTGGGGCGCCTACAAAGTCTGGCGTGAGCATAACCCGCGCCCGGAATAAAGGAAGTATGCCGTCGATCAAGCATCTTGAATGTTCGCGCTGTGGCCACACGGCCAGCGCATCCGTCCCGCAGAATGTCTGTCCGCAGTGCGCAGGCTCCTACTATGTCCGCTACGATCTCTCCGCGGCGAAAGGGCTTGCTGCCCGCGACCGCGTGACAGCGGACTATCCTCGCTCCACCGGAATGTGGCGCTATCGCGAGGTCTTGCCGGAGGTCACGCCCGTTTCCCTCGGTGAAGGCTGGACGCCGATGCTGCCCAGCCGCCGCTACGGCAAGGTATGGGTCAAGGAAGAGGGCGCCAATCCCACCGGAACCTTCAAGGCGCGCGGCATGGCCATGGCCATCTCCATGGCGAAGCATCTAGGCATCCGCAAGGTCGCGGCACCTTCTGCGGGTAACGCCGGCGGAGCGATGGCCGCCTATGCTGCCGCTGCAGGGATGGAAGCTCACATCTTCATGCCGAAGGATGTCCCTCTGTCGAACCAGGTCGAGTGCCACATTCACGGCGCGCACCTCACGCTGGTGGATGGCCTGATCTCTGACTGCGGCCGCATCGTTGCTGAGCGCAAAGACGCCGAAGGTTGGTTCGATATGTCCACGCTCAAGGAGCCGTATCGTATCGAAGGCAAAAAGACGATGGGCTACGAGCTGGTAGAACAGCTGGGATGGCGCTATCCCGCAGCGGTCTTTTACCCCACCGGCGGCGGCGTAGGGATGATCGGTATGTGGAAGGCTTTTGAGGAGATGGAAGAGCTCGGTTGGGTCTCCGGTCCTCGTCCGAAGATGATTGCGGTGCAGGCCGCAGGCTGTGCACCGATCACCGTTGCTTATGAAGCGGGCGAAAATGCATCGGTGATGTATCCCAATGCGCAGACCTTCGCGTCCGGCCTGCGGGTGCCAAAGCCATATGGCGACTATCTGATTCTCGATATCGTCCGCGCCAGCGGCGGCACTGTGGTCTCGCGAACTGACGATCAAATCTTTGACGCGCTCTCTGACTGGGGCAAGCACGAAGGCCTGCTGCTCTCGCCGGAAGGTGCTTCGTCGATGGCGGCGTACGACTACCTGATCGAGACCGGCTTCCTGAAGCCGGAGGATGAGGTGGTGCTCTTCAATACTGGTTCGGGGAACAAGTACACCGACGTCATCAGCCAACGGCTGGGGTTGGGATAGAAGCGGGGGCGGTGTCCCCCAGCTCCTGATCCTTGTACTGCAACTGATAAAGCTTCCAGTACAGACCGCGATGCGCCAGCAGTTGCTGGTGCGTGCCCTGTTCGTGCAGGTGTCCCTTGTGCATTACCAGGATGGTGTCGGCCTTCTGAATGGTGGAGAGCCGGTGAGCAATCATCACCGAGGTGCGTCCGGTGATCATGCGGTCGACGGCCGAGCGCACCAGGAGCTCCGTCTCGGTATCGACGGAGCTGGTCGCTTCATCCAGAATCAGGATGCCTGGCCGGTGCGCCAGTGCGCGTGCAAACGAGATCAATTGCTTCTGCCCGGTGGAGAAGGTGGCTCCACGCTCCACAACCGGCTCCTGAAGCCCTTTGGAAAGGCTGCGGATAAAAGCTCCCAGATTTACGTCTTCGACCGCTTGCTGCAGTTGCTCTTCAGTGATCCATTCGCTTCCCAGGCGAATGTTCTGGGCAATGGTGCCGGTGAACAGGAATGGGTCCTGCAGCACCACGCCAAAACGTCTGCGCAGGCGATTCAGATCCTGTAGCCGCACGTCTACGCTATCCACAAGAACCTCGCCGCGCTGCACGTCGTAGAAGCGCATCATCAGGCTGGTGATGGTCGTCTTGCCCGCACCGGTGTGGCCAACGATAGCGGCGGTCTCATCGGGGGCGATGATGAAGGAGACACCCTTCAGAATCCATTCAATCTGTGTGTCGGCGGCCAGCTCTTCGTCTGTAGCGGAGGAGACGAAAATCTGCTGCGCTTCCGTCAGGCGCTGATAGGTGAACCAGACGTTGCGGAATTCGACCGCGCCGGAGTTATCACCGGCAATCGGCTGCGCAGGTGACTCGATCGCCGGGGCAGTATCCAGCAGCTTGAAGATGCGCTCCGCGGCTGCCATGGCAGCCTGCAGGATATTGTACTTTTCGCTGAGATCCTGGATGGGGCGGAAGAACCGCTGTGCATACTGCATGAAGGCGATCAGCACGCCGAGAGTGACGTACCCGGAGAGGACGCCGGCTCCGCCACGCCAGATTACGAGTGCGATCGCTGTCGCTGAGAGTAGTTCGACGGCCGGGTAATACAGCGCATAGGCGAAGATCGCGTCCGTCGTTGCCTGTTTGTTTTCGTCGTTGACGGCAGAGAAGTCGCGGAAGGCGCGCTTCTCGCGGTTGAACATCTGTACCACCGCCATGCCCGAGACATACTCCTGCGTAAAGGAGTTGATGCGCGCGGTCGCGCCTCGCTGGCGCCGGTAGCTGTTCCGCACATGGTCGCGGAACAGCTTTGTACAGTAGATGATGGCCGGAATCACCGAGAGTGTCATCAACGCCAGCAGGGGATTCATCTGGACCATCACAATCACGATGAACAGCAGGACGAAGACGTCCTCGAAGATGGCCAGCACACCCGAGGTGAACATCTCGTTCAGGGCATCGACGTCGCCGGTGACACGCGTGACCAGCCGGCCCACGGGGTTGTGGTCGTAAAAGCTGACGTCCATGCGCTGCAGATGCCGGAAGATCTGGCTGCGCATATCGAACATTACGCGCTGCCCGGTCCACTGCATCAGATAGGTCTGCATGAACTCCAGCCCATAGCTCACCAGCAGAGCGATGAGATACAGCGCCGCAAGCTGCGAGATACCGGTAATCGGGTCGTGGCTCAGATAGCGGACGATCCAGGCCGGCTTGTGCCCCGGTTCGGGAGTCATATAGGCATCGACGCCTACTTTGACCAGGAACGGTCCTGCCACGTCCGCCCCTGCCTTCAACAGGATCGCCAAAGCGGAGATCAGGGCATGACCGGTGTATGGCCGCAGATAGGTCAGCAAACGCCGCATCAGGCGTGAATCGAATGCTTTACCCGCCGGATCGTCGTCATGTGCCGACTTTTTCTTCTTGTCTTCTGCCTTGGCCGCCATCTAGATAGATTGTAGATGCGGAGCCACCCGTCTCCGGTTCACCCTTTCCAGTGAAACAATAGAGAAGATGCCCCCGGTCGGTCTCTATCTTTCGGTTCCGTTCTGCCGCGCCAAGTGCAGTTACTGCAACTTCGCGTCCGACGCCTTCGGCCCCGCCCGGATGGATGCTTATGTGGACCGCCTCTGCGAAGAGATCGCCCAGGCGCCAGCAAAGGCTTCCGGTATGGGGGCGACGTTACCCCGGGATGTGGATTCGGTCTACTTCGGTGGAGGGACGCCGAGCCTGCTCTCCGCCGCGCACTTTCAGCGCATCTTTGAGGCCCTGCGGGCTGTTTTCTCGCTGCAAACCGATCTCGAGTTCACGTTGGAATGCGCTCCGGGGCAGCTTGCGGACGATACCCTCACAGAGCTGCTGCGAGACGGACTCAACCGGGTCAGCCTGGGAGTACAGTCTTTTGTCGACCAGGAGTCGCGTGCGGTCGGCCGCTTCCATACAAAGGATGTCTGTCTGGCCGAGATCGCCCGTCTCCGCTCCGCCGGCGTGCAGGAGATCAATGTCGATCTGATCGCAGGTCTGCCGCACCAGACCGATGAAAGCTGGCGCATCTCCCTGGAGCAGGCCGCTGCGACAGGTGTTCCTCATGCCAGCGTCTACATGCTGGAGGTCGATGAGGAGTCCCGGCTGGGAAGGGAACTCATCGCCGGCGGTGTCCGCTATCACGCCCACCACGTGCCGGATGATGGCCTGGTGGCGGAGATGTATCTTGAGGCCTGTGAGTTCCTGGGGAACAATGGCATTCCTCAATACGAGATCTCGAACTTCGCCCGTCCTGGCCACGCCTCCCGCCACAACCTAAAGTACTGGAATCGCCTTCCATACCTCGGCCTGGGACTGGACGCACACTCTATGCTCGGCGATTGGCGGTTCCAGAACACAGACGATCTGAATGCCTATCTCGAGGGCAAAGCATCGCCGGATCCGGTTGCTGTGTCGCCGCATGAGGCATCGGAGGAAGAGGTCTTCCTCGGCCTGCGGCTGAACGAAGGGATTCCTCTTCCCAAAGAAGGTCCTATGGCTTCGGTGCTGCAGCAGTTGGTTCGAGAAAGTCTGATGCAGCTTCAGGGAAACCGGGTCGCTTTGACCCCGAAGGGGCGTCTTCTCTCGAACGACGTCTTCACCGAGCTTCTGGGTGCTGGAGCATTTTCCCTGTAGGTGTAGAGCGGGCTTCCCCATCTATGGGCGTTTTCCGCAAGGAAAACGCCGCTGCACTCCTCTTCCGGGATACCCATCAACAGGGAAAATGCTCTACCGCCTGAGACAATACCGGCATGGAGATTATCGAGCTTCGCAGCGATACGTTGACCAAACCCACAGCCGCTATGCGCCAGGCAATGGCTACCGCCGATGTCGGCGACGATGTTTACGGGGAAGACCCAACGGTCAACCGGCTGGAAGCGCGAGCCGCGCAGATCTTCGGGAAAGAGGCTGCGATCTTCGTTCCCACCGGATCGATGGGTAATCTCACCTCCATCATGGTTCATGCACGGCCGGGGCAGGAGGTTATCTGCGAATCGCGCGCCCACATTCTCGACTGGGAGATGGGATCGATGGTCTCCGTTGCCGGAACCGTGCCGCGCACTATCTTTGGAGACCGCGGCGTGCTTACCTGGTCTCAGATCCGCGAAAAGATCGTCCTCAATACCGCCGCGTATTATCGCGCGCGTACGGGACTGATCGAGCTCGAGAACTCGCACAACATGGCAGGGGGAACGGTAACGCCGCTCGATGTCTTTGAAGAGATCTGGGCGGGAGCCAAAGAGTGTGGCATTCCGACGCATCTGGATGGAGCCCGCGTCTTCAACGCTGCTACGGCGCTTGGTGTTTCCGTTTCGCGGCTGACCAGTGGCTTCGACACGGTCATGTTCTGCCTCTCCAAAGGCCTGGCCGCGCCTGTCGGATCGATGATCGTCGGTAGCCGTGCATCCATCGACCGTGCACGTGTCATTCGCAAGACGCTGGGCGGTGGCATGCGGCAGGCAGGTGTACTCGCCGCTCCCGGCTTGATTGCGCTGGAGGAGATGTCCAAACGGCTCGCGGAAGACCACGCGAATGCACGTCTGCTGGCGGAGGCGATCGCTACCTCTCCAGCCGCGGAGATCGATCTTTCAGGCGTACAAACCAATATCGTGATCTTCCGTTTGGCCGGCAAAGGGGATGCCGTAGGGTTTGTTCGCCGCTTGGAAGCGAAGGGCGTTCGTTGCAGCGCCATCGGTCCGCACGCGGTGCGGCTGGTAACGCACAACGATGTTTCGCTCACGCAATGCGAAACCGCAGCGAAG
>JABFXN010000104.1 GCA_013361705.1 Acidobacteriaceae bacterium
GTCGTGCTGGGGTCTGGCAAGCTTCTTGACGATTTCAAGCTGCTACGGAAGTTATCCATTGGGTCCGTGACAGCCGGAGTCGAGTACTAGAGCATTTCCCTCAGCGCGACTTCGATAGGCTTTTCAGTCCTCAGTTCATTCAGCACGCAATGCCTGCATCGGATCGGAGCGTGTGGCGCGTAACGCCGGCAGCCAGCTAGCCGCCAGCGAGACCACCAGAAGCAGGACGGCGGAAACTCCTAAGGCGAATGTGATCAGACCACGCAGAGGATAGGGCCCAGACAGAAATTGGGCGAGTGTGCGCATCGCGGGTTGTGCGATTGCGACTCCACAGAGAAGCCCGACGATGGTATTGCGAATAGCCTGGAGCGTTACGGAACGGAAGATCGTCTGGCGGCTTGCACCGAGCACCATTTTAATTCCGAACTCACGGGAGCGCTGGTTGACGGCGAACGAAAGAACTCCGTAGACGCCCACGACAGCCATGAGTAATCCGACGGAAGCCATAAAGAGAATGATCCCGGCCAGCGAAGTCATCTGCACAGCGTCGGCTTCGAGGGATTCCCAGATGGTCTCCGGGGCAATGATCTGTGTGCGATCGAGAGCTTTCACCATATCTCTTATCGCATTCTCAATGGGCTTGGCGTCGCCGTAGAAATGTACATACAGCTTGCCGCCCAATGCGGAAGCATCGCGGAGCGTATAAAGTCTTGGGCCGTCAGTAACACCAAAGCTCTCGGACTTTGTATCCGCTGCAATTCCAACGACAATGAGGCGGCGGTGATTGGGAGTAACGATCGACTGTCCCAGGGGATCGCCTGCCGGCCAGAACGCCTTCGCGAAGGCCTCAGAGACAATTGCGACCGAATCTGAATCGGGCGAGGTTGGATCGGCGGAGTTGAAGGAACGGCCTCTCAACAGAGGAATGCCAAAGGTTGAAAAGAAGTAGCTCGAGATATCGTCGACCGAGACGGGTTTGCCCTGTCCTACGGTCTGACCGGGAAGGCGAATCTCCTGCGGAGGAACCGGGCGGAAGGGTCCAAGACTGGCATAGGCCACCGATTGCACGCCGGGGATAGCAACGATTCGCGATTCGAGCGTGCTGTAAAAAGCGAGCGCGCCGGCATGATTCGCAGCAGATGTATCCACGTCGAGCGGCACGGCTATCGTGTGGTGGGTATCGAAGCCTGCGTCCGTGCCGGTGACCAGGCTGGGCAGACGACCGAACAGCACTGCCGCGCACACAAGCACAAATCCAAAGGCGATCTGTACGACGATCAGTCCACTCGTGGTTTTCGAACGCACGGTCGCAGCGCTCTCCCGTCCCTTCAATGCGGTCAGCAGGTCCAGCTTCCATGCTGCGCGAATCGGCATGAGCGAAGAGATGAGGGTTGCCGCAATGACAAGAAGAGCAAGATAACCGAACACGCGCCAGTCGGGATGAATGAGCAGGACGAATCTGGACTGCCTGGCGCCGATGGCATTCATGACCAGGAGCGGCACCCGGTAAACGAACAGGATGCTGAGAGCCCCGCCGATGATAGCCGTAAGCAGGCTCTCTGCCAGCAGCATACGGGCGAGTTGCCCGCGACTGGCACCCAGTGCGAGACGTGTTGCGATTTCGCCGCGGCGCGTAACTGTACGCGAAAGAAAAAGCATGGTCACGTTGCAACAGGCCAGCAGCAGGATGAGTGTAAGCGGTCCCAGAATCAACGCCATCATCGCAACCACACGATCGCGAATGGCCGGATTTTCTATAAACGATCCGTTCGTCAGGGCGAGATTCGTTTTGCGATTAAAGGTGGAGATATGGCGCTTCACATAGGCACGGTCCTGCTGCGCCATGATGGTCGATAACTCGGCCTGCGCGTCGGCTCGCGAGAATCCTGAGTGTAACCGGCCTGCCACGCCGAGCCACGGTACGTCGGCGCTGTTGAATAGATCTCTGCCGCGATCAAGCAGCGGCTCCGCCGTATAGGGAACGAAAATACCGCCAGGCAGGAAGTTAGCTGCATCCGAGGAAACGACACCAATGACCTGGAAGGGTGATCCGTTCAGATGGATCGTCTTTCCGATGATGTCGGAGTCGCTTCCGAAATCGGTCGCCCAGGTCGCCTCGCTGAGTACCGCTACTTGTGCAGAGGAACCTCGGCCGCAGTCTCCGGAGACGAAAAATCGCCCGAGGAGCGGGCGATCGACACCGAAGATATGGAAGTAATTGCAAGTGACCGTCGGTGCGGCATTCGGTTTGTTCCCCTCTTCGAGCACCACGGAAGAGATCTGCCATGCTGCAACATCCTCAAGCACCTTTGAACGGTTGCGAATGGCGTCATAGTCTTCGGTGGTAAACGAAGAATACTGATCCTCCCGCATAGACCATCCCGTGTACCGCGGATAAACCTGAACGAAGCTACCCGGATCTTTGAAGATCGGCGGCTGCAGGAGGATTGAATTCAACAGCGTGAACACCCCTGCGTTGAGCCCGATACCAAGCCCCAGTGCGAGGACGGCGACGATGAAAAGCATAGGCGCTCGCTGCACCGAGCGCAAAGCGTAGCGAAGATCCCCCCAGAAACGTTCTACGGGCGCTAAACCCCAGGCTTCATGCGTCCGTTCGCGAATAAGCGCGACGTTACCGAAGGCACGGCGGGCAGCCTTGGCCGCTTCCTCTGGTGGCACTCCGCGTTCCCGTTGCTCTTCTTCTTCGAGTTCAAGGTCACAGAGCAGCTCACGCTCAAGGTCGTCATTGCGTTTCCTGATCTGCCACCATTGCATCTCAGCTCTCCTCGCCGGTGGGCCACATCACGCGGGCGACGGCTTCCATCATCTGCTTCCATTGCGATTCTTCGACCAGGAGCTGTTTCCGGCCTTTTTCGGTCAACCGGTAGTACTTAAACTCCCGGTTACGATCAGGAGCGGTCTCCCATTTCGAAGTGACCCAGCCTCGTTTCTCCAGACGATGCAGAGCCGGATAGAGGGAACCATGTTGCATCTGCAGGAAGTCGTTTGTCGTTCGCTGGATGTGTTTTCCGATTTCGTGCCCATGGGCAGCGCCATAGAGCAGGGTCCGGAGGATCAGCATATCCAGTGTTCCCTGTAGAACCGCGCTGCGTTGCTTCGCTTGGTCTTTGGTGGAAGGCATTCGACCCTCGATGAGCGCGATGGTAGACATCCGACTGTCGGACTGTCAAGGGAGCGCCTGTGGCGCCCGTTGAAGGTTAAAAGTTGAAAGTTGAAGACGTACGGTATGGGTTTGTTGGGTTGCCGCGCCTCAGCAGGCGCTTAAAACCAGATCCCTGCGGGATGACAAATAAAAATACGGTTCGAGCTTTCGCTCGAATACCCAGGTCCCAAAAGCGGGACATCCACCTCAACGAACCCGGTTCGTTGGGGACCCCGGGGACCCGGGGCACCCAGAGTTGGTGGTGGCCTTAGCGGATTGCGGCCAAGGTGGCGCGGAAGAGTTGTTCGAAGTCGTCAGCGATGTTGGGTTCTTTCTTCAGCGCGGCTTCCATGGCCTTCTCGGCTGCCGGTTTCTGGTAGCCGAGGTTGGTGAGGGCGGAGAGGACGTCTTCCGTTGCTGCGCCTGCGGGCCGGGCGGAGGCCTGCGATGTGGGCAGGGCGAACTCTTCCAGCTTGTCCTTTAGTTCCAGCACGACGCGTTCGGCAGTCTTTTTGCCGATTCCTGGAACCCTGGTCAGGGTGGCGTGGTCCTGTGCGCGAATGGCAGCGACAAGACGCTGCGAGGGAAGCCCGGAGAGAACAGTCACCGCCAGCTTGGGGCCGATGCCGCTGACAGTGATCAGCTTCTCGAAGAGTTTCTTCTCGTCGCGCTCGACAAAGCCGAAGAGGGCGATCGCGTCCTCGCGCACGTGGGTATGGATGTGCAGCTTCACCTCCCGGCCTTCTTCGGGAAGATGGGTGAAGGTCTCAATCGAGATGGTGACATCGTAGCCCACACCCGCGGCCTCGACGATGGCCTGGTTGGGATGTTTGGCGAGGAGCGTTCCGCGAAGGTGAGCAATCATGCCGGTTGCTGGTTCCTGGTTGCTAGTTGCTGGTTGTTCTACCTGATGGCAGAAATTGTCCGATCACGAGACCGAGAACAGAGTAAAGAATGACATTGGCCAGGAGCAGCAGGGGCCAGAGGCTGGTTGCGTAACGCAGCCAATGGACAGGTGGGCAGATGATGATGGTCACCACGGTCCAGAAGCCGCCGAGGGGAATGCCGTAGCGGATGCTGTTCCCTGCGGTCCAGAGACTGAAGGCGCCTGCGAAGAGCCCGAGGAAGGCGAAGACCCCAATGATGATCTTCGTGCGCATCTTTCTAGCGCCTGCGGTACTTGATGGCGAACTCGTAGCCAGGGTTGGGCGGGAAGAGCTCGGCGACGAGCTTCAGGCGCTCGGCCAGCGCAGTGGGAGCCAGCAGCGGATACTCACGCTCACGGAGTTCTGTGTAGTCAAAGTCGATGGCCAGTGAGAGCAGATAGATGGCGATGGCATCGGCGAAGGCCAGCGCGGCGAAGTCACTCCGGGCCTTTTCGTCGTTATTGGTGCGGGCCTGCTTGCGGCTGTCGAAGGCGTCCTGGCTGGTCTCGCCGCGGACATCGGCCTGGGCCTGCTTCCAGACAAGCTCCGAAAAGCTCTCGGGCACACCTGCCTGGTCCACGAAGGCATGGCCGACATTGATAAAGAATTCGAAGGCCAGGGCGAAGCGGTCGTGCATCAGACGCGCAGAGATGAAGACGCCTTCGGAGGTGCCGAAATCTACGTTGCGGTGGCAACTGGCGCGGTCGCCGAGCTCGGTGGTGAAGTCGGAGGAGATAAGAATGTCTTCGGGCGTATTAGCGCGAGTGGCGACATCGCCCCGCATCTCGGCGATGGCCAGGGGGACGAAGTAGTACGCCTTGCGCTTCAGCGCGTCAGCCATGGCGGCGGGAACGGTATTGATGATCTGTTCCAGATCGGCGCCGGCGACCTTGGCTTCTCCATAGACCGCGAAACAGACGCCATTGCTTCCCTGGCGCACGGAGGCCTCCCGTGCCACCTGCGAGGCTGTAATCAGTTGCGACTGCACACGTTCCGACATCACGGTTTATTCTAAAGGAGCAATGATGACGCAGGCACAGCAAATCCCGGGTAGTTCGCACGGCCGGATCTTCGGCGTTCCGTTTGGCGACCTGGGTTGGTTTGCCAGCTTGTTGATGACATTGGCGGCCGGTTTTCTGGTTTTCTTCGCGGCCACCTTCGTGGGTATCTTCAGCCTGTTGTTCTACGGCGCCTTTACGCACAAAGCGGTGAACTACACCGTGGCGTATATGAAGATCGGGATTCCCGCCGGCGCGGTGGCGCTGGTAGTGGTCGGCGGCTTTCTTGGCACACTTTGGGTGAAGCGGATCAGCCGAAAAGCTAGTTAAAAGTTCCAAGTTGAAAGTTGAAGAGGTACGGTTACGGACAGGGAATCACCTTGCCTGCCTTGGACTGTCTCCCTCGTCGCTTCGCGAACACGTTCGCTGAGGCGCCTTGATTCGGGGTTGCCACCGAGACAAACGTTTTATTGAAACACTTTTCGGCAGTGGTCCGTCCTGTTAGCATCCGTACACAACATCACATCCCCTACATCTGGCGTTTCTGTCTGGAGGTTGAGTAATGCATTTCGTACGTTCTGTTGTGCGCTGGGGCGTGCCCGTGGCCGCTCTCAGCGTCTTTGCCCTGCCGTCTGTCGCGGCGGACAAGAAGCCTGTGGCCGCACCTGCCGCCGCTACCGCGAAAGCGTGGGAGGCTGAGCAACCCACCGTTGAGAAGATCGATCTCGATGCCTACATGCGTATCCGCGAGGAGGGTATGCAGCACGGGCGTGTGATGCAGTTCGCCTCGGCTCTGGTGGACGGCATCGGTCCCCGCCTGACCGGTTCGCCCAACATGGCCAAGGCCAATGAGTGGACCAAGGAGACCCTTGCCAAGATCGGCCTGGAAAATGCGCACCTGGAGGACTGGGGCGAGTTCGGCATGGGCTGGCAGCAGATCAATAGCTGGGCGCGAATGATCTCTCCCGATCCCGAGCCGCTCTGGATCCAGGCTGCTCCCTGGTCGCCGGCAACCAAAGGCCCGGTGAGCTGTGACGCCGTCCTGGTCGATATTCAGGAAACAAAGGACATTGAGAAGTACAAGGGCAAGCTCGCGGGCAAGATCGTGCTTTTCGGCGCTCCGCGTGCCGTGCCTGACCTGGATAAGCCCCTCTTCCGCCGTTACACCGACGAAGAACTGAAGGAGATGGAGAGCTATCCGGCTCCCCGCGCCGGCGGTCCGGCATTCAATCCCGCTGCGCTGGCTGAGCGCGCCCGCGTGCGCACCGAGGCGCTGAAGATGATGACGGACGAGGGCGTCGTCGCGATTATTACGCCCAGCCGTGACGGAAACCTGGGTGGCGGCACCGGCATCATCTTTGACGACAACGGAGCCAACCTGGTGCGTGGAGCGCAGACGGCAGCTAACGCCGTGAAGATTCCCAATGCCGTAATGACCATTGAGAACTATGGCCGTTTGTCGCGTCTGCTGGCGGCGAATGTGCCCGTCGAACTCGAGGTGAATATCGAGGCAAAGTTCACCGGCGATCACGAGCACGGCTTCAATACCGTCGCCGAGATTCCGGGCACAGATGCGAAGCTGAAGGATCAGGTCGTCATGGTGGGCGGACACCTGGATAGCTGGGTAAGCGCCACCGGAGCGACGGATAACGCCGCCGGTTCGGTCGTCGCCATGGAGGCGGTCCGCATCCTGAAGGCGATCGGCTACAAGCCGAAGCGCACCATCCGCATCGCCCTATGGACGGGTGAAGAGCAGGGTCTGTGCGGCTCGCGCGGCTACGTACGTACGCACTTCGGCGGACCGGATGGTCCTGCACCGGCCTGCGGCGCGGGCGGTGGCGGACCCCAGTCGCGTGCAGAGCAGCCCGCGATCAAGACCACCAAGGAGTGGGAGACGCTGGACGGCTACTTCAACGTCGATAACGGTACGGGCAAACTGCGTGGCGTTTACACGCAGGAAAACTACGCCATCGGCAATGTCTTTGCGCAGTGGATCGCTCCGCTGAAGGACCTCGGCATCTCAACCATCAGCTATCGCAACACCGGCGGCACGGACCACCTGTCGTTCGATGGCGTGGGCCTGCCGGGCTTCCAGTTCATCCAGGATCCGATGGACTACGACACCCGTACGCACCACTCCAACATGGACACCTACGAGCGCCTGCACCAGGCCGACCTGGAACAGGCCGCGATCATTGAGGCGATCTTCCTCTACAACACCAGCGAGCGCGAAGCGATGCTGCCGCGGAAGGGATTCCCGCATCCGGAGCTGAACAAGCAGAAGGATGCGCCGATTCCGGGACTCTTCCCAAACGCGGTCGAGAAGAAGTAGATCCCGGCAAACAAGAAGACCCCATGCCAACGGCGTGGGGTCTTTGTTTTTAAGAGAAAACGGGCGGAAGCACAAAGCCTCCGCCCGCCACTTCCTGGGAGAAGCGGTGACAGCTACGCAGCCTGGAAGGTGGTTGCCGGGGCGTTGCCCAACAGGGCAGCGCCGGAGTACTTCGGCGAGCCGTTCCATTCCGGCAGGTTGAAACACGCACGATGAGCATGAGGCCCGCGGTCGGTAGTATGCTGCGCCCTCAGAGCGGCGAGAATCTCCTCGCGGGCGGCCTCCCGCTCAGTCGAATTGGTGCGCTCCCAGAAGACCTGGAAGTTCTGTCCGCACACGCTGCACTGAATATCGCTTGCCATCGTGGATGCTTTGCAAAGTACCTGCATTGGTCCGCTCCTTAAAATCCTTGATCGTTCCTTCGATCTGATCTGATCTGATTAACAACGTTGAATGTACGCCGTGAGATGGCCATGCTCCATGCCACTTGCGCGTTCGGCGTTACATCGTTTGGGGGAGAGTTTTGAGCTGCGGTGGTCTAACCGCGCTTCTACCACTATATAAAACGCCAACTCCCGCTTTTTTGTTGCCTCCAAACGGTTAATTAATTGTCTGAAATTCTTATCGCATTACTACTCCCCGCTTGAAGCGGTTTTCTGCCGTGCAAGTGCCATTGGTAACGGGTATGCCCCAAATAGTGCTGCGAACGTCGGCTTTCGTACATAAAAGCCGCATGCATCACCAGCTTCAGAGCATCGCGTACCTCCCGGGAGGGTAAGGCCTAACTGCAGAGCGCTCGTCGGCGTGCTTCTCTCATCTTTCGCGCCGGTATTCCGGCTCTAGTGCAGAAGACGAGGTCTCCGCAAGATGGTTTCAAATCCGTCCAGGCAGCCGGAATGCGGCCCGTCTACTCCTGGCGGGTATGTCCTGCGAAGTGACCTGACAATACACCCGGAGCCCGCGTGACTGCAACTTTTTTTTGGGGCAGAGGCGTTCCGCCGTCCAAATCTCGACGCTATGGGAGCCGAACCAATATCCTGTTAAATGTGAGTTCTGAGAATATCCGCATCCAGCTTCCTGATGGTTCCGTGCGCGAGGTGCCCAAGGGCACCACACCGCTTGATGTCGCCAACGGCATCTCTCCGCGCCTTGCCGCCGCAGTAGTCGTGGCAAAGATTCGCCCGC
>JABFXN010000271.1 GCA_013361705.1 Acidobacteriaceae bacterium
GTATAACCAACGCGTGTGGAGAGTACCCCTGGGTACCGGCGCAGCAAATCCTGCATCCCCCAGAAGCAACCGCCGGCAAGAATAGCCGTTGCTCTGGACATGTTACTTCCTCGCCCCCTCTTTTGATGCTTCAAACAGTGAACGGTAGCTGCCGTATCCTTCGCGTTCGAGTTGATCGACGGGAATGAACCGGAGCGATGCGGAGTTGATACAGTAGCGCAGACCGCCTGTTTCACGAGGACCATCCGGGAAGACGTGACCCAAAAGGCTGTCGCCCGGATCTTTGTGATTCCAGTACGCGTTCTGGAAGGGGCGTTCCGTCCCGTTCCGTTGTGTCACCTCGTACTGCTCTGAAGTGAGCCGAGAAATAGCTTCTGGATTCTTGTGATAGTTCGACATGATCGGTGCCCAGTTCCATTGGATTCCGGCCATTTGGATCCGTTGCAGGGCACACGTCCTTTATTAGGGTTCTCGAAGAGTCTCAGCATCGAATGCCAGCCGTATAGGCTGGCATTCCAAGAAGCAATGTTGTTTTGATTGCAATCACTTACAAGTAGGCGTTACTGCGATTACTGTGTTAAGCCGTTTTGCGCGTGGAATGAAACGTTCGTAAGTTATTGATTCTATGGAGCGGGAGACGGGGATCGAACCCGCGACGTCCAGCTTGGGAATCACACTGTAAGTTGCCTATCAATAACTTAGGCGTCCATGGCGATCATGGCTGACCAGGAAATCTAAGAAGTTTATGACTTTTGCTGACTTTCGCTGCTTAACGCAGTAATCGCAGTAACGTCCACCGACCTCCTCAAAGACAACTCAAAGCCCCTCACCCAATCGCGCCGAAACGGCGGCGCTGACGCGAGGTGAGGGTTGCAAAAAGCAGTGGCTCGGAGTGTGTCTCCGGGCATGGTTAGCGGAGTCGGCTCAATGGCGAGTACTGGCTCCGTTCTGAAAACGATGTCGCCGGAGCTGGTCGTCTCGAAGCGAAAGCTTCGGGTGGCTGAGGCCTGCTGCCAGGTCCGGCTGAAACGAGAGGAGGGCAACCAAAGCTTGGGATTCAGTTCGAGGCCCTTCGTCTTGTGTGGACTGCCAGTCAAGAAGCCTCGTCCGGCAGATCTGCTGTATGAACGGCGGAACGGGAATTTCGTCCTGCAGATCACGGGACACCCGAGCTTCGGGCTGCCTTGGGGACAGGATCGACTCATCCTGATCTACCTGGCAACGCTTGCTGTTCAGCAGCAGAGCCAGACGATCCACTTCCGGAGCGCAAGCGAGATGCTCGACACCTTCTCACTCCACAAAGGCGGCCGAGAGTACCGCCGCCTGGTTTCTGCCTTTGAACGGATCTTTGGCGCAACGATCTTCTTCGGAACGGATCATATGCTGCCGAAGGCGAAGGTGGTTCAGCGCACTCGATTGAGTTTCTTCAGGGAGGCCCAGATCTGGTACAGTCGTGATCCGAACCAGTGCCCGATTGACGATCAGTTTCAGAACGTCATCGTTTTGAGTGACGAGTTCTACCGCGAGATTTCAACGCATCCGATCCCGACGGATCTGGAGGCCGTCAAAGCGCTCTCAGACTCGCCGGCGGTTCTCGATCTGTTCATGTGGCTGTCGTATCGCTGCTTCATCGCAAAAGGCGAAGAGATCATTCCGCTGTTTGGGCCGTTTGGGTTGTGTGCACAGATCGGCTCCGCAGAATATGCTCGCCCGCGGCGGTTTCGGGAGAACCTTGACAAGTGGCTCGATACCGTCCGGCTGCTTTGGCCCAATTGCCCGGCGCGAATCGACGCAGATGGGCAGAGCTTGAGAATCGCGAAAGGCGTCGCCGTCCTGCCGATGATCTGAATGCGTCGAGCTCGGTTGGCGGATTTCGGTTTCTGACTACTCGATTATCCTCGGACTGATCCAAACTCGATATGGTATCGAGACTCGCCCGGGTGCAGGGCTTCATTCGATACCTCCGAACAACGGTAGCTCCGACTTCCTCCTGCGAGAACCACCCGTGACACACGGTATTTACTCGTAAGAGCGTGTCGGAGCTCTGAATGGATGAGTGTTGCTTGATTCAAATAGGATTAGTAGCAGGAAGACGCGCTTCACGTCTGCGATTGTAACTAAAGGTGAGCCGCTAAGCGGCTCCCTCTTTCTCGTTGCTCTCTTTCCTCTTGCGATCGAGAATCTTAATCGACTCGACGACGATCTCCGCGACGGGCCATTGCACGTTGACAGCTCCTGATTCTGATTCGATGGTGCGCGTGTACTCGCGGTAGCTCAGTTCTCCTTCCACGAAGACGTGGCTTCCCTTCGGGAGATTGGCTGCGTACTGAGCGGCGTTGCCGTAAAGGACGCAGTCATGCCATTGCGTCTTCTCCTTCCATTCCGACTCTTGTTGATAGCGTCTGGTGGTGGCCACCGACAACCGAGTGATCTCCTTGCCGGCTGGCGTAGCAAACGTTTTCGGCTCCTGTCCGGTGAATCCGATCAGGGTTATGCGATTGAGAAACATAGATTTAGCTCCTTTGGCCTTCAAATGGTTGGCTTGGGTGTTGCGCCAACACCCTCGAGGCCTCGCTGGCGAGAGCGGGGTAGCAACCGGACAAGATCGGGGAGCGAAGCTTTTCGGGGAAGGAGCGTAGCGGAAGGGGGATCTCCCGAAACCGGAGGCCCCTGTTCTTGCGGGCGCGAGGGCAGAGCCATTAGCAATCAAAATCCTAGAACCCTCAGATAAATAAGTGCCACTTCCGACCCGGGGTAACTCGGATTCCTAAACTGTAGGCCGTCACACGCGATCTATTCTGAAAGATCACTTAAGGCAACGCCAGTTTCGGTGGATGATGTCAGTGAAGTGCACTGCTGTAGGCAATCGCCTGGGCACTGTACTCGAAAGCTGGTTAGCGGCCGCGCACTGTTCCTTGAGGGCACGCCGCACGGGACGTCACTGCGGGGCGGCGGTTCGTCCGATTTATCGGTGGGTAAACTCACGTCGCCGTTAGACCACATGGCGAGAATTTGAATTAGTTCTTAGAAGCAGGATGAACGGTTAGTGCGGGTTTGCGCAGAAGCGCAGGGGTTCGTTTTTCAGGAAGCGTTCGAGTTCCTCGCCCGCAATGCGGCAGGCCTTCTCCGCGGCTTGGCGTGTGCCGCCCGCTATATGCGGCGTCATCACGAAGTTGTGCAAGGTCAGCAGAGACGAGTAAGGAGGCAGAGGCTCAGCGGGGAAGACGTCCGCAGCAGCCGCAAAGAGATGCCCCGAGCGCAGCGCCTCTTCCAGCGCCGCATAATCCAGGAGCGCGCCGCGAGCGCAGTTGACGAGCACCGAGCCTTTGGGCATCAGCGCGATCTCGGCTTTGCCGAGCAGTCCGCGGGTTTCGGGAGTCTCGCGAGCGTGGAGTGAAACCAGGTGTGACCGCCGCAGCAGTTGCTGCAGAGACACGTTCTCCACCTGCTCGCCGTTCCCGATGTTTGCGTAGGGATCGTAAACCAGAACGGAAGCACCAAAGCCCAGAAGAATGCGCGCCACGCGTCTTCCGATCTCGCCGTATCCGATGACGCCGCACGTTGTTCCTTCGAGTTCAAAACCAGCCGTGTCAAACGTATAGTTTCCCGGCCACTGCCCGTTGCGGATGCCGAAATCGGTGGCGGGTACCCGACGCAGGGCAGCGAGCGCCATGGCAACCGAGAACTCGGCAGTGGCTGTGGCATTGCGGCCGGGCGTGAAACCGACGGTGACACCGGCGGCGGTCGCAGCTGCAAGATTAACGTTGACCGGACCGCCGCGGCAGACCACAAAGAGTCGGAGTTGCGGGGCCGCATCGAGCACTCTTTTGGTGAGCGGCGCGTGATGGGCAATGCACAAAGAGACACCCTGGAGTACTTCGATCATCTGCTCCTCTGAACCGGAGGCTTCCTTGACTTCGGCGATCTCTCGGAAGGGTTCGAGCGGAAAGGGGGTGGATGCTTCGGAGATCTCGAGCCGGTCTCTTACGCTGGCCGGCACGCTCGCCCGCATTAGCGAGGGCGGAATAAACTGATCGCCAATAGCAAGAAGTCTCTTCATACCTAGTTTTTGAGAGATACCGTTTCGCCTTCGACAGCAAGGATCGGAGCATTGAAGTGGAGAAGCGCCACGCTGCGTTCCGAGACCGCAATCTCGCTGGTGCTCACGTTCCCCAGCTCGGGGAAGACGTCGCGGTAGCGCGAGGGGGAAATACCCAGCAGATCGCAGAGCAGGAGACGGATCAAAGTATTATGACCGACCAGCAGAACACGTGCCTGCGAGCCTACCTGCCAGGCGATGTCCGCGAGCGCTGCCCGGCCCCGGGCTATGGCGGCCACAGGATCTTCGCCCCCGGGCAGAAAGTGCTTCACCGGATCCTTGCGGAACGCGGCATATTGAGAAGGAAAGCGCTCGCTCATCTCGCGGGAGGTGAGTCCTTCGCCATCACCGAAGTCCAGTTCGCGAAGACGTGCATCGACGGTCGCCTCCATTCCGAGCACTGTTTCGACCGGCCGTGCTGTTTCTCGTGCTCTCCCCAGGGGCGAAACATAGAGCCGCTCTAAGCCAGCATTCGCTGCCCTACGGGCAAGTGCTTGTGCCTGGCGGCGGCCGCGATGGCTGAGCGCGATGTCGCTTGAGCCAGCATAGCGATTTTCGGCGTGCCAGACGGTCTCGCCGTGGCGCACGAGAACAATGCGGCTCATACGTCGATTCGAGCGACGGAGTAAGAGGCCAGTTCTGACGGCAACCAGCCCCGTCCTTCCAATTCGCGCAGCAATTTACAATACGTTTCTCCGTAGGTTTTCCCGAACGGGAGTGCGGGTTCGATCGTCGAGCCGGAAGAGATCATCCGGGCGGCTGCATTCGGCAGAGAGGAGGTGTGCGAAGACGCCAAAACAGCCATGCCGAAGGCCGGCTCCATCACCGCAGGTACGGTGAGCGTTCGTCCCAGCACATCAGCCCGGATCTGATTCCAGAGCGAACTCCGAACGGCGCCACCGGAGATGGACATGACTCCCGAGAGCGGTGCGCCCAAAAGCTCCAAGTAATCGAAGGAGAGCCTTTCCACAAAAGCCACACCCTGCAGGATAGCGCGGTAAAGTTCTACCTCGTCCCGCGGCTTATCCAGCCCGAAGCTCTGGGCTTGCGGTGCAGCGAAAGGGAATCGCTCGCCGCTTGCGTGGAGCGGATAAACAACAGCGGGCGAAGGTCCGCGAGTGGCTGCGGCGGAGCCGAGCTGGTCCAGATTCTCTCTTCGAAAATGTTTTGCAATGCTGCCGGCGCCGGTGCTGGAAGCGCCACCCGGCAGCCAATTCCGGTCAGGGGCGCGGTGCGAGTAGACCACCCCGAGCGGATCGTGAAGCCGCTCTTCGGTAACCCCTTTTACCACCAGCGTCGTTCCCAATACCGAGTTCCAGTTGCCCCTCTGCACGCTGCCTGCAGCGATCTGGGCGGCACATCCATCCGTCATGCCGGCGATGATCGGGAGCCCTGCCGGAAGTCCGGTTTGTCTGGCACCGTCCCGCGACACTTGGCCCACCAATGACCCGGGTGGAACGACTTGCGGAAAAATCAAGTCGGGCAGGCCGAGTTTTTCGAAGACCGAATGCGGCCATTGCTGCCGAAGCAGATCGTAACCGGATTTCAGAGTATTGCTCCAATCAGTCGATATGCGCTCGCCGGCAAGACGGTTCTGAATGAAATCATTCTGATGGGTCAGACGGAGGCCAGTGGTGTTTCGGACGCGATTGTGCCAGAGCCAGAGGAGCTTGGGCAGTCCCCAGGAGGGCTGAATGCGATAGCCGAACTCGGCCCACAATGCCCCGCCCACTTCAGCGATGGCTCGCGCTTCGCCTTCGGCCCGACCGTCGTCGTACATGAGCGCTTCGGTGACCGGGCGAAGATTATTGTCAGTCAGCAGAACCGTGCCCGACGTGGCGTCAACCGCAATGGCGCCGACCGTGTGGGCCGGAACTTCGGACATAATCTCCTGGCACGAAGCGCACACAGCTCCCCACCACTCCTCGGGATCCTGCACGTGTTCCGGCCCTGCGCGCTGACTCGATAGCAGCGGCTTCGTCGACGTGGCCAGAACGGAACCGGTGTCGTCCGCCGCTATCGCACGAATACTCTGGGTGCCCACATCGATGCCAATCCAAACCGCCTCAGTTATGTTCATCTCTATTGGCTCTGCCAGGTGCCAGCCAGGGTTTGTCGCAGCTTAACGAAGTTGGCGAAGAGGCTTCGATAGGCGGAAGACTGACCGGGCGCGGGCAGGTAGAGCTGGCCATCCACACCGTAGCGCAGCACCGCATTCTCCATGGAGGTGGCTTGGCCCGTCGCGCACAGGGCGGAAAAGAATGCGCCGCGGACGCCAATCTCGCTACCGTAAGGGCGCAAGACTTTGCATTCGCAGACGTCGGCAATCAGCTGGCACCAAAACTCACTGCGCGAGCCGCCACCGCAGGCGGCCACCCTGGCGAGCGGTGCGGCAGATGCCGCCATGAAGCAATCGCGAACAACAAAAGAGAGCCCCTCGAAGATTGCACGTGCGACATCCCCGCGGGTGTGGGTTAGGGATAAGCGGTGCAGAGTGGCACAAGCCGACGGGGCCAGGAACGGAGAACGTTCTCCGGCAGGAGACAAATACGGTAAGCAAACTACACCATGCGCTCCTGCCACACTCGCCTCGGCCATGCTTGATAGGTGATCCAAATCGTCAATCTGGAGCAGGGTTGTGGCCCAGTCTAATGCCTCGCAGCCCGTGAGAGTGGGCATGGCCCGCAGATATAGGGCAGGGTCGTTTAACGCGATTGTGGTTCCGGCCGGTGAGCCATCCCTGCCTGAATTGGTGGTGATTACTTCAGGGCAGATCGTGGTGCCCAGAATGACGCATCCGTCGCCAGCCTTGATGCAGCCCGAACCCATGGCTGTTGTGACGATGTCGTACGGCGCCATCACGACCGGGATACCGGCAGAAACGCCCAGCATGTCGGCAACAGAGGGACGCAGCGCAGCCACAGGCGTCTGACGTGAAGAAATTTCCGGAAGTAAGTGGCGGAGCTGTTCCACTCCATAGAGCTGCAGCAACTCGGGTGAGTAGGCCCGCTCGACTATGTCACAGAAAGGATTGGAAGCGTCGGACAGATCGGCGGACACTTCGCCCGTGAGTTGAAGATAGAGCCAGCCGTTGCAACTCAGCAGCCAACGGGCGCGCGACAGGCGGTCGGGATCATGCTCCTCCAGCCATCGCCACACTGCGTTTGCCAGCCCAGGATAGGCGATCGAACCGCTGCGGCGGAACGCGGCGTCGATCACTCCCTCGCGCCGCCAGCTCTCGATTACTTCGTGCGCACGGCCGTCGTTCCAAAGAATCGCGGGACCAACCGGGTGGCCGGCATCATCGACGAGCCAGCAACCATCCCCCTGTGCCGTGGTGACCATTCCTTCTACTTCGGCCAGAGACTGCCGCGTAATCTCGGTGGCTACCTTTACTACTGCGTCCCACACAGCCGCCATGTCCTGCTCGGCATGGTTCGGGTGCGGGCGCGTAATGGAGACGCTCTGCCGCGCGACTGCGAGCTCGCCCCCTGCGTCGTCGAGCAGTACGGCTTTAATCAGGGACGTTCCGGCATCAATACAGAGCCAGGGCATTCTTAGGAGACCTCGGTCTCACGCACAGATCGGTCCGACGGATGGCGAAGTGTGAGCGCCAACATCCCACTGAAAAGATACAGGCCGGCAAACAGCCACATCAGTCCCGCGATACCCAGCGGTTTCAGGAGTAAACCGACCAGGGCAGGTCCGACCCAGACGCTTGCGCCGGCACCGAGATTCAGCAGCGAGAGAGCAGCACCTTTCTCCTCCGGCGCCAAGCTTGGCATCAGGGCAGAAAGAGGAACGTAGCCGGCCAGCGTAGCGCCGTAGAGCACACCCACGGCCAAGGCTGCTCCGAAGTTGTGGTGGAGCAGCGGGACATAGTAAAGCGCGAGAGTCGTCAGGGCGCAGCCAAGCCCTCCGCAGGTGGCGACTGTTCTGCGCCACCCCAGACGGTCACCGAGCAGACCGAAGAGCAGATTCCAGATAATGTTGCTGGTGAAGATGACGCTCAGCAGGCGGAGCCACTCGACCAGCGTGAATCCGACCGTGTTGATGAAGAAGCCGGGAAGGAACACGAGAAACGCAAACTCCGGGGCGGTGTTGATGACGCGCACCAGGCAGGCGATGCCAATCTTTGGCTTGCGCCAGAGGAGCGAGATGCTGTGGGCTAATGCGCGAATCGGCTTTTCCCGTTGCGATACCAGACGCGCGCGTCCACGGGGCTCGCGCACGCCGACGAGCAGAATCAGGCCGCCAACGACAACGAGTGCCGTGGCGATCCAAAACGTCGCAACCGCCCCCGCGCGCGGTACTGACCAGCTTGCGAGCGCGGAACCCAGTGTGGGCAAGCCGCCGGTGAATGCGAACCAGAACCAGCCCATTGCTGAGCCGAGCGTGTGAGCCGGTGCGGCGACTACAATCCAAACCAGAAACCCAAAGGCAAAGAGAGGGTATCCGAATCAAC
Organism: Acidobacteriaceae bacterium; assembly: GCA_013361705.1. Taxonomy (GTDB): domain Bacteria; phylum Acidobacteriota; class Terriglobia; order Terriglobales; family Acidobacteriaceae; genus Terriglobus. The sequence continues at coordinate 8,565 of JABFXN010000271.1, forward strand.
GCAGACACTAGGTTAACAAC
>JABFXN010000060.1 GCA_013361705.1 Acidobacteriaceae bacterium
CAGCGGGCTCAAACCTCGGCGAGTTGCTCGGCGTCATGATACGCCAGATTGTGCAGGCTACTAACATCTCTCGTGTTCTCCTTTGCTGAGGGGATACCATTTCGCACGCGGTTCGGCAGCTTGGACTCAGAGCGCTTACCTGGCAGGCGAATCTTCATACTGGCGTCCCTCTTTGCCGTACACATGGCGCACTCGACATTGAACTTGCGCTCAAAGGCGGACAGATGGGCGATGAGGATTTCTTCCGGGTCGTGCGTGACGCATAGGGCGTGTATCGCGAGGTGCGCAGTTTCACTCTACAGGTTGAGTTAGTGTGCGCCGCTCGGTTTTGTGCTGAACCAGATGCCGTTGGGAGCATCGGAACGTGCTGCCACGATCTCTGGCCAGCCGTCTCCATCGAAGTCGGCGAAGGCCAGGCCATATACGGTGCCTTTGCCGTCGTTCCAGGGAACCTCTTGGAAGGTGCGTCCCCGGCCGGTGTTGAAGAATACCGATCCGGGCAGCTCCACGTAGCCTACGATGACGTCCGGCCGCTTGTCACGATTCAGATCGGCTATGGCCACGCAGTATGGGGGCCGTTCAGGGCCGGGAAGTCTGACCGGCTCTCCGAACTGGCGCTTGCCGCGATTGAAGAGGATGAAGGAAGCCTTCAGGCGTTCATCGATGATCGCCAGGTCGGGCTTCCCGTCACCGTCTAGATCACCGGCTGCTCCCATGCGAATCCAGGCGTTGGCGGCGCCGACTTTGGTGGAGGTAGGGAAGTGTCCCTTACGGTCGTTCCAAAGCACGATGCTCTGTCCGCCATCGCGATGGGGCACAAAGAGATCGAGCGCTCCATCGCCGTCGAGATCCGCCGCGACGATGGATGTTGCCGATTCTGTTGGGAGCGCTTCGCATGCGGGAAAGCGTCCCTTGCCGTCGTTGAGGCAGACGTAACTCGGCGTGGGGTTCTGGGGGCCGTTACCGGGTTTCCCGTCAACCAGGTCCGGATAGTCGCCCCGATTGGCAGCCACGATGTCCGGATAGCCGTCGCCGTTCAGGTCGGCCAGGGTCACGTAACGCGTAGCCCAGTTGGGGCTGCCAAATGTACCGGCCTCGGTGAAGTGCCCTTTGCCGTCATTCAGGAAGACCAGTTTGCGATCGGGTGCATCGTTGCTGACCACGATGTCCAGGTGGCCGTCGCCATCGACATCGGCCAGGGCCGCCGAATAGGTGCGGTCGGGCGCAGTTCCCAGATTGTTGGCGATGAAGCTGCCATGGCCATCATTCAAAAGCACACGATTGAAGAGCGGCCAATGCCGCCCTTTGCCAAGAACGATATCCGGTAAGCCATCTCCGTTGAGATCGCCCACACTGACTCCGGCCGAGGTTTCGCCCTTTTCTTCGAGCAGCACAACATGATCGAAAGAACGCAGGACCGGGGTCGATGCCAGCTGTGCCTGGGCCAATAGAACGCTTGCAAACAACAACATCCATCCTGGCGAGGCTATCTTCTTATCTTCGAAGCGCAAGTTAAGAACAGGCTTGGACACGAGTGTCTCCGGAGAGCGGTTTTGGCAGCGAGATAAGTAGATACAGTGATCTGGTCTTTCGCAAGACGTAGGGACTTCGTAAATCCTCGACTGGCAGGGATTGGAGGCATCCCACGGATTCCGCATTTCGGAATATCCACACGGATTCATCCTTGCCGCAATGGTTCTACTCCTCGTACTCTGCCGAGTGTACTGGAGCGCATTCCGAAATCCGGAATGCAGGGATCCAGTGTGAATGGAGTTGTGACGTGAGCCCGCCAAGACATCTGGAGCGTCGATCAAGTGTGCAGACCAGCCGCCGCAGCGATCGCAACGAGTCACAGACCGTCCTTCGTGCATGTGAGGTACTGAAGGCATTCAAGAGTCTTGGAGAAGAGCTCACGCTTCTGGAGGTGATGGAACACGCCCAACTTCCAAAGACCACGGCCTTCCGGCTGCTGCGTACTCTTATCCATGGTGGCCTTCTGGAGCGCGTCGGCGCCGGCGTCTACCGCAATCGCTTCGGCCCTGTTACAGGACGCAGATATCGAATTGGGTTTGCCACACAGGGAGTAACGGAGTTCTCGCAGGAGGTGCTGCGCAGCATTGAGACGGTGGCAGCGCGAGAGAATGTAGATCTCATCACGGTAGACAACCGCTACTCCGCGCGCGAAGCGCTACGCAATGCCGACCTCCTGATCCGCGAAGGGGTAGACCTTGTCCTGGAGTTCCAGACCTATGAGCGCGTGGCTCCGGCTATCGCTTCCAAGTTTCTGGAAGCAAAGACGCCGGTCATCGCCATCGAGGTTCCGCACCCTGGAGCTACCTACTTCGGCGCCAATAACTACAAAGCAGGTGTCATCGCCGGAAAGGCGCTGGGACGGTGGGCCAACGATAACTGGAGTGGCCGCGTAGACCGCGTCGTTTTGATGGAGCTGCCCATTGCCGGTTCGCTGCTTGAGTTGCGCGGCACCGGCTTTCTGCATGGCCTTCAGTCCGAACTCCCGGAGATTGCCTCTGCATCTGTTGTTCATCTGAATGGCCGCGGCGATTTCGAACAGGTGCAGGAGATGCTACGGAAGTATCTGCGTAGAGCCCGTGCGAAACGAACACTCGTCGGCACCGTCAACGACATCTGTGCCCTGGCGGCTGTTCGCGTATGGGAAGAGTTTGGTGCTGAGAAAACCTGTGCTGTTGCCAGTCAGAATGCCACTCCTGAGGCACGGGCCGAGCTCCGCCGTCCGGGAACGCGGCTTATCGGTTCGGTCGCTTACTTCCCGGAACGTTACGGCAACTACGTCATTCCTCTGGCGCTGAATCTTCTCCGGAATAGACCGGTTGCTCCGGCAGTGTTCGTGAAGCACCAGTTTCTGACCTCGAAGAATGTCGATTTGGTTTATCCATTGGACACCGGAGCGAAGCTCAGGCGCCCTCGACTGAATGCGTAAAGAGAAATGTATTTCTGAACATCAAGCCTCATGTCGTTGAATGCATAAATATGCATCAATGCAAGAAAAAGTTGACAGGCGCCGAGTTCACTCCTTAGCATTCATCTTCGTTATGAAGATCATGCAAGCTTCTCCATGCGAACGCCTGTTCCGGAACGCGTCGTTGCTATTGATGCTGTTCGTTCTGATGTCAACGTGCTCACTCGCACAAGGTCTGGGACGCATCGTCGGACTTGTCACGGACAAGGACTCCGCTGCGGTACCAGGTGCACGTGTTAAAGCGACGCAGGTCACGACGAACACGCAGACTGAGACCGTGACGAACAGCGATGGCGGATTCGTCTTCCCGTCTCTGCCGCCTGCGACCTACAAGATCAGTGTGGAAGCCACAGGCTTTTCGACCTACACGAACAGCTCGGTCACGCTGCTTGCCGACCAGACCGTTACGCTGAATGCGGCGCTCTCCATCGGTCAGACCTCGGAGACGATTGAGGTAAGCTCTGCTGCGCCGCAGGTTGATACCAGCACTGGCACCATCTCTCAGGTCGTGAATGAGCGGCAGGTGAATGAGCTTCCACTGAATGGCCGTAACGCCGCGCAACTCACAACGCTGACGCCCGGGGTCGTCGCCGCACCGAGCGGCGCGGCCGATCAGGGCAACACCAAGACCTTTCCCGCTGCCGTGACCATCTCTGCCAACGGCACCCGCGCCAACCAGACGAGCTATCTGCTGGATGGCGGCAATAACGTGGACGAGTACACCAACGTCAATGCTCCGTTTCCGTTTCCCGACGCGTTGCAGGAGTTCAGCGTACAAACCAGTAACTACACTGCGGAATACGGTCAGAACGCCGGCGCAGTTGTGAACGTCATCACCAAGGGCGGCGGTAATAAATTCCACGGCAATCTCTTCGAGTATGTCCGCAACCGCGTCTTCAACGCGCGCAACTATTTTCAAACCGCGGTCGATCCGCTGAAGCGCAATCAGTTCGGCGGCACGGTGGGTGGTCCGGTGGGGCTGCCCGGACTTTGGCAGAGCAAATCGTCTTTCTTCTTCTTCGGGATTCAGCGCACCACGCTGCACACGCAGAACGCACCCAGCTCGTCTACGGTACCAACGACCGCGAATCTTGCGGGTAATCTGCCGGTGCTGAGCGGTCAGGCCGGCGTCACCAATCCATTCAACAACACCTTCTACCCGGTGAACCCCGCTACGGGTGCGGCGTTTGTGAACCCGTCCAATTTTGATCCCGCATCGCTTGCCCTGCTCTCCCATGTTGCAGTTGCGAATAGCACCAGCGCCGCGCCGGTCACGCTGAACTTCATCCGTCCGGTAGCGCAGGACTTCCTTGAATACGTCGCCCGTTTTGACCAAAACCTTGGCAAGAAGGACCGCTTTGCCGCGCGCTACTATCTGGATAAGTTCTCCAATGCCGGAGTGTTGAATCTCAGCAATCTGCCTACCTACTCTGACGGTTCCAACATCGACTATCAGAATGCGCTGATCTCCGAGACGCACACCTTCACCGACAACCTGCTGAACAACTTCATCCTCAGCTACCAGCGTGAGTATGCAACGCGTGGGCCGCTCTCCGGCGGCATCAATATGAATGACCTCGGCGTGAATATCTGGCAGCCTGCTTTCAAGTCGATTCAGAGCATCAGCGTGGCGAGCTATTTCTCTGTGGGCGATAACCCGCACGCAGACTTTTTGCGCTCGAACATGACGCTTGCTGACGATGTGCGCTGGGTTAAGGGAAATCACACCATGGCCTTCGGCTTCCATGGTGAGGTGGCAAAGGTCGATGTGGTGAACCAGAACGGTCAGCCCGGCACCTATGGCTTCGCCGCAACGAACGGCAATACGGCTCTGGCGAACTTCCTCTTCGGCTATCTGAATACGTTCTCGCAGAGCTCCGGTCAGTTTCAGCAGAACCGCGCGAAGTTCATCGGCGTGTATGCGCAGGATAGCTGGAAGCTTAGCCGGCGCCTTACCTTGAACTTCGGTGTTCGCTATGAGCCCTATCTGCCGCTGCATGAACGCGGACTGCGCATGGGGCAGTTCAATCCTGCTGCGTATGCCGCGGGCCAGCGATCGACAAAGTTTCCCAACGCTCCCGCCGGTCTGCTGTTTGCGGGTGATGCCGGTGTTCCGGTTGACGGCATTCGTCCGGTCTATACCAACCTGATGCCGCGCGTCGGGTTTGCCTATGACGTCTTCGGCAACGGAAGAACCAGTATCCGTGGCGGTACCGGTATGTTCTATGACACGCGCTCGAACGGCCTTTTCAACAATGGCTGGATCGGCAGCGCTCCGTTTGTGACAACGGTCAGTCTGAACCCTGCAGGAACGCATTTCTCCAATCCCTATGGCTCAACCACCAATCCATTCCCGGTTTCAACGCCGAATGGAGCGTTCATTGGAACGATTCCAGTTATCACCTTTGATCCTTCCGGCAACTTCAAGGTGCCGCTGACCTATGCGTGGAATCTCGCGTTTGCACAGCAGCTCACCAACAGCCTGAGCATGCAGTTGGCTTATGTTGGCGGCCACGGCAGCCATATCTTCACCTCGCCGGAGATCAATCCGGCGGTTTACACCAGTACCGCGACCACCTCGAACACGAATGCACGCCGTCTCTACCAGGGCTTCTCTACGATCAGTCTCACGGATATGGGAGGCAACTCGTCGTACCAGTCAATGCAGGCAACGCTGGACGAGCGGCTCTCTCACGGGCTGAGCGTCACGCTCAACTACACCTGGTCGAAGTCATTGGACAGCGTGCCAAATGGCGCGGCGACGACGAGTGCCGGAGCCGGGCAGAGCTACATTCTTCCCGTCTACCTGCCGAACTATAAACGGCTCGATGTCGGCCCGTCAGATTTCGATCACCGCAACGTCGTTACGGCGAAGTATGTATGGGTCTTTCCATCGATCGACAATGGCTGGGCGCCGTTGCGTGCCATCCTGAATGGCTGGCAGTCGTCCGGGCTGGTAAGCGCTCGGACCGGCGATCCGATTACGCTTGCGCTGGGCCAGGACGTATCGCTCACTGGCCTCAATCGCGACACACCCATTCTCTCCGGAACTGCCTATGGCGGGAACGCGTGTAATGGGGTCACGACATCCTGTAAGAACTGGCTGAATTTCTCAGCCTTCGCCACACCCGCGAAGGGAACCTTCGGCAACGTCCGGAAAAATACCTTCACCGGTCCAAACTTCGTGACCTTCGATACCTCGCTCACCCGCCACTTCCATGTCACGGAGCATACTGACCTGCAGTTCCGTGCCGAGTACTTCAACCTTTTCAATCACACCAACTTCAACACGCCGTCGAACAATCTCAGCAATGCGTCGACCTTCGGACGGATTACGACGGCGAACGATCCGCGCATCGGACAGCTTTCCATGAAGCTGGCGTTCTGACCTTCGGGGAGAACGTGGAAAGGCGCTCCTCTGAGGAGCGCCTTTTATTTTCATAGGATGGAGCGAAGATGAGCCGTCATGAAGGATCGGGTCAGGCTGCCGGCTCCTGTCTCTGTTGGTCAGACTCCGAATCCTGTTCTTTCTCAGTCTCACGAGCCTTTGCGATCTCCAGTTCCGTGATCATTCGCACGATGGAATGCCGGAGCTCTACCACCGCACTGTCATGGGGGGAAAGACCTAGCTTCTGCTCTACCCGCGCGAGAGTAGAGCGGAGAATTTCTATGAGACCTGGAGACAAAGACGCCACTTCCACGCCTTAGATGGTGGTGGATGCCAATAGGCTGTCTCAACTCGTTGTATATCCAGGTACCCATCATTTCCGTTGGAAAAATCGGTTCGGAAACGGCGGCACTGGATTCGTGTGTTCGCTAAGTGCCTTGTTTGCTGGTGTTTAGTGGAGCCGGTTGGATAGCATTCTGAGGATTCGTCATGCGAACGTATTGGCAAGCTAATTGCTCAACCATACGTAGACCGCGTTGATAAAGCACAGAAAACGCGCGGCGTAAGACGAAAGGAAGTTCTTTTGGCACGAACTTTTTACTCACTTTTCCCGCCAAAAGACGGAGGTGTTATGTCCCATGAGCATGTCTCTGTCGTTTTCGTCGTGGATGATGAACAGGTTATCTCCCAGTCACTCGCCATCATCCTTCGTCGTGAAGGCTATGATGCGTCGTACTTTACGAATCCGTTGGAAGCTTTAGAGCAGATGAAAATAACGCCGCCGGATCTCCTCATCAGTGATGTCATGATGCCCGAGATCTCCGGAATTGAACTTGCGATCCAGGTGGCAAAGATCTACCCGCTTTGCAAAATTCTTCTCTTCTCCGGGCAGGCAGCAACCAGCGACCTGATGAACGATGCCCGGGCACAGGGGTACAGTTTTCAATTGCTGCCAAAGCCGCTGCATCCAAGACAACTTTTGGAGGAGATTGCCACCCTGCAGTGATGTTGCTTGACCATCAACGTTTGCTATAGAGGAGCAAATCGGAATTGGCCATGCTGATTTCATGATCGTTCGGATATGCAGTATCCACGTTGCCGGGATGGATCAGCCGATGCTTGACGAAAGTCGCGGCTGGTACCTCCCGGCGGTGGATCATATCCATGGCTAACTGGATCACAGCCTCGCCATACTTCTCCGGAAAATATCCGACAGAACCGATGAGTCGCGAGCGCGGACGCCGCATCTCTCGCCGTGCCTCAATGCTGGCGTTGTGTCCCACCGCCAGGCAGTCTTGTGAGCGGCCACTCTCTTCCAGTGCCTGGAGCGCACCGAGACAACTCGGATCGTTCAGGCCCGCCAGCAATATCTTTCTGGCCCGGCTTCGCCGCAGGTGTTTCCTCATGGCTGCGAGGCTTCCTTCGAAGCGGCCGTTCCCGTCGAGAAAGACTGCTTTCTCTTCTGGAAATCGTGGAAGAATCTCGCGGAGGCCGGCGAGGGTGGCGGTCATTCTCGACCGAGGTAGCGGTCCGGCAACCGGCAGTTCCATCAATACGACCTCATCGACAATGCCTTGCCATTGCTGCAAACATGCCTTGCCCAATGCGCGTCCACCCAGAATGCCGGCCCTGTAATTATCTGCTCCATAGTAGGTGGCGCCGGGATGAGGCACCTCGATGGCAATCATAGGGATCCCCGCTTCGAGAATCTTCGCTGCTACGAGTGAGGCGCTCTGATGATTCGTCTGGAACTCGATCACGAGGTCCAGATGTTCCCGTACAAAGGTATCCGCGTTGCGCAGTGCTGCCTTCGGGGAATAGTGATTGTCCAGCACCAGGAGCTCGATCCCTGCGTGGTAAGCGCTGCTTCGAATGCTGTCACAAACCAGCCGGGAAAACGAAAACTCCTCTGTCTGTGATGCATAGCCGATACGAGGCTTCTTGATGCCTGCCAGGACAACAGGACGATAGCTGTTTTTGGAGATACGTTCGATCATGCCGCACCCAACCAGCGTCGACAGCAGACGGTAGGCGCTTGGCCGTGGTAGAGATGTATTCCTGCAGACGGCATCGAGGCTTACGTCGCCTGACGATTGTTGCAGGTATTTCAGGATCTCGCAGGCGCGTATGACC
>JABFXN010000134.1 GCA_013361705.1 Acidobacteriaceae bacterium
CATGAAGTAGGGGCGCAGCATGCCGGGGAGCAGTAGCTACTGGCGGCTGCGCTCCATCTCCTGCTGCATGGCGATAAGCATGGGATCCGTCTGTTGTTGCGTGACAGCAGCGACGGGAAGTTGTTGCGCTACGGCAGCGACAGGAACGAGTGCAATGCCGAGGACGGTGAGAGAGGAGAAGATACGGCGTGTCTTCATTTAGTTAGCCTCCTCATCCATGCCTGGTGGTGGAAGAATGGGCGGCCGGGTGGTTCCCTGAGCCTGCCGTTGCGTTTCAATTTCGCTGACCAGCATGGCCGGAGCGACGGCAGAGACGGGAACCGAGCCAGACTCAGCGCCGCACTCACCATTGAAGATCTCCTGGCGATCGCCGGTAGCGAGGATACGGTTCAGCGCTGCCTGTGGTGTGCCGACGATAGAGACGCCGCGGACCAGCTCGTCCGGGCGGCCGTCGACATAGACGCGATAGACCACAAGCGGAATGACCTGGAAGGCCTGCGGCGAGCGGCGTGTGGTGACAGCAAAGCCGGAGGAGATGTCCTCAAAAAACAGGCCGTAGGGCTTGCCCTGTTTCTTTGCTTCCTCAATCAGCATCTTGCGCAGCTCAGCGTCGTTGACTGACCTGGTTGAGCTGACGATGAGGTTGCCCTGACGTCCGGCGGGCATGCGGCCCGTCTGTGCGCGGCCGTGACCATTAGAGGTGGATACGGAAGCGATCGGCAGCCGCGACATCAGGAAGGTCTTCAGGACGCCGTCCTGGATAAGTTCAACGCGCTGAGCGGGCTGGCCCTCGTCGTCGTAGCTATAGTGTCCGTTCAGCGGAGTGCCATGAAGCGCCGCAATCGTGGGGTCGTCGACGACGGAGAGGAAGTCGGGAAGGATTGGTTTGCCAAGCGATTTAGTGAAAGTCTGTCCTTCCTCATCGCCGCGCTGCCGCTGGCCTTCGAGCCGGTGACCGAGCACCTCATGGAAGAAGACGGCAGAGGCGCGGCCGGAGAGGATCGCCGGTCCGTTGAAGGGCTGAGTCACCGGAGCGGTGCGCAGAGCTTCGAGGTTCTTCGCCAGCGCGGTTAGCTTTTCAAGCACAGCCTTCTGGTCCGGCAGGTGATCCAGGCTATCGGCCTCGAAGGTCTCGACACGGAAGAGGTCCATGCCGTCGTCGGCGCGGGCACGAGCAACCACGACCAGGCGTGCCGTCGTGTAGGGATTGGCGATGCGTGTGCCTTCGCTTGAGGTGAAGTAATCGGTCTCGTTGGAGGCAGTCAGGGCGACGTAGTTGAAGAAGATGTTCTTATAGGGTTTGAAGCTGGCTGAGATCTCGCGGAGCCGCGTCTTCCATGCCTCCACGTCGGTGGCGAGCGGAGCCACCGCCTTTGTCTCGGAATCGGTTGATTTCTCCACGGAGAAGTCCGGGGAAGCGTCTTCTTCCTTCGCGCGAACCTGTGTCTCTGTCTTCACCTTCAGGTAGCCGTCCAGGGCTTTGCCGTAGCCGCGATTGGTGGCAAACCACAGGGAGCGGGCGATGGCCTCTTTGTCGTCAGTCAAAGGAAGGTTGATCGTGGTGAGCGCCGAGGTGCGATGGTCGCCGTGCGTGTTGTCGAGAGCGGGCGAACCGATGCGGACCTGTACATCAGCGACACGGCGGTGACCCTGCGATGTGGTGACGATGGCGCCGTACTGTGCGACGAGATTTAGCGAAGAGGCATCCGCTACCTCATAGGAGATGAAGTAGGGATGGGGCTGCTGCTCGCCCTTTCCGAGCGAATCCATGGCGCGGTTGAGCTCGGTGTGCATGGTGTCGAGCAACGCAGACGGCTGCGGCGTAGAGGGGGCGCCGGAGGCAGAGACGACAGCAGGCGCAACCGCGGATGCGATTGCCAGAAGCGTGCAGATTGACTTCAAGGACATAAGAGGCCGTGTGAGATGCGAGTGTATCGGAATTTGGGCGGCTCCGCTTGCGCCTGAAACGCGGCGATGCAACAATCGCAGCACTTTGACGGAGACGCGCCAACGCCTGATGACTTTTCGACGCCTGAGCTGGCTCTTTGTTGTCTTGTTTGCAACCGTTTTTCCCTGCGCCCGGGCGGAGACGCCGGCGGTCGTGGCCGCAGAACGGGCGGCGCGCTCCGGTCCGATGCTCTACAGCTTACCGCCACAGAAGATGCAGCAGGCTGTGGCGCTCCATCGCCAGCGGACGATGCTCTCCTGGCTTTCGCCCATAGCCGATATCGCGATCCTTCTGATGCTGCTGAGCGCGGGCTACTTTCGGCGGTTGCGCACGTGGATTGAACGACATGCCTTGCGGCGTTGGGTGCAGGGCATGCTCTTTCTCGGCGCCATGCTGGTGACAGTATCGGTACTGAAGCTACCGCTGTCGATGTATGGGCATCGATTGGCCGTGCGCTATGGACTTTCTGTGCAGCATTGGGGAAGCTGGTTTGCGGACTGGGGCAAAGGGCTTGCGCTGCGGACCGGCCTCGTTGTCCTTATCGGTCTCGGTGTCTATGCGCTGATCCGCCGGTTTCCACGTACCTGGTGGTGGTGGCTATGGGCAGCGATGCTGCCATGCATCGTGTTCATGGTTTTTATCGCGCCGGTCTTTATCGATCCGCTCTTCGACAAGTTCGAGCCGCTTGAGCGGTCGAACCCAGCCCTGGTGGCGCAGCTCGAGAAAGTCGTTGAGCGTAGTGGGGTTGCGATTCCTGGGGAGCGTATGTTCCTGATGAAGGCCAGCGAGAAGGTGACGGGGCTGAATGCGTATGTCACCGGCGTCGGCGCATCGAAACGCGTGGTGGTGTGGGATACGACGATTGCCCGCGCAACCCCGGATGAGATCGCGTTTGTCTTCGGCCATGAAGCCGGGCACTACGTGATGCAGCATCTCTGGTTGGGCATGGGGGCTACCGCATTGCTGATTCTGGTGCTGCTGCCGATAGGCGTGTGGGCCGAACGCGCGGTAATTCGGTGCTTTGGAGCCCTATGGGGAATCTCTGCTGAGACCGATTGGGCTTCAGCGCCGGTGCTGCTGCTGGTGAGCGTGGTGTTGATGCTACTGTCCGATCCGATCGGGAACACAATCAGCCGCACGCTGGAACACAATGCCGACATCTATGGGCAGGAAGTCATTCACGGCATCGTCGCCGATCCGCAACGGGCAGCGCTGCACGGCTTCCAGGTGCTGGGCGAAGCATCTCTCGATGATCCAAGGCCGCATCCGTTTGAGGAGTTCTGGTCAGACGGACATCCGCCGATCTGGTTCCGGACGAACTTCGCCGGGGCGTATGACCCTTGGAAGGAGGGGATGGAGCCCAAATATTTTCCAAAAGGAGAAGGCGGTGGGGCTCGTTAAAAGTTGAAAGTTGAAGCGTTAATGCATGGGCAGCCTGAAGTCTGGGTACCCATCCATCGCACCAGCGATGGGTGGGACGTTCGAGCGAAGCTCGAATCGTTATTCGGGTTAGACGTCATTGCCGATCCCACCCATGTCTTAACGCTTTAACTTTCAACTTTTAACTTTTAACTCTCTTGCCGCGTCAGCTTTGTAACCAGATCTGAGTGCTGCGGGAACTGCCGCAACAGCGCCTCGCGGTTGCCCATTTCGAAGTCGGCGAAGTCGAAGCCGGGGGCGACGGTGCAGCCGACCAGGGCGTAGGTGCCGGGCCATTTCAGACGAGCGCCGAACCACGCGCCTGCAGGGACCCAGCCTTGCAGGGTTTCGCCTGCCGGAAGGCTTTGGCCAAGCAGAAGGTCCTCGTGGCGGCCGTCAGGATGAATCACGCTCACAATCAGCGTGTCACCGGCATAGAAGTGCCACACCTCGTCAGACTGGATGCGGTGCAGGGCAGAGAATTCGTTGCCGCTGAGCAGAAAGTAGATGGCGGTGGAAGCAGCCCTCTCGCCGCGAGCGGTATGTACCTTCTTCGCGGCGAGATAAGTTTGGCGGTACCATCCGCCTTCGGGATGACGTTCGAGCCCGAGATGTACGATGAGCTCTTCTGAGGTCACTGTGCCTTCTCGATCTGTGCCTCCGGGTGCTGGGCGTATTCGCACCAGGAGCCGTCGTAGAGACTGACGTGTTTTGCGCCAATCATCTCCAGGCCAAAGGCGAGTACCGCAGCCGTCACGCCGGAGCCGCAACTGGTGATGATGGGCTTTTTCTTGTCCACACCCTTCGCCGCAAACAACGCCTTCAGGTCGTGCACCGGCTTGAAGCGGCCGTTCTCGGTGAGCTCCAGAAAAGGAATATTGATGGAGCCCGGCATATGGCCGGAGGGGATGGGGCGTGGTTCGGGAGCAGTGCCGTCGAAGCGGCCCTTTGCGCGTGCGTCCAGGATGGTCTCTCCCGCGGCAATGGCCTGTTGGAGCTCGTCGAAGCTGATGACTGCTTCGGCATCGAAGCGCGGCGTGAATCTCGCCGGCTTGCAGGTCACGAAGCCGGAGTGTGTGGCATAGCCCGCTTCTTCCCAGGCTTTAAGGCCGCCATCGAGAATGACGACATCTTCCGCACCGAAAGTCTTCAGCATCCACCAGGCACGCGGAGCAGAGAAGACGCCCTCCTGTTCATAGAGAACGACAGTCATATCAGATCCCACGCCAAGGAAAGAGACTGCCTTCGCAAACTCACGCTCGTTAGGCAGCATGTGCGGCAGCGGCGTAGTGTGATCGGAGATCTCGTCGATGTCGAAGAAAGCCGCGCCAGGGATATGCTTCGCCAGGTAGCGGGCGCGAGTGTCTACAGGTGGAGTAACGCCGACGGGCGGAAGGGTAGCATCCAGCACAATAGTGCCGGGGTCTTTCAGGCGCGAGTTCAACTGCTGCGGCGTAATCAGAAGGTTCATAGCGAATTCCATCTTAGATGCTTGTAGGGTGCCGGGGGACTCGGGGGCTGCTGCTGTCTGATTTGGCGTTGGTAGAAGGTCGTTAAAAGTTAAAAGTTGCAAGTTAAAGCGTTAAGGCATGGGCGGCATAAGTACGGCTGCCCACATGCGGTGAGAGTACAGAGCTTCGGACACCCAAACCTTAACGCTTTAACTTTTAACTTCCAACTTTTAACGCAGCATCGGCGCGTAGCCCGATGCTGCTAGGGTTTCCCGACTCCCTCTTCCACAACCAGCTCATCGACGCCGATGCCAAGTGCCATGCCGAGCCGGCGATAGCCATCCTGCCATGCTCCGTTCAGGCGTGGATCGTTGCGCACCTGGTCAAGGAGATAGTTCCAGACATTCTGGCTGTCCCAGAAGCGCACCTCGAAGGGTAGTTGGCCGAAGCACTCGGCCATGGTGGTTGCAAGTTGCAGAATCTCCACCGAGGGTGACTCAGACGAGAGCGTGTCCCGCAACTGTTGCATCACGGCGTGCATGCGTTTGCCGGCGGAGTAGCCAATGATCTGGCCGTCGAGTTGAATCTCATCCGTCAGGGCCTGTTGCAGCAGGCTGGAGAGTGCCGGGGCATCGAAGGGATCGGCCTCAACAGCATTGCGGATCCCTGCGTTGAGCGCAAAGTTGGCAGTGAGGGCCAGAGCAGGTGGCGTGGGCATGTTGCTCTGGCGGATGAAGTGCAGCAGAGATGCGTGGTCCTGATAAATGCGGCGCAGGCTCTCTTCCACCTCGGAGAGCGTGCTGGTCAGGATGGTTTGCAGAATGCGGTGCTGCTCGTCGGAGAAGAGGGAGCGCAAGGAGTAGCTGGTCTGCGAGCGGTCGTGATGGAAGAAACCATCGATGCTGCGGATGATGTCGGGAAGATTGGCCTGCGCCATAGCTCCGGAGACAGCCGTAGCAAAGTTCTTGTAGGCTTCTTCTTCATTTGGAGAGTAGGAACGCACTGCCGCGGAGAGATTCTGGTCACCTCCAAGATGCAGTACGGCGAAAGCAACCATCTCGCACTCGCCGGTAATTCGTGAGCGGACCGTGGCGGTGCCAAGCGCCACACGTCCACGGCCGGAGGAGAAGACTTTGTATTCGTGCCGGCGGATGTCGTAGCAGAAGATGTAGCCATCTTCCGGGTAGGTACGGAAGATGGAGGAGATGGCGTAGTGCGCACCCACCTGCTCCAGACCGACGCGCATGCCCAACACCCAGCGGCGATAGACCTGCGCGCCGTCGCCCATTTCGGCGATATTGGATTTTGCATTCTTGAGAATCTCAAGGAACCTTCCTTCGAGCTCTTTGCCGTTTTCGCCAAAGAGCTGATGGGCGAGCTGCAGCACGCGACCGGCGTAGGCAATGATCTGCACGGTCTCAATGCCGGAGATCTCATCGAAGAACCAGCCACAGGAGGTGTACATCAGTTGTGTATGCCGCTGCAGCTCCAACAGCTCGATCAGGCGGATTCGTTCTTCGGCGGTCAGCTCACGTGTGGCATGTTCGGTGAAGAAGGCTTGGACGTTCTCAGGATTGCGATTGAGAATGACATGGACATACGCATCCCGGGCTGCCCATAGGTCCTTGAGAAAGGGTTTAGCGAACTCCTCCGAAAGCGGATTGACGTTGTCGCGAACGTAGTCAAGAGCTTCGCGTAGCGGTGCGCGCCACTCCTGATTCCAGCCTGCGCGCCCGGTGTTGCAGCCGCAGTTGGAGCGCCAGCGCTCTACGCCATGCGCGCAGCTCCAGGAGGTGTTGTCGAAGATCTCGGCCTCCCAGGAAGCTGGGAATTTCTCCAGGAATTCGCCATAGTTGGTCAGCTTCGCCAGGCCCTGCTGCTCGATGAAGTGAAAGGCGTATGTCAGCGCCATCTCACCATGACGATGATGATGTCCGTAGCTTTCGCCATCGGTGGCGATATGCGCCAGTTGTGGGGGAACTCCATTGTTGTCGCGCGGAGGGAGAGAATTGATGATGCGGTTGGCGAAATATTCGCCGGAGTTCAGCAGGCCTTCGAAAGCGACAGCACGCGAAACCGGACCATCGTAAAAGAACACGGTAATGGAGCGGCCCTCGTCGAGCTTCACGAGATAGGGCTGTGAGGGATCGACTTTGGCGTCATTGGTATCAATCCATCCGGCGGGAGCTCCTCCATCCCTGGGAAGGGGACGGACGCGAGCGCACTGTGCAGGGGCGAGGATGGTGAACTTGATGCCTTCTTGTGCCAGCAGATCGAGTACGTGGCGGCTGGCCGCGGTCTCGGCGAGCCACATCCCTTCCGGATCACGGCCGAACCGGAAACGGAAGTCTGCCTTGCCCCACCGGATCTGTGTCAGGCAATCGCGATCATTAGCCAACGGCATGATGATGTGGTTGTAGACCTGCGCTATGGCGGAGCCATGACCGCTGAAGCGTTGCGCCGAGATACGGTCTGCATCAAGGATGGTTCGATAGGTGACTGGTGCAAATTCGGCCAGCCAGCTTAACAGTGTGGGGCCGAAGTTGAAGCTCATGCGCGAATAGTTGTTAGAAATGCGCACGATCTGGTTGGCCGAGTTAACGATGCGCGAGGCTCCATTGGTGGAATAACACTCGGCGGTGATGCGCTCATTCCAGTCGTGATACGGATGCGCGGACTCCTGTACTTCCACGGTCTCAAGCCATGGGTTCTCGCGCGGCGGCTGATAGAAGTGCCCATGCACGCAGACATAACGCTGATGCTGCTCCGGTGAAGGGGAGACGGGGACACCGGATTCAGACATGTCCGCGATTTTTTTGGTCTTGGCCATTGCTCTCCATGTTTCTGCTGTGCCCGGTCATCCGGGCAGGTGAACGTCCCTTTTTTAGTGTGCCTCAGCATTGGATGCGCCGGGACGGAAGATCGTGTCAGCCCAGGCTGTAAAGGCAATGGCTAGAACATATGCGGCGATATTTTTAACCGAGAAGAAACGGCCAAGCAGAAGCCGGCCGGCGAGCGTAAGGCGAAAAGCGTCAATATGCGGCTCCGGAAAAAGCCGCGAGAGTTCTACCAGAGCCGCGGCAATGGCGGAGACGCAGAAAAGCGCGACCGGTTGCAACCGCGGTAACAGTGCCGCAATAAACCAGTAAAGCGCCACAGCCCAAAAGGCAGAGCCGAGATATTTTTCCCAGAACCATGAGAGATGCAGTGGAGCAGAACGAGCAGCCAGGCCGACGGGGATGGTGGCCAGCAGTAAAAGAAGGCAGGCGATGGAGCGAGGCATGGTGCACCCACTCTATCTCACGCGGTTCACGGAATTTTGTTTCGCCCATGGGATCGCAGACGGCGGAACTATCCGGCATTCCCTCGCGTATGCAAGCAGCAACGTCTCAGGTGGAGGAATGATGGCTGCGACTCTGGATGAGGCTCAATTGTCCGGCAGGGCAACACGAACCGGCGAAGAATTCTGGTTTCCGGGACGCTGGCTGGGCGGCCTTTCGTTGATTGCCGCTCCACTAATATTTCTCACAGGAATTCTTCTCCGGCTTCGATTTCGCTTCTTCTTTCCTTACCAGTTAGCAGCCTTCGATCAGCACCCGATGCTGATGACTGCGGCGTACAACTGCTTCTGGGCAGGAAATATCCTGCTCTGGCCGGCGGTGTTGACGATCACGCAGAAGATCGGCAGGTCCAAACCGAAGTGGGCCACGTGGGGAGGCGCCTTCGTCCTCTTCGGTTTGTTCGCGCGTACATTTCTCGCGGGTGCTGACCATCTCGCTTTCCAGCTTGTTCGCATTGAAGGTGTGGATCGCGCCACCAAGACCATTGCGGCTTCTTATGGAGCCTTCCATGTTGTCAGCGCACTCTCGGCTACGATCATGATCGGCTGGATTCTGTTGGCAATCGGCGGGTATCTCTCCGGTACCTTTGGTCTGTTGCGAGCTGTTGGATTGGGATTGATGTCAGCCCTGATGCTCGGGGTTTTGAAGGGAAGTTCGATCACCTCAGTCGCTGCTGCTACAGGATTGGGCTTCGCGATGGTGCCTCTCGGGATCGAGGTGCTTCTGGCGCCGCCAAGGCCGGGTCTTCGTTCTGTTTTCAAAACGATGGCAGTTGGAATCGTGCTTCTCGTTCTTCTCTTTGTTTCTGGACGGCTCGGCTGACTTGTGGTTCGTGGTCTTAGGATCGAATTGTGATCCCACCCGGCGAGCCTCGCTCGAAGTCCCCTACTTATCGCTTTTGCGATGGCCACCGAAAATCTTTTTTGCCGACCGAGAAGGGCTACTTCGGCGTCCCCGTCGAGGGATCGATGATTGTGGTGATCTCAGTGATCTTATTTGCAGGGAATCCACTGATCTCGGCGTGGCGGCGAATCACATCTTCGTCCTTGGCCAGATAGACGCAAAAGGTCTTGTCAGCAGTGACGTAGGAGTGCACCCATTGAACGTCCGGGCCGAGCTGTGCCAGCGCGGCGTTGGAGGCAGCAGCCGCGTCACAGAGCTGTCCGGGGTTCAAGGAACCAACCTTGGGAATGTCGCGTTCAATCAGATAGCGCTTCATGTTTTTGTTGCTCCTGTCACTGTGTTTGCGGCTCTTGACCCAATCCAATCGTAGGCAAATGGGCCAAACTGCGGCTGTGAAACAGCCAATGATCGGCGCAACCCTCTACGTTCCGCAAGGCCTATGCACCCTGTGTATGGGTTTATTTCAAAGTGAGATCTGGATCAGTTTTTGCAGAGCGGGCATGGCGGCAACGTCGGCCAGCGTGTACTGGTCGAGTTCTCGGAAGAACGCCTCATAGGCCCGGTCGAGCGCTTCTTTCAGCGTGCACGCGGAGCGCAGCGGGCAGGCCTGGGTAAAGCAGTCGATGACTTCATGGGCGGGTTCGGTGGTGCGCAGAATCTCGCCAATGCGGACCTCTTCGGGGGGCCGTGAGAGGCGAAGTCCGCCTCCTTTGCCTTTGGTGGTGGTGAGCCAGCCCTTGCGACCAAGCTGATGCGTGA
Source organism: Acidobacteriaceae bacterium (assembly GCA_013361705.1). Lineage (GTDB taxonomy): Bacteria > Acidobacteriota > Terriglobia > Terriglobales > Acidobacteriaceae > Terriglobus. Next base: position 9,822 of record JABFXN010000134.1, read on the forward strand.
CCTTCACCATGTGGGTGTACGGCACATTGAAGAGTTCGGAGACGGCACGGACGGTTGCTGTCGTCTCCATCGGTTTGTCATGGCCGGCAAGGTAGAGCAGCAGACGTAGTGCGAGATCGGAAAATCGGGTCAGTTGCATCGAGTTCGACTCTCGTCATAGTACTGCCGCTCCCCGGGTTGCCTGCTCTAGACGGCAGCGACTTCTTCTTCCTGTTCCTGCTCTTTTTCCTGCTGTGCGTAAATGGCGGCTTCATGACCGATCATGATCTGCGCCAGTTCGTCATAGGCCACCCCCCAGGCTTCCAGGATTTCCGGAGTCGCGGCGTCGCCGAGAACTTCCTTGATGGCTATGAGCAGGTACTTTCCGACGATGGGATAGTGCTCGGGACGAACCTTGGTCGCGACGTGACGGTGCTCGATCTTGGAGACGGCGGGACCAAGCAGATCGAGCCGGTCAAGATTGCCGGCATAAGCAAGAATCGCCGCCGCAAGGCGCTTCGGCTGCTCTCCATTTTTCTGATCGTCCTGGTTGAACATCGGGGCAATCTCGGGATGCGCGGCAAACATGCGCTGGTAGAACACCCGGGTAATCTCTTCGCCGTGTTTGGTGAGGGCGGGAACAGTGGACTTAACAAGCAGCTTCTGGTGATCGAGCAATGTCATCTCTCCTCTGAAGTAAATATATATTTCAAATCTATCTTTATGGTGAGAAATCTCGTTCCTCGTAAATTCTGGTTCCAAATCGGAACGGAGGTAGCTTTATTGGATTGCCGAAAGCGTTGAAAAGATTGGTTTGACCAAGATTTCGATCATGGTGGCGATCTCCTCGGCCGACACACGATTCGGTGTCTGCATCCACTTCCGGGCGGCTCCGAAGATGGCCCAGGAGATCGTCGTAGCCACCAATGTTGTGGATGTGTCGATGGGTACCTGATGTTCGCGAAAGCCATCAAGGATCATGTTCTCGACGACCGGAATGATGGAGGTCTCCAGTGGCATGGATGCCAGTTGCTCGGGGCAGCCGCTGTTCTGGGAAAGAAAATCGCACACGCCGAGCGCCAGGGAGCGCAGAATTCCGTCGCAGGAAAAATCGACCTCGCGGCGGCCGAGCAGTTCGCGGAAGCGGGCTTCGGTCATCGCCTGAAGCAGAGCGTTCTTGTCTGGGTAATGGAGATAGAACGTGGCCCGGTTCACACCTGCCTGCGCCGCGATATCGCTAATGGAAATGTCGGAGAAGTGCTTTCGATTCAGTAGATTGACGAGAGCGCCCTGCAGCATCTGCCGGGTGCGGCGGATGCGTGGATCAGTCGGTTCCGTACAAACGTGCTCGGCTTGAGGCGCCGGTTCCATCTCGGATCAGGATAACCCTTTTTCGGCCTCTTGTTGCTTTTGCGACATCTGTCGATTATTTGTGAATCGACATGTGTTGTTTAACCATCATTTGTCGTAAAGGAGATTTCTGGCTATGCCTACCCTCTTGCGTGTCGATTCCAGCCCACTGTACGGAGTATCCGTTTCACGCCAACTGACCGAGACCTTTGAAGCAACCTGGAAGGCGGCCCATCCGGACGGCCGCGTCGTCGTGCGCGATGTCACCTCCACGACCCTGTCGCCAATTACGGCCGAGTGGGTAGGCGCAGCGTTCACACCTGAAGATCAGCGCAACGCCCAACAGACGGAATTGCTGAGGCTCTCCGACTCGCTGATCGCGGAACTGGAGAAGGCTGACGAGTTTGTCTTTGGTGTGCCGATGCACAATTTTGGAGTGCCTTCCTCGTTGAAGCTCTGGATCGACCAGATCGTTCGCGTGGGCAAGACCTTTTCGTATGGAGAAGGCGGACCTAAAGGCCTGCTTACCGCTAAGAAAGCTACCTTCCTGATTGCGACGGGCGGCGTTTACGACGCGGGAACGGTGATGGCTTCGCTAAACTTTGTTGAGCCGTATCTGCGTTCTGTCTTCGGCTTTATCGGCGTAACCGATACCACCTTCCTCACCGCTGGCGGCACCGCTGCGCTGCGGTATGGCAAGGACCGGGACACTTTCCTGCAGCCTCATCTTGAAGCCGTACAACTGCACGCGCAGAGCGCATAAGGAGAACGATTGATGAAGATTGCATCCCTGATTGCCCGTTATCTTCTGGGCCTGATGTTCACAGTCTTTGGCTTGAACGGTTTCTTCCATTTCATTCCTCAGCCTCCACCGGCGAACCCGCTGGCTCTGCAATTCTTCGGCGCGGTGGCTATGTCTCACTTCGCCGACTTCTTCTTCGCGGTGCAGTTGATTGCGGGCCTGCTGTTGTTGTCAGGCTTCTTTGTTCCCCTGGCGCTCACCCTGCTGGCGGCAGAGCTGTATAACATCCTGGCGTTCCATCTGACGCTGTCGCCCGGCATCGGTCCGGCGATATTTGCGGCGATCCTGTGGGTGTTGGTGTTCCTGCAATACCGGGAAAGCTTCCGCGGCATTCTTGCAGCGAAGCCAGCGCAACGCTAAATTCCAACGGGTAAAGAAATAGATTCGGGTGTCTCTGTGGAACAGAGACACCCGGTGCATGAGTCCGCCCTATATCACTTCACTCTGCGGGCAGTTTGCCGGCAGCAAGATCGCAGGCGCGCCACATGTACCAGCTTGCAACCGAACACCATGGGCGCCACTTCTTTGCCCGCTTCAACATCTGCTCCTTGGTTGCGAGCAGATCCGGCGTGACCTTTTGCGTTGGCTTCAGACCGAGGAACGTAAGCGCGAAGCCTTTGCGTACGCCGTAGTCATCGAGCGGCAGAACATCAGGGCGGCCGAGGCGGAAGATCAACAGCATCTCTGCGGTCCACCTGCCGATGCCACGCACCTGGACCAGATGTTCGATGACTTCTTCGTCGGACATCTTCTTGATCTTCGCCAGCGTGGGTACGGTGCCATCGATGGTCTTTGCTGCAAGGTCTCGTAGCGCGAGCGTCTTGTTATGCGAGAGTCCCGCCTTACGAAGCTGCTCATTCGGGCAATCGAGGATGTGTTCGGGCGAGGGATGATTGCCGATGCCGCAGACGTGATGAAAGCTCTCGATCATGCGGCTGTGAATGGCGCGCGCGGCGTTGGCATGCACCTGCTGGTAGATGATGCTCTCCGCCAGTGCTTCAAAGGGCGACTGCGTTGCGGGCAGGCGCATAGTGAAAGGCCCCCAGCGCTCAATCAGACGGCCAAGCTTCGGGTCAGCGACAGAGAGTTCGGCAATAGCGCGTGCAGTGTCATATGGGGGCTTGTGCGTGCGGCCGGAGCGAGAGCTGGGCATGCAGGAGAGTGTATCGAAAAGCATGCGCTTCTCAGCCGTCAGCGATTTGCGATGGGATCAAAAGAAAGAACTTCCCATCATTTACTCCGCCTGATAAGGTTCTTCCGGACTGCCGGAAGTGCGGAGGAGCTGAGATGGAATGCTTCCTGGGCGAGATTCGAGCCTTCACGTTTAACTATGCGCCGCAATACTGGGCTCTCTGTAATGGCGCATCGATTCCAGTGGCACAGAACCAGGCGCTGTACTCCCTGCTTGTGAACATGTACGGCGGGGATATACAGAACTTCAACTTACCTGACTTGCGCGGGCGGACGCCCGTTCACCGAGCGAACCCTCCTGTGAGTGGATATGCGATCGGGAACAATGCCGGCCAAGAACAGGTTGTACTGACTCTAGCGAACATGCCCGCGCATTCGCATATGGCGACAGCGACGACGCAGGGCGGAGGACCGAATCCAACCTCCAACTACTTTGCGTCTTCCGGTATCAATACAGCGCAAGGCGGACCCGCCGCCATCCAGCAAAACGTGTATGGGCCGCCCAATCCGCTGGTGTCGTTGAGTACAGATTCAGTCGGTCAGACCGGCGGAAACCAGGCGCACGACAATATGCAGCCGTTTACCGTGCTGAACTTCTGCATCTGCATGTCCGGCTACTATCCGCCCCACAGCTAACGCCTGAATTTTGCCCAATAAAAGGAGACGATGCGATGGATGTCGAGGCATTTCTCGGAGAGATTCGCCTGTTTGCCGGTTATGGTTATCGATCAAGTGTCACGGTGCCGAACGGATGGTTGCCATGCGACGGACGATCCGTGAATATCAACGATTATCAGGCCCTCTATTCGCTGATCGGAACGATATACGGTGGAACGTCAACCACCTTCAATCTGCCTGACCTTCGCCAACGAGTACCGATCGGCACGGGACAGGGAACCGGCCTGACCAGCCGTGTACTTGGAACAACGGGCGGAGCCGCCCAGGTTACTGTTACCGAAGCAAATTTACCGGTACATCAGCATACGGCGAACGTGAGTACCTCTGCCGCGACGACACCGCAGCCCAGCAGCGCGGTGGTGCCGGCAGCGGTCGCAAGCGGTCAACTGCTGTATGCGAAGCCGGCATCGGCGGTGACGACGCCCGGCATAACACTCTCCGCCGCTGAGTTGCAGACAGAGGGCAGTGGTGCCGCCCATGCGAACATGATGCCGACCTCAGCTTTGACATACATGATCGCTATGGTCGGCATCTATCCCGTGAATCCGAACTAAAGCACAGGCGAGAGAAGACACCTTCAGGAGAGCAGCAATGGCAGATTCTTATATCGGAGAAGTGCGGGTCTTCGGTTTCAACTACGCTCCACAGCAATGGGCATTCTGCGATGGCGCCCAGATGCTGGTCCAGCAGTTCCAAGCCCTGTACGTAGTGTTGGGCAATGTCTTCGGAGGTACGCAGAATATCAACTTCAATCTTCCGAATCTTGGTGGCTACGCCGTGCAGGGGATCGATCCGGCTGGCACGGTCGGAACGCCCGTCAAGATGGGCCAGACCATGGGTTCGCAGGCCGTTGCATTGAACTCGACGCAGATGGAGGCCCACACCCATCCCATGTATGCCTATATCCCTAAGGGAGGCGCCTCGCAATATCCCACGACGATGGAATCGACGCCCGAGAATGGCTCACGCCTCTTTGACCTGCTGGTGCCGAACTCCCAGGGAGCCCTCTCCAACGTTGGCCTGTGGGGCCCAAATAGCAATCTGACAACACTGGCCCCACAGACCATTGGTGCAAGCGGATCAGGCACGGCGCACGAGAACCGGCAGCCGTTTCTCGTGATGAACTACTGTATCTCGCTCGAAGGAACATATCCCATACCGGCGGACTGAGACGTGAGGACTATGCTCGACGGGATGGAGCTTCGTAGAGAAGAGCCTGACGACACGGACTTCCTGAGACAGTTGTTCTACGCTGTGCGATCGCCTGAGTTCGGTATAGCCGGATGGCCGGAAGATCTGCTTCGCGATTTTCTGGCGATGCAGGAACGGATGCAGTGGACGCACTACGACCGTATGTATGAGCAGTTGGAGCGGTGGATCGTGGAACGAGAGGGCCAGCCAGTCGGCCGCCTGTATCTTGCGACGGAGCCGGATGCGCTACGGATCGTAGAGATCTCAGTGATGCCGGAGAGCCGTGGCTGCGGCGTTGGCAGTGCACTGCTGCAGGGCGTGTTGGCGCAGGCCTCTACCGCGGGTCTGGACGTAGTACTGAGCGTCGATCGCGGCAACCTGGCGGAAAACCTATATCGGCGCATGGGGTTTGATGCCGTGCGGGATGAGGGCACAAAGACGGGGATGCGATGGCGCAGGCCGGTCTCTTAGTTGAATACAGCTTCGTAGAGCACACCCTGCACATCGCGGCCGATGGGTACAAGAAAGATTGACAGCTGGCCAGTTGTGGCGTTCGTCAGAGAGTAAGTGCGTTGGGGAAAGACAATCTGCAACGTGCTGCGAAAGAGAAGCCGGAAGGGCGCGCGGACAAGACCATCCCTGTTGCGAAACGGCATGGGACTGGCCTGCACCAGCGTCAGATCGTGGTTCGCCCCGCCCAGATCCAGCGCGAAGGTCTCATTAACATGGTTCGCGAAGTAGTCGAGTTGAAGAAATTGCATGCACGCTACGATGGCAGAACTCCGTTGCGAAGACAACAAGTTTCCATGTACTGTTTATGCGCACGAAATCCAACCTCATGGAGAGGCGTTGCAGATGGAACAGATGAAGCAGACAGATGAGCAGGTAACGGAAGTTCACACGATGCAATGGACGGCTCCGCAAATCATGATCGTCTCCGCAGAGACGGCAGAGAATGCTACAGGTCCTACTGCTGATGGAGGAATCGGAAATAGCTAGTACTTCCGTCAGATGGGCTTCTGTGGCATAGCAGGACACTCTGATAACGAGGCCGGAGTTGCGAAAGCTCTCCGAGCTTTAGCCCATGGGGCCGAATCGAAAGATTCGGCCCTTTTGCATGCTGGCATCCATCTTGCGGCGATCGATCAGGCCACGTTATGGAAGAGCGATTCGACTCCACTTCCTGTGCTTGCGGTGCTGGACGGCCGTCTCTTCGATCGGGATGCACTGAGCCTTCAGCTCGGTCTGGATGGCAATGAGCGTACCGATGCGGAGCTGGTCGGGCGCGCGTATTTGCGTTGGGGAACTGAGTTCGCCGCGTATCTGGATGGCGAGTTTGCGTGTGTCGTCTGGGATGCTGCAGAACGAAAACTTCTTTTGTGTCGTGATGCCTCCGGCAGGCGAGCCCTGTATTACAGCCGGAATAAGCCGTTTCGATTCGCAACGCAGCTGGCTGGACTGCTTGCGTGGCCTGATGTCTCTCGCGAGATCGATGCGGGGCACCTGGTGTGCTGGCTGTCGCGTCAGCCGGCACAGTCCACAACGTTCTTCCGGGAGATCGCTGCCGTACCGCTTGGTGATGTCAGTGTTGTGCAGGATGAATCCATCACGATGCACCGATATTGGCGGCCCCTGGAAATGGAGCCGTTGTATCTCTCTGACGATGCAGCCTATGAAGAGCTGATTCGAGAGACTCTCACCGAAGCAGTGCGCCGGCGGATTCCGAGGGAGGGCTTGGTCAGCACTCATCTAAGCGGTGGTCTGGATAGCAGCAGCATTACCAGCTTGGCGGCGGAGGAATTAAGTCGCCAGGGCCGCAGCTTGCTGGCTATGACGGCGGTGCCCGAACGCGTGCTCCCGCCCCATACGACGTCGGGGCGATTCATGGATGAGCGCGAGCATGCAGCCGCAGTGGTTGCGCGTCATTCCAATATTGAGCATGTGCTTGTTGCAAATGATGGAGCTCCGTTGTGGGAGTCTGTCGATTATTTCGGCCGCATGGGCATACCCCTTCTCAACCTGAAGAATGTGCGGTGGCTCTATGCCCAGGACCTCATGGCGGCGCAACGAGGATCCAGGCAGTGCTTGAACGGGTTTGCGGGCAATCTGACGTTGAGTCACTCGTTGTGGTGGGGCCTGCGGGAGCTATGGGGCGACTGGCCGGAGCTGTATGGCGCGATCAACCGGCGCAGAGTTGCAGGTCAGACGTGGAAGAGCATTCTCTGGCAGATTCTCGCAGCAGACGCGAAGAGGATGTACTTGCTTCGGAAGATACGCGGTGCGAGTGTCGAGACTATCTACGATCAGACATCGCTGAAGCCGAGCTTTGTTGAGCAGGCAGGTTATGGCGGCGCATTTGAACGTTGGGGACGTCTGTCGCATAGCTTTCCCGGTAAGGACGTCCGATCGTCACGTCTGCGGTTCACTCAACTACAAGACATGGGCGCATACACACCCGAGACGGAACGCCTCTTCGGTATGACTTTCAGCGATCCAATGCAGGACCGGCGTGTGGTGCAGCTAGTGCTGCGAATTCCGACGGAACGTTTCTGGGTTGGCGGGATTCCTCGGCAGCTCTTCCGCAACGCGATGCGGGGCGTGCTTCCCGAGAAGATTCTTACCGAACGTCGGCGGGGACTGCAGGGGAGCGACTGGCACGCGGTCATGAGTCGTGATTTGCCACTCTACCGTGAAGAGGTCGACTCAATGAAGCGATCGGCGTTCACTCGGAATGCCATCGACATTGCTGCTGTGGAACAGACGCTGAAGGAGTGGCCGGCAAAAGCGCCCACGGACATGAAATGGGAGCTGAAGCTGGGAAGCATGGGGTCGGCATTAACCGCCGGACGCTTTATTCGCCAGATCGAGGAGCGAGAGATCTTCTGAGTGGCTTGACCGGCTGTTCGGATATCGACAAGTCGCGGGCGAATATCAATCTAAGACTGTTTAGGTGCGAATTTTAGAGGTTAATCGGTGACCGGCGAGTCAGATGTTGTGTCTTTTCTGCCGCTTTACCCACAGATTGCACGAGATGTTGTGCAAGGCACCTTGATGGAATGGTGTCGATTATCGAAGTTGTAGAAAGAAATGATGGTTGCAGTGATGGGGGTCACTTGAAGGGGTCCTGACCCGCTGCTTATACTCAAACTTTCCGAGGCAGGTTTTCCTGGACAGCTCTCAACCCCACGTCCTGGATGGTCCTTCTTCAAAACATCAGCAACGACTTCTCTTTGACGCAGAGGAAACAGGAACGCACTCATGGCGCAAGTTTTTGACCGCAGTTCGAACGCGCTGGCCCGGGCAAGTCTCGTTATCACGGGCCTGATCGTGATCGCACTGGGCGTTGCGCTGAACCAGTTGCAGCGCTCTCCGTGGGTAACACGGCAGGGCCAGCGACCGGATCAGCCCGTCCCGTTCAGTCACAGGCATCACGTTGAGGGTCTTGGCGTGCAGTGCCAGTACTGCCACACCAGTGTGGAGAAGTCGATGTATGCCGGCATTCCGCCGACCAAGACGTGTATGAACTGCCATGCGCAGATCTGGACGAACGCCGAGATGCTCGAGCCGGTTCGTCAGAGCTGGGCAACGGGCGAGTCCATCAAGTGGACCCGCGTACACGATCTTCCGGACTATGTGTACTTCAACCACGAGATCCACGTGAACAAGGGCATCGGCTGCGCGAGCTGCCACGGCCGTGTGGACGAGATGCCGTTGATGTACCAGGAGAACACCCTCCAGATGGAGTGGTGCTTGAACTGCCACCGCAATCCTGGCAAGAACCTCCGTCCGACCAGCGAGATTTACAACATGGCCTGGACTGGCCCCACGTCTGACAAGCCGGTCTACTGCGCCGACACGGGCGTAAGCGGTCCGACCTCGCAGGGCGTGGTTTGCTCTACCGAGAAGCCGGAAGGTCCGAAGGTTGCTCTGCTGCAGGAGTCGGCGCCCGGCGCCAGGTCTGAAGGCGCTGTAGCTCCCGTGATCAAGCTTCCGCTCAACTACGTAAAGTTCACTAGCCAGGAAGACCTGGGTAAGTTCCTGACGGACAAGTACCACATCCGCACCCCGAACGAGCTCTCGAGCTGCGAGGTGTGCCACAGATGAGTACGGAGATGAATCAACCGATGCAGCCTGAGGTAGTAAGCACCATTGCTCCGGCCAAGCCGAAGCGTATGACGCTGGCAGAGGTGCAGGCCAAGCTGGCCAATAAGACCGGCCGCCGCTTCTGGACCAGCCTGGATGAGCTGGCCGAGCAGCCTGGGTTCGACGAGATGCTCCGTGAGGAGTTCCCGCGCCAGGCCAGCGAGATGACCTCCGGAGTCTCGCGCCGCGGCTTCATGAAGGTGATGGGCGCCAGTTTCGCGCTCGCCGGTCTTAGCGGTTGCACCAAGCAGCCTGACGAACCGATCTATCCCTATGTGAAGGCTCCTGAGGACCTGGTTCTCGGTAAGCCGATGTATTTTGCGACGGCGCATCCTTTCCCGACCGGTGCAGTACCGGTGCTGGTGAAGTCCGATGCCTTCCGTCCGATCAAGGTCGACGGCAATCCGGAGCATCCGGCAACGAAGGGTAAGAGTGACGCCTTTACGCAGGCGTCGGTACTCGACCTGTACGATCCGGATCGCTCGCAGCACGTTCTCTTTGAAGGCAACAACAAGAGCTGGGGTAATTTTCAGGATGCCCTCGCGAAGGGATTGGATGGTCTGCGCCAGGGCGCTGGGCTGTACATCCTGAGCGAGACGGTGACCTCGCCGACGCTGGCCGCGCAGTGGAAGGCCGCGCAGGCGAAGTATCCGGCCGCCAAGCTGATCCAATGGGAGCCGGTGAATCGTGATGCCGCCCGCGCCGGATCGATGGCTGCCTTTGGCGAGTACGTCGATGCGCAGTACAAGCTGGAAAATGCCGATGTGATTCTGTCGCTCGATGCCGACTTCCTGAGCGGAGGCCACTTCCCGGGCTTCCTGCCGCTGTCGGCTGCTTATGCTGAGCGTCATCGCTACGAAGAAGGCAAGGAACAGAACCGCCTCTACGTCGTCGAGTCGATGCCGTCGGTGACCGGTTTCAAGGCTGAGCATCGCCTGTCGCTGAAGCCCTCGGATGTAGAGAAGTTCGCTCTGGCGCTGGCTGGACAGGGAGCTGCTCCGGCTGAGGCCGCGAAGTTCCTGGAGACGGTCAAGAAAGATCTGACCAAGGCCGGTGGTAAGGCTGTCGTGATTCCGGGCGAGGCTACCTCGCCTGCGGTCCACGCTGCTGCGGCCCTGATCAACGCGCAGATCGGCGCGGTGGGTAAGACCGTGGTCTACACCGAGACGGTGAACCCGATTCCGAGTCAGCAGAATGCTGACCTGAAGGCGCTGGTCGCTGATCTGAACGCCGGTAAGGTGTCATGGCTGGTAATCCTGGGTGTCAATCCGGTTTACTCGGCTCCGGCGGATCTGAACTTTGCCGAGGCGGCTAAGAAGGCCAAGGTGATCGTGCATCACGGCTTACTCGTTGACGAGACGGCCCTGATCGCTCATTGGCATATCAACAAGGCTCACTACCTTGAGAGCTGGTCGGATGCACGTGCGTACGATGGCACGCTCTCGATCATTCAGCCAATGATCGATCCGCTGTATGGCGGAAAGACGGCGCACGATCTTCTGGCGCAGTTCACCGACAATCCGCAGAGCTCGGGCTACGATGCTGTTCTGGCTAACGCCAAGACCGTGATCAAGGGCAACTTTGAGGCAGGCTGGCGCAAGGCGTTGCACGACGGCTGGGTGGCGGACACTGCCTTCTCGCCGAAGTCAGTTTCGGCCAAGGCTGGAAGCATCACACCCACCTCGGTACCTTCGGGCGAGTATGAGATCTCGTTCAAGCCGGACGCTTCGCTCTACGACGGACGCTATGCCAACAATGGCTGGCTGCAGGAAGTTCCCAAGCAGGTCACGCACCTGAGCTGGGACAATGCAGCACTGATGTCGATGGAGACCATGAAGAAGCTCGGTGTGGAAGAGACCGAGATGGTCGAGCTCACCGTAGGCGGCAACAAGGTCAAGGCGCCGGTACTGATGGTTCCGGGCCATCCGCAGGGTTCCATCACGGTACACGTCGGCTTCGGCAGCACTATCGGGCGCGTCGCTACAGGACACGGATTCAATGCGTACGCCGTTAGTACCTCCTCGGCGGCCTCCTGGACGGGCGGATCGGCCAGGAAGACCGAAGGTACGTACGACGTCTGCGTCACCACCGTGCACTCGCTCGATAACCGCGGAAGCTTCGCGCAGTCGACGGTTGCCAGCGTTGGTATGGCGAAGGACTTCTCCAGCACGCACTCGCTGGCCGGTAACGAAGCCATGACCCGCGGCATCATTCGCTATGCCACGGTGGAAGAAGCGAAGAAGAATCCTGGTTTCGCGCATGAAGGCCCTGGTCTGAAGGAAACCCCGGAAGAAGACATGAGCTTCTTCCCGGATGACTGGAGCTACAAGCACATCGACAAGTCGAGCGGCAAGCTGCAGAACGCCTGGGGCATGTCGATCGATCTGAACTCCTGCATCGGCTGTAACGCCTGCGTCGTGAGCTGCTACGCCGAGAACAACATCCCGGTGGTTGGCCGTGAGCAGGTGAAGGTCGGCCGCAACATGCAGTGGATCCGCATCGATACGTACTTCGAAGGTGACCTGCATGCTCCCAAGGCACACTTCCAGCCGATGCTGTGCCAGCACTGCGAGAACGCGGGCTGCGAGCAGGTCTGCCCGGTGGGTGCAACGTTGCATACGCCCGAGGGCATTAACACAATGGTGTACAACCGTTGCGTCGGCACTCGTTACTGCTCGAACAACTGCCCGTACAAGGTTCGCCGCTTCAACTTCCTGCTCTATTCAGATTACGAGCAGGAGAGCCTGAAGCTGGGCCGCAATCCGGATGTTTCGGTTCGCTCGCGCGGCGTGATGGAGAAGTGCTCCTACTGCGTGCAGCGTATCCAGGCCGCGAAGATCCAGGCCGATAAGGAAAACCGCGAGATTCGCGACGGCGATATCGTGACGGCTTGCCAACAGGCCTGCCCGACCGATGCCATCGTCTTCGGCAATATCAACGACCAGGCGAGCAAGGTGGCCAAGCGCAAGGCTGACGAGCGCAACTACGGCGTGCTTGCTGACCTGAATTACCGTCCGCGTACGACCTACACGGCGGGTGTCATCAACCCGAATCCTGAGCTGGAGCTGGCATAAATGGCGACCAAGGGACAAATCAGCGATCCGATGATCGACCCGAAGACTGGCGAATTCGCCGTCATCGCGCCGGGCCATAATTTCAAATCGGTAACCGAGAAGATTGCCGGCGTCGTACTGACGTCGAGCACACCGCTGGGCTGGTTCTTCGGCCTGATCGTAGCCTCCGGTGTGGCGACTTTCCTGGTGATTGCCGTTACCTGGCTCTTCCTGAAGGGCGTTGGTATCTGGGGCGTAACGATCCCGGGCGCCTGGGGTTTCGCTATCATCAACTTCGTCTGGTGGATCGGTATCGGTCACGCCGGAACGTTGATCTCGGCGATTCTTCTGCTCTTCAAGCAGACCTGGCGTAACTCGATTAACCGCTTCGCAGAAGCGATGACGATCTTCGCCGTATGCTGCGCCGGCCTGTTCCCGGTTCTGCACGTTGGCCGTCCGTGGCTGGGTTACTGGCTGTTCCCGTACCCCAACACGATGAACATCTGGCCGCAGTTCCGCTCGCCGCTGTGCTGGGACGTGTTCGCCGTATCGACCTACGCGACCATCTCGGTGGTGTTCTGGTATATCGGCATGATTCCTGACTTCGGAACTCTGCGCGATAAGGCGCAGTTTCCGCTGGCCAAGTACATCTACGGTCTGCTCTCGCTGGGCTGGCGCGGTTCGACCCGCCACTGGATGCGGTATGAGACGGCTTCGCTGCTTCTGGCCGGTCTTTCAACGCCCCTGGTGCTTTCAGTACACACGGTCATCAGCTTCGACTTCGCGGTCGCGGCTCTGCCCGGCTGGCACACGACGATCTTCCCGCCTTACTTCGTTGCCGGCGCTATCTACTCCGGCTTCGCCATGGTGCTCACGCTGGCGATTCCGATCCGCAAGTTCTACCACATGGAAGACCTGGTCACGCTGCGCCACCTGGACAACATGGCCAAGGTCATGCTCGGTACCGGTCTGATCGTGGCTTACGGCTATGGCATGGAAGTCTTCATGGCCTGGTACTCGGCCAGCCACTGGGAATTCTTCATGATGTGGAACCGTATGTTTGGGCCGATGGGCTGGGGCTACTGGATCCTAATCGCAACGAACATCGCCATTCCGCTGACGACCCTGTGGTCGCGTAAGCTGCGGGTGAACGTGACGTATCTGTTCATCCTGTCGCTGGTCGTGAACACCGGTATGTGGTTCGAGCGTTTCGTGATCGTTGTTACCTCGCTGTACCGTGACTTCCTTCCCTCGAGCTGGGGCACCTACAAGGCGACCAAGTGGGATTACATGCTCTATGTTGGAACGCTCGGCATGTTCTCCTTCTTGTTCCTGCTCTTCGTCCGTCTGGCTCCGATGATTCCGATGAACGAAATCAAGATGATGCTGCCGCAGACCAAGATCAAGGGTCTGGACGCTGAAACTACCGTAGAGGAGACCGCCTGATGCCGGTAAAAGAAGGAACCTACGGACTGTTGGCGGAGTTCGATACTCCGGGAGCTCTGGTGCATGCCACTGAAGCTGCACGGGATGCCGGATACCGCCGCATGGAATGCTATACGCCGTACCCGGTGGAAGAGGCTGCTGAGGCCCTGGGCGTGGTGCGCAACCGCGTACCGCTGCTGACCCTGATGGGCGGCATCATGGGCCTGACGACGGCATTTCTGATGCAGACCTGGATCTCGCGCTGGGGTTACCCGATGAACTTTGCCGGACGTCCGCTGTTCTCGTGGCCGGCGTTCATCATCCCGACCTACGAGTGGACGATTCTGTTCAGCGGTCTGTCGGCTGCCTTCGGCATGCTGGCGCTGAACGGTCTGCCGCAGCCGTACCATCCGTTGTTCAACGCTCCCAACTTCCGTCAGGGAGCGACCGACCACAAGTTCTTCCTGTGCCTGGAGGCGACCGATCCCCGGTTCGATGTGAACGAGACGCGCGCCTTCCTCGAGCAGTTCCATGCCGTAAGCGTGGTGGAGGTAGATCTCTAATGCAGGGCGCAAGCTTCAAGGTTCAAGGCGCACGCCTCATCCTGTCAGCCACTCTGGCCAGCGTTGCTGTCCTAACCGGTTGCCGTCAGGATATGCACGACCAGCCGAAGATGTTTCCGCAGCGTTCGACGACGATCTTCGCCGACGGCCGCTCCGCACGTCCGCAGGTGACCAACACCGTCGCTCGTGGCCAGTTGCACGAGGACAGCTACTTCTACACCGGTCTGGTGGACGGCAAGGAAGCCGACGGTATGCCTTTCCCGGCGACGCTCGATGTACTGAAGCGCGGCCAGGAGCGGTTCAATGTGTACTGCACGCCGTGCCACTCGCGTGTGGGCAACGGCGCCGGCGAGATTGTTGAGCGCGGCTACCGTCTGGCGGGCAACTTCCATACGGAGCGCCTGCGCAACGCGCCGCTCGGACACTTCTTCAGCGTGATGACCAACGGTTATGGCGCGATGCCTGATTACTCGGCACAGATTGCGCCGGCTGACCGCTGGGCGATCGCCTCGTATATCCGCGCGCTGCAGTTGAGCCAGAACGCCAAGTCGAGCGATGTGCCGGCGGGTGTTGAGGTGAAGCCGCTGTCGAAGCTGGCGGAAGAGCAGGGCATGCCGGTCGGTTTCGCAGGTGACTGGTCGGTGCCGAATACCACGGGTCCCGCAGCTCCTGAGGTAGCGAAGCCGGTCGAGTCTGCCACGCCGACGCCAACCACGACGCCAGGCGTAGCTCCGGCGACCAGCGAGAACCAGAAGGCGACGACTCCCGCGGTGACCAAGGAAGCAGCTCCGGCGACGGCTAAGACTGCTGCCCTGACCAAGCCCAAGTCTGAGGACATCGCTGCAGGAAAGGCCACCTATATGGCGAACTGCAGCGTCTGCCATCAGGCAGCGCGCACCGGACTTCCGCCGAACATTCCCTCTCTGGTGGGCATCGTAGGACGGGTTGGTCCGGATCGTATCCGGCAGGTCGTCACGCAGGGTATTCCGACGGGCAAGATTCAGATGCCGTCATTTTCCGCGAAGCTCTCTTCCACGGATATCGATCACCTGATCGCATATCTGGGTACCGAATAATTTTCGAGATCTGAAGAAGGATTAAGGCCGTAACGAATGGCACACGGAAACGAACAACACGGACACGGAGCTCTCACCGAGCCAAAGACGCTGCCGGCGTCGCTGCAGGCGCCTGAGGCTGTCGCCGCATGGCGCACGCGGGCTCTGATTGTGGCGGCGGTCGCGGCGATCGCCTCGCTCCTCTTCCTTTTCGGCGGCGGCGCGGACCATGTCATGCGCGCCTACCTGCTGGGCTGGATGATGACCTTCTCTCTCTGCGGCGGCGGCCTCTGCCTGCTGATGCTGCAGTATGTTTCGGGCGGTAAGTGGGGTCTTCTGCTGCGCCGTCCGCTGGAGGCGATGACTCGTACGCTTCCGCTGGTCGTCATTCTGTTGATTCCAATCCTGATCTTCGCCAAGAAGCTGTATCTCTGGGCTGCTTTCCCGACCTTTGAGGCGGTAGAAGAGGGCCTGAAGTCCAAGCTGCTCACTGAGGCCCAGGCACACGCCCTTAACTTCAAGCGGCCCATGCTCTCTCCGATGAGCGTCATCGTGCAGATGGTTGTGGTTTTCGCGATCATGGGCGCCTTCACCTACTTCCTGAACAAGTGGTCGCTCGAGCGCGAGGCCGATCCTGAGCGGGGATCGCAGGGCAGCTACGATCGCTGGCGTATCAAGTTCGAGAATCTGTCCGGTATCGGCGTTCTGATCTACGTTGGTCTGCTGACGATTGTAGCCATCGACTTCATCATGGCACTCGACGTGACCTGGTACTCGTCGGTGTGGGGCCTGCTGTTCCTGGTCGGCCAGGGTTATGTTGTGCTGGCGGCTGCCGTTCACTCGGCGATCCGGCTCTCGAAGTATGAGCCGATGGCAACGATCCTGCGTAAGACTGAGCAGTACGACCTCGGTAAGTTCATGCTTGGCTTTGTCATGCTGAACATCTATCTGGCATTTGCCCAGTTCCTGATCATCTGGTCGGGTAACCTGCCGGAAGAGCTTCCCTGGTACCTGAACCGCATCCGTGGCGGATGGTGGGTGATCTGCACCTGCGACTTTATCTTCCACTGGGTGATCCCATTCGTCCTGCTGCTGTCGAAGGACCTGAAGCGTTCTAAGTCGAAGATGCTGGCCCTTACCGGCTGGATGATCTTCGCTCGCGGCTTCGACCTGTTCTGGCTGATTGAGCCGAACTTCCCGGATGCTGCCCGCAACCTGCATCTGAGCGGCAACCTCAGCATCCTGGCCTACATCACGGTACCGGTAGCGATCCTTGGCATCTGGATGGCGTTCTACCTCACGACGCTGATGTCGCGTCCGCTGGTTGTTGTGAACGACCCGCACACCGAAGAGATTCTGGAGCCCGAGCATGCACATTAAGCCCAATCAGAACGACGGGGATACCCTGAATCCGAATCCGCATCCTCAGGTGAACGATCCTGAGCATCCGGGCTATGAAGTCACCGATGTCAATGTCAGTGGCATTCTGGTCTTCGTCGGCGGCCTGGCCGGTTTCGTAGCGGTCTTCTTTGTGGTTTGTTTCTTCATCGGCCGCCTGGTGAACAGCCAGATTGCCAAGGATGACGGTCCGCTGGACAAGTGGCACCAGCAGTACGCACCGGCGAAGACAAGCGATGGCCTGACCTCGAACCCGGTCTTTGAGCAGCGCTCTGCCTCGCAGATCGTGAAGACTTTCCCTGGACCGCGTCTCGATCCCGATGACGGCAACCAGAGCTCAAGCGATCTGCACGCCAGGGAAGACCTGCTGTTGGAGAACTACTCGCAGGTGCAGGGCATGCCGAACTCGGTCCGCATTCCGATCGATCGTGCGATTGAACTGACCGCCGAACGCGGACTTCCGCTGGCTGCCGATGCCAAGGCCGCAACGACCGTGGCGAAGATGGTGGGCGCGGATACTCCGGTGGTGACGGCTCCGCTGACCAACGGATTTGCCCGTAGCGGTTTTGAGCAGGAGCGCATTGCGGAGCGCGAGCAGAAGCTTGAGTTCGCAAAAGAAGCAAGTAAGGAAGAGAAGAAGTAACCATGACGACGACGCACCCAATTCGGAAGACCCGCCTCGCCGCCCTGTTGGGATGCGCGCTGGCGTGCGCCTCCGCGATGGGGCAGGTTAGCGGGTATGGTGACAAACAGACTGGCGAAGTCAGCGGCGGGCAACTGCCGACCGTGCTGCAGCGTGTAGGCGTGGAGCAGCACCTGAATACGCCTTTGCCGTTGCATGTTCCGTTCACGGACGAGACTGGAAAGTCTGTCACGCTGAACGACTACTTCGACGGCAAGAAGCCTGGGCTCTTTGCTCTGGTGTACTACCGCTGCCCGATGCTTTGCTCCGAGGAGATGGACGGCATGGCCTCCGCTCTCCAGATGGTGAAGCTGAAGCCGGGTAGTGACTTCAACATCGTGATGGTTTCGATCGATCCGCGGGAGACTCCTCAGGACGCGGCCGAAAAGAAAGCGATGTATGTGAAGCGGTATGGACATCCGGAGACAGCGAACGGCTGGCATTTCCTGGTTGGACCGAAGACCTCGATCGATGCGGTCTCTCAGGCTACCGGGTATGGCTATGTCGAGGTGAAGAGCCCGGATGGGAAGACTTCGCAGTTCGCGCATGCCTCGGCGCTGGAAGTAGTGACACCTGAGGGACGGCTGGCACAGTACTACATGGGCGTGGAGTACTCGCCCAAGGACCTGCTGCTCGGCCTGATCGAAGCTTCCGGCAACAAGATCGGTTCGCCGGTCGCCAACATTTTGACGTACTGCTATCACTACGACCCGCAGCAGAACAAGCACAGCCTGATCGTGTCGCGTGTGGTGCAACTGGGCGGCATGGTTACCGTGGCCGGCCTGGGTGGGTTCATGTTCTTGATGTTCCGGCGGGATGCAAAGCTGGGACGTGATCATTCTTTGACGAAGCGACAGAACGGATAAAGGGAAACGATGGGAATCAGTCCGGTACTTTGGCAATTTCTAAACAAGTGGCTCACCTCTTCGGCGTTGTTTCCGAAGGAGGCGTCGACCATTGCTCCCTATGCCGACGCGCTTTACTTCTTCCTGCTGGCGATGACGCTTGTCGGCGTGCTGATCGTCGGCGCGCTGGTCTTCGGTTTCTCGCTCCGCTACCGTAAGGAGCGCAGCCCGGAGGCGACGCAGATCGAAGGCTCCACGCTGCTGGAAGCGACCTGGACCATCATTCCGCTGGTCATCTTCCTCGTGACCTTCGTCTGGGGCGCGCTGCTGTACTTCCGCATCTACAACCCACCTGCCAACTCGATGAACATTTACATCGTCGGCAAGCAGTGGATGTGGAAGGCCGAGCATCCAGGCGGCCAGCACGAGATCAACACGCTGCACGTGCCCACGGGCCGTCCGGTGCAGTTGACCATGATCTCGCAGGACGTGTTCCACTCCTACTCGATCCCCGAGTTCCGGGTGAAGCGTGAGGTGATTCCCGGCCGTTACTCGACGGTGTGGTTCAATGCCACCGAGCCGGGCGTCTATCACCTGTTCTGCACCCAGTACTGCGGTACGCTGCACTCGGGCATGATCGGCACGGTGACGGCTCTGTCGCCAGACGATTACCAGAAGTGGACTGACGCCTCGACCAGCGGCATGAGCCTGGCACAGAACGGTGAACGTCTGTTTGCGAGCCTGGGCTGCAACCAGTGCCACACCGGCGATGCCGGGGCCCGCGGACCGAACCTCGCCGGCCTGTACGGCAAGAAGGTTCAGATGGAAGACGGATCGACGCAGCTTGCCAACGAGGCATTTTTGCGTGACACGATCCTGAATCCGTCATCGCACGTTCCGGCCGGCTATAAGCCGATTATGCCGACCTACCAGGGCCAGATCAGCGAAGAAGGCCTGATCGACCTGGTGGAGTACCTCAAGTCTCTTAAGACCAACTATCGTGTGCAGCAAACGCTGACCACAGCAACGTCCACAGAAGCGGCGCCGACCACGCCGGGGATGGTGAAGCCATGAGCACTATCGTTAGCCTTCCGGATCAGAGCACTGCAGCTCTGCCGAAGCGGAATTACCTGAATGCTGAGCACGGCCTGCTGAGCTGGCTCCTTACCGGAGACCATAAGCGCATCGCCATGCTGTACCTGATCTCGATCACCGGCTTCTTCTTCCTGGGGGGAGCATTTGCCGGCTTGGTGCGTCTGGAGTTGTTGACTCCCGCAGGTGATCTGCTGGCTGCCGACACCTACAACAAGATGTTCACGATGCACGGCATCGTGATGATCTTCCTGTTCCTGGTGCCCTCGGTTCCGGCAACACTCGGCAACTTCCTGATCCCAATCATGATCGGAGCAAGGGATCTTGCCTTCCCGAAGATCAACCTGCTGAGCTGGTACCTGTACCTGATCGGTGGCACCTTCACGCTGACCGCGCTGGTTCTGGGTGGTGTGGATACGGGCTGGACCTTCACGACGCCGCTGTCGACGCACTATCTGAACACGCACGTGATTACCACTGGTCTGGCGATCTTCGTCGCCGGCTTCAGCTCGATCTTTACGGGTCTGAACTTCATCGTGACGATTCACCGTATGCGCGCACCGGGCATGACCTGGTTCCGTATGCCGCTGTTCGTGTGGTCAAACTATGCTGCCTCCATCCTGATGGTGCTGGGCACGCCGGTTCTGGCGATCGCGATTGTCCTGGTGGTTCTGGAGCGTACGATCGGCCTGGGAGTCTTCGACCCGGCCAAGGGCGGCGATCCGCTGCTCTTCCAACACCTGTTCTGGTTCTACTCGCACCCCGCGGTGTACATCATGATTCTGCCGGGCATGGGTGTGATCTCCGAAGTGATGGCGAACTTCAGCCGCAAGCGCGTCTTCGGTTATACGGCCGTCGCCTTCTCTTCGGTGGCCATCGCGGTCTTCGGCTTCTTCGTATGGGCGCACCACATGTTCATCATGGGTGTCTCCAACTACTCGGCTCTGGTCTTCTCACTGCTGACCATGCTGGTTGCCGTGCCTTCGGCCATCAAGATCTTCAACTGGTCGGCGACTCTGTATAAGGGCTCGATCACCTTCGAGACCCCGATGTTGTACGCCTTCGGCTTCATCGGTCTGTTCACCATCGGCGGTCTGACGGGCGTCTTCCTCGGTTCGCTGGGTATGGACATTCACCTGACCGAGACCTACTTCATCGTGGCGCACTTCCACTTCGTGATGGTGGGCGGCATGCTGATGGCCTTCCTTGCGGGTATCCACTTCTGGTGGCCGAAGATGACGGGCCGTATGTACCCCGAGTCACTCTCGAAACTGGCTGCGGTGACGACCTTTATCGGCTTCATCCTGACCTTCTTCCCGCAGTTCATCCTCGGTTACCTGGGCATGCCGCGCCGCTACCATGCGTACCCGGCTGACTATCAGGTACTGAATGTTCTGTCGACAGCGGGCGCAACGGTTCTGGGCGTCGGCTATCTGCTGCCGATCCTGTACCTGGCGTGGTCGCTGAAGTATGGCGAGATTGCCGGTCCTAATCCCTGGCAGGCTACCGGTCTCGAGTGGCAGTTACAGTCGCCGCCGTTGACCGAGAACTTTACGGAGATTCCGTATGTCGATTACGAGGCATACGATTTTGAGTGGCTGGCGCACAAGCAGAAACAAGAGGTGACGACCGTTGGATAACGCGATGGTAGTAACGCAACCCGGCGAGCTGCACGAGGAGCACGAGCACGAACACGTGCACCTGCCGCAGCATCGGCATCATTTTGAGACGGAGGAGCAGCAGCGCGAAGCGGCAAGCTTCGGCATGTGGCTCTTCCTCCTGACCGAAATCATGTTCTTCGGCGGTCTGTTCATGGCCTACCTGTTGTACCGCAACTGGTACAACCCGGCCTTCGTCGCTGCCAGCCACACGCTCTCCATCAAGCTGGGCGCGCTGAATACGGCCATCCTGATCACATCGGGCTTCTGCATGGCGATGGCGGTATGGGCGGCGGAGACGCGCAAGCGTAAGGCGCTGGTCAACTTTCTGGGTCTGACCAACTTCTTCGGTATCGCCTTCCTTGTGGTGAAGTACTTTGAGTACGCCGAGAAGTGGCACGACAGCCACATCCCGGGCCTGAAGTTTTCGATCGCCGATTTCGGCAAGCTTGGCGTCGACATGGCGCAGAAGACGCAGGTCTACTACTCGCTCTACTTCGCCATGACCGGCATGCACGCCCTGCACATGATCATCGGCATCGTGCTGATCTTCTGGTACATGGTGCGCGCCAACCGCGGCGAGTTCACTGAAGGCTACGTTGCGCCGATCGAGAACTTCGGACTGTACTGGCACTTCGTCGATATCGTCTGGATCTTCCTCTTCCCGCTGCTGTACCTCATCGATCTGGGAGCCAAGTAAATGTCGGATCTTCATCACGACCCCGCAAACATCACGAATCCTGAGCATCACGATCACCACATCGTCGGCCCCTCGACCTACCTGGTCATCTACGGTACGCTGCTGGCGCTCACCGCGATCACGGTAGCGGCCGCTTATGTGGAGATGGGCGCCCTGAATCCGATCGTGGCCGTTCTCATTGCCGTCATCAAGGCGACGGTGGTAATCCTATGGTTCATGCACATGAAGTATCAGTCGAAGCTGCTGAAGCTGACCATCGGCGCCGGCGTCTTCACCTTCCTCGTCCTGATTGCGATGACTCTGAGCGACTACATGAGCCGGGCCTGGGGACTCTGGTAAAGAGCAACTGAAATTGCAGTACACGAATGCGGCCCTCGGGCCGCATTCTTATTGATATGGCTGATTTGCAGGATCTTCCCGGTGCCCTCAGGTCCATTGCTGAAGACCCGCGTGTGACCGTGCGTTGTGGCGGAACGCCGGACAGGGCTGTGAAATGCGTCGTCTACTGGATGCAGCGCGCTCAACGCGGCGTCGATAATCACGCACTCGACACGGCAATCGATCTGGGCAACGAACTCGGCCTGCCGGTCGTAGTGTACTTCGCCGCCATCTCGAACTTTCCGCATGCGAATCTGCGCCACTACTTCTTCCTGAATCAGGGTTTGCGCGATGTTGAGCATGACCTGGCGGAGCGCAATGTCAGCTTTGTTGTTCGCAGGTCCCCGCATGACGATCACCTGAAGTTCTTCGCTCAGGTAAAGGCTGCCATCGTCATCGGCGATGAGAACCCGATGCGTGCACCAGAGAGCTGGCGCAGGCATATTGCACGGCAAATCGATATCCCGTTCTGGACGGTGGATGCCGATGTGGTTGTGCCTTCGCGATTGCTGGAAAAAGCTCAATATGGGGCCTACACCCTGAGGCCGCGCGTACAAAAGTTATGGCCGCACTTCCTGAAGCCATGCCGAAATCCCACTGCGCAGCACGCCTGGAGGCATCCACGCGGACTGCAAGCGGAGAATCTGAGTCTCGACATCACGCGGGGATGGAAAGACCTGGACCGCAGCGTCCTTCCCGTCGAGGAGTGGACAGGAGGAACACACGCGGCGATGAAACGGCTGCGGCACTTCGTGCAGAAGATGCTTGCAGGGTATGAGCAAGACCGCAATCATCCGGAGCTGGATGGCAGCTCACGGCTTTCGCCATACCTGCACTTTGGCCACATCGGGCCGCTGACAATCGCGCTTGCCGTGCAGGATGCGGTGAAGAAAGAGCCCAGGCTGAACTCCGCCCGCGACAGCTACTTTAATGAGCTTCTGGTGTGGCGGGAGCTGGCGATCAATTACTGCTGGTTTCAGCATGACGTTTACGACTCGGACGCCGCAGCGGAAAACTGGGCTAAGCAAACGATTGTGGAGCATGCCAGGGACGAACGGCCGCACCTGTATTCCCTGGCGCAACTGGAGGCCGCCCGGACCCACGACGACCTGTGGAATGCAGCACAACGCCAGATGCTTGACTTTGGCTGGATGCACAATGTCATGCGCATGTACTGGGCGAAAAAGATCCTGGAATGGTCGCCAAACGTGAAGGTAGCGGTACGGAGAGGTATCCATCTCAACGACAAGTACTTCATCGACGGACGCGATCCGAACGGATATGCCGGTATCGCCTGGGCGATGCTGGGAAAGTTCGACCGGCCATGGAATGAGCGGCCTATCTTTGGCAAGATCCGGTATATGTCGCGCGAATCTACCGGGCGGAAGTTCGACTCGAAACGATATATCCGACAGATAGGGTAGAAAATTCGGACCGGATGCTACTCATTACCGAGTCGAAGAAGCAATAATTACGTCTAAGGGTTTATCGGTCACTATGGCGAAGTATTTGATTACAGGAGCAGCCGGCTTTATCGGATCGCATCTGACGGAAGCGTTAGTTGCCCGCGGAGAGCAGGTCCGGGCGCTCGACAATTTTGCTACGGGACGGCGTGAGAATCTCGCGGCAGTGATGGATGGGATCGACTTCGTCGAAGCCGACCTTTGTGACGCCGATGCCGTGATGAAGGCGTGCGAGGGCGTGGACTACATCTTCCACGAGGGGGCGTTACCCTCGGTACCGCGATCAGTCAAGAAGCCGCGGCCAAGTCACGAAACCAATATCAACGGCACCTTCAACGTGTTAGAAGGCGCGCGTGCGAACAACGTGAAGCGCGTGGTCTATGCCGCGTCGTCATCCGCCTATGGCAATCAGCCCGGGTTCCCTCGGGTTGAGAGCATGAAGCCGCAGCCAATTGCACCGTATCCAGTGCAAAAATTGGCAGGCGAGCTCTACATGCAGAGCTACTGGCAGGTCTATGGCCTGGAGACGGTGTGCCTGCGTTACTTCAATATCTTCGGTCCGCGTCAGGTGCCGGACTCGCCGTACTCCGGTGTGATGGCGAAGTTTACGCTGCAGATGATGCAGGGCGAGCGGCCGGTGATCTTTGGTGATGGCGAGCAGGGCCGTGACTTTACCTACATTGATAACGCCGTCCATGCCAATCTGCTGGCCATGTCAACGCCGGCGGAGAAGGTAGCGGGCCGGGTTTTCAACGTGGCATGTGGAGAACGGCACACCCTCAATGAGACTTATGCCGTGATCGCGCATCTATTGAACTATGCTGAGTCCCCTCAGTATGGGCCGGAGCGCACCGGTGACGTCCGGGATTCGCTGGCAGATATTACCGCCGCGAACAATGCATTTGGTTATAGCCCCATTGTCGGGTTTGAAGAAGGCCTGCGACGCACGATCGCCTGGTATTTGAGCAGTGCGTATTCGGAAAAAACAGAGGCACTCGTAAGAGGTTAAAGGGAGATTCTGGTAAGTGACCCCACTTCATATCATTCGTAAGGCGGTCGCACCCGAAGCTGCGACACTTGATGCCTGGAAAGATCGTATTGCCAGCCGCGAAGCAAAGGTTGGAATTGTAGGTCTTGGTTATGTCGGTCTGCCGCTGGCGCTGCTGTTCAGTGACGAACGTTTTGCGGTTACCGGGTTTGATGTCGATCCGCTGAAGGTCGATTTTCTCAACACGGGCAAATCGTACATTCACCGCATTGAAGCTGAGAGCATTCAGGCAGCGCAGAAGAACGGCTTTGTCGCGACGGCGGATTTCTCTGAGGCACGTTACCTCGACGCAATTCTGATCTGTGTTCCAACGCCGATTGACGACCACAGCGCTCCGGATATGAGCTACGTCGTCAACACCATTGAAGCGCTGGCGCCGCATCTTCATGCTGGTCAGCTCGTGGTGCTGGAGAGCACGACTTATCCGGGAACGACAGAAGAGATCATTGCTTCCACCATCGACCGTATCGGCGAAGAAACCGATGTCCAGGTACTGCGCGACCGGCCCTCGCAAGAGGCGGAGACGCCGCAAGAGCTGGACGGCGTGATGGTTGCCTTCTCGCCGGAGCGCGAAGATCCGGGCAATACCGATGTGGAGCGGCACGATATCCCCAAGGTGCTCGGCGGTATCGACCGCCGTGCCTCTGAGGCTGCAGAAGTCCTCTACGCCAGCATCTTCCGCCGTACGGTGCGCGTTTCTACACCCGCCACGGCCGAGATGACCAAGCTGCTCGAAAACATCTACCGTTGCGTGAACATCGCCATGGTGAACGAGCTCAAGCAGCTTTGCATGCGCATGGGCATCGACATCTGGGAGGTGATTGATGCGGCGGCAACGAAGCCCTTCGGCTTCCAGGCCTTCTATCCTGGGCCAGGTATTGGCGGCCATTGCATCCCTGTCGATCCGTTCTACCTCTCATGGAAGGCGAAGGAGTATCACTTCTCCACACGCTTTATCGAGCTTGCCGGCGAAGTGAACCGCAGCATGCCGGAGCATGTGATTCGCAGCGTGGTGAATGCGCTGAACGATCAGGGCAAGTCCATCAAGGGCGCAAAGGTGCTGATGCTCGGCTTGGCGTACAAGAAGGACATCGACGACCTGCGCGAGTCACCGTCGCTCCCTATCTACGAGATGCTGGAGAAGAAGGGCGCCGAGGTACGTTACAACGATCCCTACTTTCCGCGCGTGGGGTCAGGGCGCAAGTACTGGCTGCACACCGAGAGTGCTCCTTTGGAGAATCTGGACCAGTACGATTGCGTGGTGATCGTGACGGACCACTCCGCCTACGACTTTGAGAAGATCGTTGCCGAGTCCAGGCTGGTGGTCGATACACGCAATGCAACGCGCGGCATCCGTTCCCCGAAGATCTATCACTGCTAGAGCATTTTCCCTGATGCTGGGTATCCCGAAAAGGGTGCAGCGGCGTTTTCATCGCGGAAAACGCCCATGGATGCAGAAGCTCTATATTGCACCTACAGGGAAAATGCTCCAAGACTGCAGCAGGTTGAAATAGGAGATGCGACGGCGAAGGCCGTCGCATTTTCTTTGCCCTCTAGTTCCCGAGTGCTTCGAAGGGACGATTCAGAATTGGATATTGCTTCCAGTCTTTGTAGTCGAAGTGCCACCATTCCGTTGGATTGACCTGGAAGCCCTGCTTCTCCATCGCATGACGCAAAATGCTTCGCCGGCTGCGTTCCTCCTCGGTGCCTCCGGTGTAGTTGGCATAGGCACGTTCGGTCATCTCGTCATAACCGCTGGGCATGGCGACCTCGTTCCCGGTTTTCAGATCGTAGAGCGAGAGATCGACGGCACAGCCTCGGTTATGCTTTGAGCCGGCTTTGGGATCGGCGACAAAGATCTTCAAGTTATCCGGCGTGGCGTCCCAGAAGATGCGGGTGATGTACCAGGGGCGGTAGCCGTCGTGGATGATGAGGCCGTAACCGAGCGGCCGCAGCTCCTGGCTTGCCCGCACTAGAGCCTCTGCTGCAGGACGTTGCAGGAATGCTCGCGTCTGCGTGTAAACAGGTGTGCCCAGGAAATTGTTTGCGGTGGCATAGCGAATGTCGAGCTTGATGGTGGAGTCGAGTCGCACCAGCTCGGCGAGATCCGGCTGCAGGAAGGCGCCTTCCTCATGAGGAGGTTGGGCAGCAAGTGCTTCCTTGCGGAGTTCTTCTACCGAGCGCAGAGGCACGATCTTGAAGACCGGCGATTGAGCCAGCGCTGATGCCAGTGCACAACAAGCAGAAAGCCAGAGAAAGCGTCTCATGATTCAGATGGTGTCACGGCGTAAGCGTGAGAGCAATGCCGGTTCAGGAAGCCTTTGCGAGGAAGCGACGGCTGAGCCAGCGGCGGGCCGGTTCGTCATAGAGTTTCAAACTGGCATATGCGATCGACACGGCTGCAATCAGAAGGACTACTCCCCAGACCGCTCCGCGAGCAGGCGGAACTTTCTCCTGCACTACCCATGCGGTGTAGATGTAGATCAGCGGATAGTGCGTGATGTAAAGCGGATAAGAGAGGTCTCCAAAGAAACGGGCGATGCGGATCGATGGACCGTCGACACGTTTTTCTCCAGCCCCAATCGCAACGATGATGGGGAACAGAACGAGGACACACAGAAGGTCATAGATCCCGTTGACCCAGAGGTGTTGTGCTCCACCGAATCGCGGTAAGGCAAGCCCTGCTACTAGAAGCAGCGTGCAAATGCCGAAGGGAGCCCGAGTATGAATTCGCTTTCCCACGCGCATCAACAGCATGCCTGCAAGGAACGGAAACAATAGACGAGCGAAGCCGATGTGAAGCTGTGCGGCATTCAGCGACCAGCCGCCGATCAGATCGCCGCGTGGCCCGAAGATCGCGACCTGTCCAAGAAAGATTGCCGCGAGCAACACCAGTATTCCGAGCACGCGATTCGAAAGCTTGCGAAGACCGATCGCATACATAATATTCGCGACGTACTCGAAGAAGAGCGACCATGCCGGGCCATCGAGTGGATGCATCTCGCTCCAGCCGCGAATATCCAGGGAGACCGGCAATGGGAGCAGCGTGCAACCCAGCAGCATAACCAGCAGCATCTTCGAGACCGGGGTAGCGTTCACCAGAGGAAACATGCTGCCGCCCTGAAAGTAGAAGAGTGCTGCACCGATCAGGCTGCCCATAACGACCATGGGCTGCAGCCGGATCAGACGCCGCTTATAGAATTCCCACTGGCCCATGCGGCCCCAGCGGTCGTCGTAGGCATAGGCGATGACGAAGCCAGAGAGCAGGAAGAAAAAATCGACTGCCAGATAGCCATGGTTGATGATCTGCTTGATCGGATTCCCGTCTGCATATGCCTCGAAGGTATGGAAGATCACGACCATCAAAGACGCGACGCCGCGCAAGCCGTCCAGGACCACGTAGTGGCTTTTCGCGGGTGCAATAGTGGCTGTGGAAGCTGCGGTTAATGTGGTGTTCATTTCGGCGCGTCCATGTTTACACACACAACCCAGGCTCGGCTAGAACAAGCACGAGCCCCCTCTTGCGAGCAAGGCAATTATTTTGCGATGAATTCGAGAGCCCTGTGACAGGACTTCATCATTATTTAACGGCAAATCGTAGCGGACTTCGTGGATTGAGATTGGAGATGTGAAATAGACTGATCGAGATCGAACGAGTTCCCCCGAACTCGGCATCTAACTGGCTAACGAACACAACCGAGGATCTCCCCCATGGCTTTACCCTCCGTTGAGATTAGTGACGGCCTGCTGCAGGACTCTATCCTCACGTCAGTCGATGTGGTGCAGGAGTTGAACCAGCACTGGTGGTGCACCATTGCCTGCCGTCAGACCGAAGACAACCGTCTACCCGTGGAAGATCTGCTCGGGAAGACGGTAAAAATCACAACCACCGATGAGGACGGCACGAAACACGTCCACTTCTCGGGCTTTTTCTATGATGTTCGCCTGGTGTACGAGATCTGGGGAAGCTATACGGCTTACCTGATGGCCGTAAGCACCAGCTACAAGCTCGATGTGACGGAGCGCAAGCAATACTTTCCGGCGCAGACGCTTTCATCGATTGCAGGCACGATCGGCGGCCGCGATGGAGTTGCGGTAAGCGTCAATGCGGGCGAGGGTTCGCCGCTGAACTATGTGCAGTATGGCGAGACCGACTTCTCATTCCTGAACCGCATCGTCGATGACTATGGAGCATGGCTTCGCCCGAACGAGAGTGGCATCGAGATCTTCAACAGCTTCCGGAGCGGCAGCTCAGTCAACTGGAGAGAAGAAGGCGGACTGACCGGCTTCAGCCTGCAGGGCACACTCTCGCCGGCAAGCTTTTGCGGCTCGCACTATGACCACCATGTCATGCAATCGAACACCTTCAACAATGTATCGAAGGCGCCGCAGTTCTATGACGGAGCTCAGCGGCTTACCAGTGCGGTGCAGTCAGCATCGCAGAAGCTGCCTCCGGGTTTTGAGCCGCAGCGAGCTCGCGCCGTCACGCTGGATCATTACAACGAGCAACTGCAGGCGGAGAGCGAGCGCTCGATCGGCAGCGCCATTACCGGACGCGGGCAGTCGCGCAATCAGACGTTGTTAGCCGGCAACACCGTAACGATCAGCGGCAGTCTGGATGCAAAGGGCACTTACGGCCTGGTGCGTGTGGAGCATAACTGGACTCCCCAGGGCTATACCAACAGCTTCGTGTGCACGCCGTGGAAGGAGTATCGCAATCAGCATGCTCCGGCCGCCCGCACCTGGAACGGAATCGTTCCGGCTCGTGTGGTCGATCACAACGATCCGAAGAAGATGGGCAGAGTCAAGGTCCAGTTCTTCTGGCAGGAAGACGGCTCGACGCACTGGGCACGAACAACCAGTCCTCACGCCGGCCCTGGCCGCGGGTTCATGTTCATGCCCGAAGTCGGAGATGAAGTTGCCGTGGCGTTTGAAGATGGCGACCCTGAGCGTCCGGTCGTCATTGGAGCTCTATGGAACGGTGTACATGAGCAACCGCGCGATGCGTTCTTCGGTGGTGAGATTCCGAACAACGACATCAAGCGCCTGATGACCAAGAGCGGAAACCGCATCCAGTTCATCGATAAGCAGGGCAAGGAATCTCTGGTCATGGCTACGCCGAATAAGCTGCGCATTGCCATGCTGGAGAACACCGATGAGCACGGCCGGTCCACGATCCTGGTGCACTCCGAAGATGGAGATATCTGCCTGAGCGCACCGAATGGCCAGGTCCACATTCGCAGCAAGTTCTTCACCAAGGAGACCAACTAATCATGGCGCCTGTCATGGATACATCGATCAAGGTTGGCACGAGAACCTATGGAGCGAACGATGCGAAGCTGCCGACCATGGGAGCAAGAATCCCCTTCAGCGGTTCTCCGGCTTTTCAGGAATGGGATGAGGTTACTGGAAATGTCCTGCGTGAGATCAGGGGCAATCTGAACTATTACCAGACCGGAGATATGACGAGTGTTCTCACCGGCACTCTGAATGAGACCATCACTGTCGATCACATCTACACGCTGAACGGAAATCTTACATCGACGGTGGTCCAAAGCACGAATGTGAGCCACTTCGGTCCTCACATGCAGTTGAACGGCAACACACGAACGGAGCACTTTACCGGAGTAACGACGCGCAACTACCAGGGAGATCTGGTCGAGACGCATCCCGAGTCGTGGCTTCAGTCGTTCAAAGACTGCTTCCATCGCTATGACCTTCGGGTCACGCTGTATGACATTGCCAAGCTGGATGTCTGCACGACAGCGACTACGATCAACGGCGCCAAGTTCGATCTCAGCATGTGGAAGGGCGACATCTCCGTCTTCCGGATGGACACGAAGGCAATCGATGTGAAGATTGCAGCCATCAAGACCGCGATCCGTTTGACCTCGGCAAAGCTGATGGTAACGGGCGCTTTGATCGCGATGCTTCGCTTCGGCACTCCATTCAAACCGAACGCGCTGCCGGCCCCCACGCCAATCACCCCCTTCGATTGAGGAGTACATGGGTTTTTCCTGGTCATCAGCAATCCAGATTCTGCACGCGAGAAATGGCGATCTTATCCTGCACTTTCCGCCGGAGTATCTCGTCGCAATCCCTCTGGCGGTTATCGGATTTCCTCTGGCGATTATCTTTGCGATCTTGATCAAGCAGACCGGCTTCAAACCGGTCTCGATCTTGTTCCTTGCCGGGTTCATTCCGTTCGTGCTGTGTATCTATACGGTGACGCAGACCTCCACGCTGATGTTCTCCAGGGCAGACCATAACCTGGTCATCGAGGATCACGCATTCTTCCGGACGACGAAGACTGTCTATCCACTCACAGCCGTCGATCATGCTGAGGTTGCACAGGACGATGGCCGAAGCCACATGCTGTATATCGCGTTGACCTCTGGGGATCGTATTCCTACGGGCAGCGGATGGACATCACGCAATGGCCACTTCCAGGCGGCTAATGCGGCGAATCAATTCCTTTTGCAGGTCAAAGGAAGTGCGCAGCCAACCGGCATGCAGGCGCCCCGGCCGAACCGCGGTGTAAGTGCGGACGAGGCCGGGAAAGCCTTCATCGAGCAAACCATCTAGGCACAGAAGCAGGCTAAACAACAGTAGGTTCAGTTTTGGGGAATCAGTGATCTTCGATGAATCCAGAGACGACGAAGAAAGAGCCTCGTAACCGCCTCAACCCCATTCCCGAGCAGGGAATGCTTCCCATCAGAAAGTCGCACGAAGTTACCGTCTGTTCTCTCTACTGGCTTCCAGTCAGCAACACGCCGGTATACGGCAGAGAGCTCCAGTGGCTGCACCGCTTTTTCGATGAGCTCCATGCAGTCCTGGCAAAAGATGGCAAGCTGAGGCAGGAGAGCTTCCTGCAGATGAAGCTCACGGCGCCCCAGGGCCACCTGAAGGAGACGCTGCATCGGCACCAGATCAAGCTCATACCGTTGATGGGACTTGGGCGAAAGCCGAATGGCAAGCTGCCACCGATTCCTACCGAAGAAGACCTTGATGCGGTTATCAAGGGCAAGGCGAAGTTCGATTTCAATGAACACGTCGCCGATTACATGTTCTGGTTTCTGCACCGGGATGAGCAATGGAAGCGCGAACTATTCCTGGGGAATGGCGGATATACCATGATCTATCTTCCTCCCGATCCCGCGACTACACCTCCGCCGATTCCGGATTATCCGGCTGTTCGGGAGATGCCCGCCTTCAAGCATTTCGACACCGACACGTTGTGGCAGGCGACCTTCCTGCTGGGCGACGCCTTTCGGGAGAAGAGCAAACAGGTATTCGGCAAAGGTCTCGAAGACGAAGCCTCCTTCGATGGCCTGACCTTCATCATTCCGTACTGGAAGGCGAGCGACTTCCTGGCGGCCACGCCCGATGACCTTGCCCAATGGTTTGAGGTCTTCGATGTCTTTATTGCAGAAAGCCCGGATGACCGTGGGATTCTGTTCGCCAGCAAAGAGAGCCTCGATGAGGTGCTGACTGAGATTCTGGAGAAGATGCGCCGGGACGGCGAACCTCATCCGGTGTTTGATCTGGAAAGGAAACAGCCGCAATGAAACCACAGTGGGAGATCGAACAGCTTCCTATCGTTGATCGCGGCGCGGAGGAGCTATCAGCTCTTCGCATCGAATGCAGGTTTCCTCTTTCAGAAGAGGAACGGGCAGACCTGATCGAGGTTCTCTCTGGCTGTCAGCGGTGGATGGAACGGCAGCAGAACAAGCTGATGCGGCGGGAGATCCTGATCCAGATGACACAGTTGCCTCGGCCGGGAGGCGCAACTCTATTGAGCCGCAATAGTTCGAAGTGGATACCCAGCCTCGCTATGGGTGTGTGGCCCGACCGCGAGCCGCCACGCTCGATGACGAAGCGGGATTTCACGCACCGTCTGCCGGGCCAGAAGTTTCCAACGCTCTCCCATGAGGTGCGGCGGATTCTTGCCAAAGACGAAGAGACTCGTTTGGACGTGGAAGAGCAGATGGCCGGCTCGGGAGCTCTGCTGGAGATTGTTGCTTCGGAAGGCTGGGCAGAGCGAGATGGGCGGCAGATTTCGATGTGGCTGAAAGGCAAGATCGATGACGACGTCTATCGCAGCTATCCGCTCTATGTCCCTCTACTGGATGCGGAGACACTGATCCGGCTGTCGAAGAACGAGCGCGATGCCTGTCTTGCGGGGATCGATCTCTATCTGCGGGAAGATCCTGACGATGAATCTATCTTTCTCGTCGTGCGGGCCTCGTTTGAGAAAGCGCGGGAGATGATTGATAGCTCTATGAAGGTTGCAACGCGCTGAGGGCGATTGACGTCGCCGGTGATACCTAAACCGTCTTTTTGTTTGTCATTTCGCAGCGCAGCGGAGAAATCTGCTTCTGAGCCCAAGTAGATGAAAACGGTTCGAGCTCCGCTCGAATACCCAGGTCCCTTTAGGGACCTGGGCACCCAGGGTATGGGTCCGAACGATTGCGTCCTACAACGCACGCCCCGCGGCAGCGCCCGAGGCCCAGGCCCACTGGAAGTTGTAGCCGCCGAGCCAGCCTGTAACATCGACGACCTCGCCGATGAAGAAGAGGCCGGGCACGTTGCGTGCCTGCATGGTCTTTGCGTCGAGGTCATCGGTATCGACGCCCCCTGCGGTGACTTCTGCTTTCTCGTAGCCTTCAGTTCCGGCGGGTGTAATCTCCCACTGATGCAATGTCTGTTCACTTGCTTCCAGTGCGGCGTTGCTCCACTTCTGCTGCGGATGCGTCGTTATCCACCGGTCAGCCAGGCGCTGTGGAAGAGCTGCATAGAGTGCCTGGCGCAATGCGGTTGTATCGCGTCCACTTGGGGAGGCCTGCAGCGCTTCGAATACCTTCTTCGCTGGAGCCATGTCGAAGCGCAATGTGCTGCCAGGTTGCCAGTACGAACTGATCTGCAGCACTGCCGGCCCGCTGATGCCACGGTGCGTGATTAACAGCTTCTCCCGGAAGCTGCGCTTGCCGGCATAGGCGATCACCTCTGTGGAGAGCCCAGTGAGATCGCACCATTGCTTCGTATCGTTTGGGTTGAAGACCAGTGGCACCAGGCCTGGGCGGAGGTCGCGTACACGCAGACCGAACTGACGGGCGATGTCATATCCGAAGCCGGTTGCGCCGATCTTGGGAATGGAGAGCCCGCCGCTGGCGATGACTAACGATGGCGCGTGGAACTCTCCGCGGTTGGTGCGCAGCGTAAAAGAATCACTGTGCTGTACCTCTTGCACGGTGGTATCGGCCTGTATGGTGACTCCCGCCTCTGCGGCTTCCCGCTCAAGCAACGTGACGATCTGCTGTGCGGAGCCATCGCAGAAGAGCTGACCCAGCGTCTTCTCGTGATAGGCAATGCGGTGCTTCTCCACGAGAGCGATGAAGTCACGCGGTGTGTAACGCGCAAGAACAGACTTGGCGAAGTGCGGATTCGCAGAGAGATAGTTCTCCGCGCGCGCGCCGATGTTGGTAAAGTTGCAGCGTCCGCCGCCGGAGATCAGAATCTTGCGTCCGATGCGCTGCGAGTGGTCGAGCACAAGCACACGTCGGCCCCGTTTGCCGGCTTCGATTGCTGCCATCATGCCGGCGGCTCCGGCACCGACCACGATGGCATCCCACGCGGTTATTTGCGCCTCCGGTAAGGCACATAAACCGGTTCCCAGACATGCTCGCGCAGAGCCTTTTCGAAGATATCGCCTTTCACGGCTGCGAGGCCTTCCTGTTGAGCCTGCATACCGACAGCGCGCGCGATAGTCGTCGAGACTTCGCGGATGCGGCTCATCTCCGGAAGCAGGCATGCACTCTGATCGCTGCAGGAGGGCGTCACCGCAGCCAGGGCTTTTGCGGAGGCCATGATCATGCCGTCGCTTACCTGCTCGACGCGCGACATAATAATGCCGAGAGCGAGACCGGGGAAGATGTAGGAGTTGTTGGTCTGTGCGACGCGATAAGGAGCTCCGTTGTACTCCACCGTGCCCCACGGACTGCCGGTACCGATGATGGCGCGTCCATCCGTCCAGTGCAGCAGGTCGAGCGGCGTGGCTTCAGCGCGTGAGGTCGGGTTCGAGAGCGGGAAGATCGCGGGTCGTGCGACGTGCCGCGCCATCTCACGCACGATGGCCTCATTGAAGGCGCCAAACTGACCAGAGACACCGATCAACACCGTTGGCTTTGCGTTGCGGACGACATCCTCAAGACTGATAAAGCCAGAATCGTTGAGTTGCCAGTTAGCAAGAGCAGAGCGTGATTGTGCGAAGGCCTTCTGATCGTCGCGCAGATTGGGTGTGTCTTGCAGCACGAGGCCGCCGATATCGACAGGGAAGAAGCGGCTGCGTGCCTCGGCTTGCGAGAGGCCCTGGTCCTGCATGGCCTTTGCCAACAGTTGAGCGATGCCGGTGCCGGCAGAGCCAAAGCCAAAGATGGCGACACGCTGATCGCGTAGCGGAATGCCGGTGAGCGAGGAGCTGGCGAGGATGGTGGCGGTGGAGACGGCCGCGGTGCCCTGGATATCGTCATTGAAGCTGCAGACCTTCGTACGGTAGCGTTCAAGCAAGCGGCTTGCGTTGTTCCCGGCAAAGTCCTCCCACTGCAGCAGAACGTGAGGCCAGCGGCGACGCACGGCGCGGACGAACTCTTCGACAAACTCGTCGTACTCTTTCCCGCGAATGCGGCGGTTCTTCCAGCCGATGTAGAGCGGGTTGTCGAGGCGGTCCTGGTTGTCGGTGCCGACGTCGAGAAAGACAGGCAGACACCACATGGGATGAATACCGGCGAGCGCTGTGTAGAGAGCCAGCTTTCCGATGGGAATGCCCATGCCGCCGGCTCCCTGGTCCCCCAGGCCGAGGATGCGTTCACCATCGGAGACGACGATGCAGCGGATGTGGTCGTAGCGAGGGTGAGAGAGGATCTGCGCGATGCGGTGCTTGTTGGGATAGCTGAGATAGACGCCGCGCGGGGTGTGATAGTGCTCCGAGAAGCGCTGGCAACCCTCGCCGACGGTCGGAGTGTAGACGATGGGAAGCATCTCCTCGATGTGGCGGGAGACCAGGGCGTAGAAGATGGTCTCGCTATGGTCCTGCAGGTCGCGCATGAAGACGTACTTCTCGAGATTGCTGTTCAAAGCACGAAAAGCCTTGATGCGGCGCTCTACCTGTTGGTCGAGGGTCCCGATTTGAGGCGGCAGAAGGCCATGAAGAAAGAACTCGTCGCGCTCGGCCTCGGTAAAGGCGGTTCCCTTGTTCAATGCCGGGCTGTTCAGCAGACCAAAGCCGGTGAGGGAGGTGTAGATCGTTTTGTCCTGCGCCATAGGTGCTTCGGTTGATTTTATTCCTGTGCGACGATTAAGGGGTGAAGCAGCAGTCGTTTATCGCCATCTCCCGCCGTGCCGCCGATCGCATTCGCGACGGCCATGTATGGGTCTACAGCTCCGATGTGCAGTCTCTTCCTGAGGGCATCGTGCCCGGCGCGGTGGTCCCCGTGGCCGATAATCGCGGCATTCCGCTCGGCTCGGCCATCTACAGTGCAGCGTCGCAGATTGCGCTACGCATGGTCTCTACCGATCCGGCACTGGATCGCGCCGGGTACCTGACGTTGGTGCGTGAGCGTGTGCATACATCGGTCTCGCGTCGTGAGAACCAGGCCGCGTGCCGGTTGATCTTCAGTGAGGCGGATGAGCTTCCCGGCATTGTGCTTGATCGTTACAACGATCTCGCCGTGCTGCAACTGCTCACACAGGGAACAGCGCAAGCCGACGTGCGTGATGCGGTGGTGGAAGTGCTGCGTGAGATTGAGAGTATTGGAACGATTGTCGAGCGGCCTGATCCACGTGTACGTGAGCTGGAGCAGCTCGCGCCGGCTCCGGCTGAGGCAATCTTCAATCGCGGAGAGGCAAAGCTGGCGACCATTTTTGATCTGAATGGATTGAAGTTTCATTACGACGCCAATGCAGGGCAGAAGACGGGAGCGTTTCTCGATCAGCGTCTGAATTATGCTGCGGCGGCGAGCTACGCACGCGGACGTGCACTGGATGTCTGTACCTATCAGGGAGGCTTTGCCCTGCATTTGGCGCGGGTGTGCGATGAAGTGACGGCGGTAGACCAAAGCCGTGCAGCGTTGGAGGTTGCCGACCGCAATCTGGAGTTGAATGCGTCGCAGGTAAAGAAACCCGTCGAGTGGATCGAGGGCGATGCCTTTGCGCTGCTGCGTGAGTACGATGCTGCGAATGAACGTTTCGATACCATCGTGCTCGATCCGCCGGCCTTTGCGAAGACGCGCCGTGCGGTCGAAGGTGCGATGCGTGGTTACAAGGAGCTGAACCTGCGTGCACTGAGGATGTTGAAGCCCGGTGGTGTGCTGGTGACGTGTTCGTGCTCGCACCATGTGCATTTGGAGGATTTTGTTGCCACGGTCGCGGCGGCTTCTGCGGATGCGAAGCGCAGGGTACGGCTGCTGGAGACGCGGGCTGCGGCTCCGGATCATCCGGAGGTGTTGACGCTGCCGGAGACGCGGTATTTGAAGTGCTTGATTACAAAGGTGGACTGAGAGCCACGCATTGGGTGCCCCATGTCCCTCGGGGACATAGGCATCGCGCTACGCGCGACCTGTCTTTCCGACAGAGTCACCTTGAATTTGTCCGCTCCTGTGGGTCGATCCACCCCAATCCGGTCGCGACCGAAATAACAAACAAAAAAACGGTTCGCGCGTAGCGCAATGCCCAGGTCCCTTTAGGGACCCGGGGCACCCGATGCATCGCTCCGGCATAGCCTCGCACTTGCACCATTTCTTGTGCTGGAATGTTCGTACGAAGTTTTTCGTTGACACATACGAACGAGTTCGTATAACGTTCCTCCCATGATGAAGAACAGGGAGACACCCAAACCGACCGAAGGCGAGCTTGAATTGCTGACGATTCTCTGGAATCGTGGTCAGGCCACAGTTCGCGAGATCTTCGAGGACGTGAATGCGCAGCGTCCTGTGGTCTACACTGGCGTGCTGAAGCTGATGCAGATCATGACCGAGAAGGGTCTGGTCACGCGCGACGAGAGCGAGCGTGCTCACGTCTACCGCGCAGCGATCAAGCGTGAGGATGCGCAGCGCCGTTTTATGCGGGAGCTGAGCCAGCGCTTCTTCGCCGGAAGCGCGGCACAGCTCGCACTGCACGCACTGGAGATGGAACAGGCCAGTGAAGAAGAGCTCGACGAAATTCGCAAACTTCTAAAGCGCCGTAAGAAATAGCACAGAGCAACGGCGAAAGGGGCGACCGATGAGATTTTTCGACAACGGAACCATGGTGGCGCTGGGCTGGACCCTGCTGCACTTCTGCTGGCAGGGAACGGCGATTGCGATGTTTTACAGCATTGCCGACCGCCTGACGCATAAGGCCGGAGCAAACACGCGTTATCTGATTGCACTTGTTGCTACGCTGCTGATGCCGCTGGCCGCCATCGCAACCTATGTCGACCAGTCAAGGCTGGTGGTCCACATCTCGCACGACGGGCAGACCGTGGCCGCATCGCAGCTTGGAGCGTTTCACGAAGCAATTGTGAAGGAGATTCCAGTTGCTGCGCCGGTCGTCCAGGAGAGCGAGCTATGGATCGCCTGGAACGCCGACCGCATTCTGCCGTGGATCGACGGTATCTGGATCGGCGGTGTACTGTTGCTCGCCCTGCGCGCCGCCGGTGGATGGTGGCAGTTGGAGCTGGTGCGGCGGCGTGCCACCGGGCTGGTTCCGGCTGAACTACAGCGTACCTTCCAGCGCATCAACCGGCAGCTTCGCACAGGCCGGAACGTCGCCCTGCGCTTCTCCGATGAGGTGCTGTCTCCGCTGGCAATGGGAGTGTGGCGTACCGCTGTGATTCTGCCGGCAAGCATTTTGACTCAGCTTGAGCCGGAGGAGCTTGAGTCGGTGCTGGCGCATGAGTTGGCCCACATCCGCCGGTGGGACTACGCTGCAAACCTGCTGCAGACTGCCATTGAGAGCCTCCTCTTCTTCCATCCGGCGGTGTGGTGGATCAGCCGCCGCGCGCGTGATCTGCGCGAGGTGTGCTGCGACGCCGTAGCGGCGCAGACCTGTGCGGATCCGGTGGTCTATGCCCAGGCACTGCTGCGCCTGGAAGAACAACGTACCGAGCGGTTGCGGCTTGCCGTAGCGCTCAACAACGGACACACGCCGCTACTCGGCAGGGTGAAACAGATTTTGGGAGAGGGTCGACAGATGGAGTCAGGAATGAAGAGTGGAGTACAGGCCGCAGTGGCTGGAGCCGTGGTGGTGGGACTGATGTTGGCTCCTAAGATGGCGCAGGGACTGAAGCAACAGGCGAAGATCGTGCCGATTCCGGCGCCTCTGATGGCTGAGAATATCGCCGCGCCGCAGGCGCAGCCTGCGCCAGCTCTGGCCCCCGCCGCTGCTGAACAACAGCGTCCAGCACCGCTTGCCCAGCCGAATTCTGATTCGGTCGCGTCACCGATGGCAAATCCGGAACCCGAGCCGTTGGCAAACGTTACCCCGGAAGTTAACCCTTCGATTCAGGTTGCAGTGGCTCCGGCCGTCAATGTCGTGGTTGCCGCGAATGTCGCTCCGGTCATCTCTGCGTCTCGTAGAGCCATGTACCAGGACGCCGCTAAGGGCGGTGCCGCCTATCTGCAGCAGATGAAGGACGCGGGCTATCCGCTGGACCTGGATAAGGACCTCGACCAGATCATCTCGATGCGTTCGGTCGGCGTGACGCCGGAATACGCCAAGAAGATGGCGGAAGCCGGCTACGGCACTCCTTCACTGCATGATCTGGTAAGCCTGAAGTCGGTTGGCGTTACGCCGGAGTATGCCAAGCTAGTCGCGGAGTCGGGTTACGGCAAGCCAACGCTGCACGATCTGGTCGGCATGAAGTCTGTGGGTGTGACACCGGAGTATGCAAAGTCCATCTCGCAACTTGGAATCGGCACCCCGAACCTGCATGATCTCGTGGCGCTGAAGTCGATGGGGGTTTCACCGGAGTATGTCGCCGAGCTGAAGAACTCCGGCATCGCACCTGCTTCGCTGCACGACGTCATCTCAGAGAAGAGTCTCGGCATCACCGGCGACTATGCCAAGCAGATTGCTGGTATGGGCTATGGTTCGCCCACCGTGCATGATCTGGTTGCATTGAAGTCCATGGGTATTACGCCGGAGTACGCCGCAGGATTGAAGAGCTCGGGGATCCCGGTTCAGAACCTGCATGATCTGGTTTCCATCAAGTCCGTTGGCGTGACTCCGGAGTACGCCAAGAGCATGGCGGCGGCCGGCTTCACCGACTTGGATGCCCACCAACTGGTCTCACTCAAGGCTCAGGGTGTGACGCCGGAGTACACGCGCTGGGTGAAGCAGACCTTCCCCAATGCGGATATGAAGACGATCCGGGAGGCTGCCAACTTCCATATCGATGAGGCCTTTATCGCCAAGGCCAAGTCGCACGGCTTCAACAACACCTCGCTGGACAAGCTGGTGAAGCTGAAGATCAGCGGTCTGCTCGAAGACTAAAGGAGATTTTCCTTGAGGGCGTAGTCAAGAGCTTCCATATCTATGGACGTTTTCCTCAATGAAAACGCCGCAGCACGCCCTTTCTGGGATGCCCAGTAACAGGGAAAACTCTAAGGAGACAACATGAAGACGCTTACACTCACGCTCCTCATCCTGGGGCTGGCGGCGGCGCACGCCCAAACACGGACCGGTGTGTGCATGCTTTCAGCTTCGGAGAAGCATCCTGAACAGGTCTCGCTTTTGATCAACCGAACAGACTGTGAGGGCGACGGCAGTTGCGGCACCTCGAACTCCAGCATGGGCTGGGAGCGCTGGGGCATCACACGTGATCTCCTGACCCAGGAAGGCACACAGGTAGATGCTCGTCTGCATGCAGATGCAGGAGAGATGCGGTGCAATGGTGTCGTGCATGACGGCATGCTCGCGGGCCGCTATACGTTTACCCCTAACGTGGACTACGCGCGTCAGGTGCGTTCCCTTGGTCTGGAGGGAGAGATTCCCGACAAGCGCCTGGAAGGTTTTGCGATGCTGGACGTTTCCATAGCGTGGATTAAACAGATACAGGCCACCGGCGTCACCAACCTTACTGCGAACCACCTGATGGGGCTGCGGGCTCTGCACGTCGACCCTGAGTACATTCGTGCCATCGCCGCTGAAGGCTATCCGGAGTTACGCGCGAACAAGTTGACGGAGATGAAGGCCGTCGGCGTCACGCCGGAGCGCATTCGCGAGATCAAATCGATGGGGCTTAATCCCAACGACAGGGAGTTGATTGAGATGTGTGTCTTCCATATCGATAAGCCGTTCATCGAGAAGATGAAAGCAAGGGGATTGAAAGACCTTACGGTTGCCAAGCTCGTGAAGATCAAGACCTTCAAGCTGGATGAGTAAGGTGGGAGCCGTGGCTTCAGGCCACGGTTAATCCAAAGAGATTGGTTCTTGTCATAAATGTTGTCATCCTGAACGGAGTGAAGGACCTGCTTCTTCAACGCTTCGGATGGCAAAGCTCTTCATGATCCATGTCATGAACATTAGATTCAGACACCAGGTGTATCCTTCGCGTTCAGAGCGGAATTATAGAGCGGGCCTTCAGCGCTTACACTGTTCGGTCGCCATACGCGGCGCGAAGGAAAAAATTGGGCTTCAGCTTTTGGCTGAAGCCCCCTCAGGAAGGTTCGGGTAAAGGAGCAGTCATTCTCCTCTGCCCTTAACCCCGGCGAACAAGTTCACCGGGATGCCGGTCACCTTGGTGTAACTCCTGCAAAATTTGATTTAGAAGACCAGCTCCATGTGCACGTCTGCGCGTGCATAGGGTGATGTCTTCACTCGCTCGGGTGGAAGATGACGGAAGCCGACAGTCTCGTAGAGATGCACCGCGTTCTCCAGCTTCGCGTTGCTCTCGAGAAAGAGCTTCTTCGCCTTCAGTACATCGCGCGCATAACCCACGGTCGCGGTCAGCAGTCTGCGGCCCATGCCGCGTCCCTGCCAGGAGTCATCGATGGCCATCTTCGCCAGCTCGAAGCTACGCGCTTCCTGCATGGGTACAAGAGCTACGCACCCAAAGACAGCTCCATCCTCTTCCACGCATAGAATCTGTCCGCCTGGTTTCAGGATGTGCGTGTGTGGATCGTCCAGCGTCTCGTAGTCGTGTTCTTCCATCGTGAAGTGTTTGCTGATCCAGTTCTCGTTCAGAGAGCGGAAGGCATCTTCGTCTCCAGGTTGGAAGGTACGGATGGTTACTCGCCCGCTTTCGACGGGGAGATCGGCCAGCAGCAAAGCGCCCTGCATGGGGTCACCTCCAGTACGTCTGAGTCTTTCGCCCCACGTGCGATATGTCCAATATCCTGTTTATCCACATTAGGATGTTAAAGATATGGATATCGAGCTGCGTCATCTGCGTTACTTCGTTGCCGTCGCGGACGAACTCCACTTCGGACGCGCCGCACGTCGCCTGCATCTCGCCCAGCCTCCGCTCTCACAGCAGATTCGCAAGCTTGAGGAGATCCTTGGCTGCCAGCTCTTTCTACGGACATCACGGGCAGTTCGCCTGACTGCCGCCGGCGAGGCTTTTCTGGAACGCGCACGCCGGACGCTAAGCAATGTGCAGGATGACATGCAGGAGGCTCGCAGTATCGGCCGCGGCGAGCAGGGTTTACTGCGCGTGGGTTTCATCAGCTCAGCCATGCTTACCGTCGTGCCTCGTACCTTCGGTACATATCGCCGCCGCTTTCCCAAGGTGCAGCTTCAGCTCTTCGAGAGCTACACGGCATCGGTGATGCGGTCTCTTACGAGCGGAGAGATCGACGTGGGTATTCTGCGCGATGGCGGCCCTGCCAACGGCCTGCATGTGGAGCCGTTGCTCAGCGAGCCCTATGTTGCGGTGCTTCCAAAGCGGCATCCACTCGCCGCCAGCAATAGCATCTCGGCCGCTGCGCTGCGCGATGAGCCGTTTGTCTTTCACGCTCCGTCAGCGGGAACGCGGGCGTTTGAAAAGCCGATGTCCATCTTCGAGGAGCACGGCTTCCGGCCACAGATTGTGCAGGAGGCGCCGCAGTGGCTGACACTGCTGCGTCTGGTGGGTGCAGGGCTTGGGGTTACAGTCGCGCCCGCGTGCGTCGAGAAGATTGTGCTGAACGATGTGGTATGTGTGCGCCTGCGGGGAGTCAAGGCGCGCAGCGATCTCGAACTGGCGTATCGCGAAGGCGAACATCGAGCGATTGTTAAGGGATTTGCGGAGATTCTGAGAAGCGGAGTTGGGAGAGTTAAAAGTTGAAGGTTAAAAGTTGAAAGTTGAAGACGTACGGTATGGGGAGGGGTGGATGCCGTGCCCCATCGCCACGTTTGAAAAGCAGATCCCTACGGGATGACAAATAAAAGTCAGTTCTGTTTTGTCTCCAGTTCGGCGACGCGGGCTTCGAGGGCGGCGATACGGGCTTCCAGCTCTTCCAGGCGGCTGGGTGAAGATGCTTTGACAGGAGCAGCCACTTCACTGGTCTCCGGCATCCCACACAACAGATGTGCGTACCGGGCTTCCCTGGCTCCCGGTTGGCGGGGCAGCAGGACAGCGAGAGGTGTCTCTCGTTCTACCATGCGGGTCAGCGTGCTTTGCACGGCCGCCAGATCATCGAAGGTGTACATGCGATCGGCGCGTGTACGCAGTTCTCCCGGAGTCTGGGGTCCGCGCAGCAGCAGTAGACACAAAACAGCGGTCTCGTCGCGTCGCAGGTTCAGCACTGTGCGTACGCGGTGTTCAAACTTAAGCACGCGGCTGTCGTGCACCGTGGAGGTGTAACCGATGTCTTCCAGATGGCGAAGTGAGGAACGCACCTCTTCTTCACTGAGCTCCATGACCGGTTCGCGCGACGACTTCTGGTTACACGCGGCGATCAATGCATTCAGAGACAGGGGATAGTACTCCGGGGTGTTGATCTCTTTCTCGATCAACGCACCGAGCACGCGCGCTTCCATGGCAGAGAGTTCCATATGCATCAGCATAGTCCGCCGTGACAAAAAGCCTGGGGCAGATACCTCGGGGCATGATATTTTTCCCTTTGGACGAGGAGTCGTGACGCGGCGGTCGTTAGTGAAAGCGGAGTGGTGGGTTCTCCGTCCGGCGCTATGGTTTCTTGCGCTGGCCGGGATTTTTTATTGTGGAGCGAGAGCCGACGCACAGACTGGTCCGGCTGCCGGATTGGATGGGGATAAGCTTCAGGCTATCTCCGAGATGAACTTTAATGTGATGACCATGAAGCAGGGTCTGCCTCATGACTCTGTCTATGGCTTCGCGCAGGACACCACGGGCTATGTCTGGATCGCCAGCTTTGGCGGGCTCTCCCGGTTCGACGGTTATCAGATCTATAACTACACGCACGACGCCCATGATCCGGGATCTCTGCCGGATAACAATGTGCGGGTGC
Organism: Acidobacteriaceae bacterium; assembly: GCA_013361705.1. Classification (GTDB taxonomy): domain Bacteria; phylum Acidobacteriota; class Terriglobia; order Terriglobales; family Acidobacteriaceae; genus Terriglobus. The sequence continues at coordinate 53,961 of JABFXN010000134.1, forward strand.
TGCTGCCGCGGCCTGATGGCGGCCTGTACGTCGGTACGGGAAGCGCGGGTCTAAGCATCTATCAGCCGGCGACGGATAGCTTTGTCATTCCGGCGAAGACCCCTTCCGTGCTGCGGAAGGCGCGTGTCTTCTGTATGGCTGATGATGGAGAGGGCGGCGTCTGGATTGGTACACAGAACGGATTCGCCCATTATCACGACAATACGGGCCAATTCGATCTCTACGGTGGACTTACGGGCAAGCCAGTCACCGGGAGAATGCCATCCGGCGGTATCTTCGCGCTGCTGCAGGATAAGGATCGCAATCTCTGGGTGGGGTCCGGTACCGGACTCTACATGCTGGGGAAAGGGGTTGGGGAATTTCAGTTCTTCGCCGGCGACGACAAGCTGGGACAGAGGCCCTCTGTCTGGTCAATCTTCCAGGACCATGTCGGCGGAATCTGGGTAGGAACAGACACCACGGGGATCGGGACGGTCGATCGAAAATCAGGGACGCTGCATGGATATCCCGGGCTTGCCGGAGAGGGATCGTCGGTCGGTCCTCACACGGTGCGTGCCTTTCTGGAGATGCAGCCAGGCCTGTTGTGGTTTGCGACCTATGGTGGCGGTCTGTTCTCGCTTGATACAGCCACAGGGCAAACGTTGCATTGGGCTAAGGACCCGACCGCATCGGCGCCTCTGAGCAATGACTTCATTCGCGGCATGATTCGTGACCGCTCCGGGGTGGTGTGGCTGGGGACCGACAGCGGTCTATCTTCCATCACCGTGAATGGGCGAGGTATCTTCAACATCCGCAGCTCGCCGTTGAGGCCGGACCGTCTGTTTGGTTCGGAGGTGCGCAGTGTCGGCGCCGGGTATGGACGTGTTTGGGTTGGCTTCGACCAGGGCGGATTTGCAGAGATTGACCGGGATGGAAGCATCCATCGTATTCAGCCTGCGCCGGGAGTGAGCGGGGACCAGATCTCTCACCGCGAGGTGCTGGCGATCAAGGCAGTGGATGAGAAGACAGTAGTCGCCGGAGGCATTGGCCTGTACCTGATCGATGTGGCGACGCGGACCTATCGTCCCGTCGACGATGTCTTCCTTCGCAAGCAGATCGTGAATGCGTTGCTGGTCGATGGCGATGACGTGTGGGCGGGAAGCTATAACGGTCTGGCGCGCTACAACCGCCGGACCAGACAACTGAAGGTCTTCGCCCACGATCAGAGCAATGCCGCCAGCATCTCGGACGATTATGTCCGCGATATGTTGAAGGACTCTCATGGGCGGTTGTGGGTGACAACCCGGCTGGGCCTGGATCTCTTCGATCCCGCGACCGAGAGCTTTCGTCATGTACGTCATGACAAAAACGATCCGGCTTCGATCGCGACCGATAATATCCAGCCGATTGCGGAAGACCCTCAGGGCCGTCTCTGGATCGGTTCCATCGGCGCCGGCGTTCAGGTGATGGATGAGTTCAAACCAGATGGGAAGGCGCGCTTCCGCGCCATCGACCACGACCACAGCAACCTGCCGGACGACATCATCCTCGTCATCCGGCGCGGTCTCGATGGAACGATGTGGATCAATACGCCGCGTGGGCTTGCCGCCGTGGATCCAAAGAGCTTTGCCGTACGGCGGTACGGGACGCCGGATGGCTTGCAGGCGACGGCGCAGAACCTGTTCAGCTCCGCCATGCTGGATGATGGAACCATTCTCTTTCCGGGGAACTCCTCGGTGGTCATCGTCCGGCCGCAGAAGCTCCACCCGTGGACCTTTGCGGCACCGCTGGTAGCAACCGAGGTGACGGTGCAGGGGGTGGCGCAGTCGCCGGTGCTACTGGCACGCCAGGCAAGTGCAGGGCAGCTGAGCTTTCCGTCCCATCGCGGTTTTGAGGTGAACTTTGCCCTGCTGGATTACACCTCCCCCGACGACACGCTTTACTCTTATCAACTGGAAGGCTTCGACGATAGCTGGAGCGTGCCAAGCATCAGCCGCCGTTCCGCCACGTACACTAACCTCCCAGGCGGCCAGTATGTCTTCCACATCCGTGCCGTCAGCCGCAATGGCGCGGGGCCCTCGCAGGAGATCAGCTTTCCCATTCACATCCGCAATGGTGTGACAGAGACGCTGTGGTTCCAGATCCTGCTGATCCTGCTGACGATTGGTGTCGTGTTGTTGCTGGTCCGCATCCGGCTTGCTTATATGGCTCGCCGCCAGCGGGAATTGGAGGCCGTGATCGCGACGCGAACCAGTGAGCTGGAGTCGAGCCGCCAGGAACTGATCCGCGTCAATGAGCGACTGGCGCGGATTGCACTACATGATGAGCTGACCGGAACACTGAACCGCCGCGGCTTCTTTGAGCGTGCTTCTTTGGAGGTTTCGCGTTCCCACCGGTCGGGCCGCGGCTACAGTCTGCTGTTGGCCGATCTTGATAATTTCAAGCAGACCAACGACACCATGGGTCACAGCGCCGGCGATGCTACATTGCGAGCCATCGCCACCATGTTTGCGTCTTCCATTCGCACCTCGGATATCCTCAGCCGTTACGGGGGAGAGGAGTTCATTCTCCTGCTGCCGGAGACCGAGGAAAGCCAGGCGCTCCAAATGGCAGAGCGGCTTCGCCAGATGGTAGAGGCGGCCCCGATCGAATACGCTGGGATCGTCTTTCACACGACGACCAGCATCGGCCTGGCGACCTCCACGGGAGAAGATGAGTCGCTGGAGGCTCTTATCTCACGCGCGGATCAGGGGCTTTACCGGGCTAAGCGCTCTGGAAAAAACTGTGTCCAGACCGCCTCCGGACTGACGGCGTAGTCTTCTATCCAAAAAGACAGATAGAGCGCATATCTCGACGTCAGTTTCCGCTGAATCTATTTCGATATCGAAACATCTGATGTAGTAGAAAGGAGCAGACAGGCATGAGTGAGCAGAAAGCACTTTCGGCAACCCGCCTCTGGCTGGTGATGATGAAGGCCTACGACGCCGTCCGGACCTTTGCCGAAGATTCTATTGTCGGCACGGGCCTGGGGCTGAGTGACTTCATCGTGCTGGAGATGCTGCTGCACAAAGGTCCTCTCTCGATGACGCAGATCGCTGAAAAGGCAAGGCTTGCGAACGCCTCGACAACGGCCGCAATTGACCGGCTGGAGCGCCGCAATCTGGTTCGCCGCGGGTTTCACGCGACGGATCGCCGGGTTCGGGTCGTCGAGCTGACGGACGAAGGAGAGAAGCTCATCCGCTGCACTTTCTCGGCGCACAGCCGCGACCTGGAGGAGATGATGCGGCCGCTTTCGGCCGCTGACCGCCAGGCGCTGCATGACGGCCTGAAAAAGCTGGGCCAGACCGCCGCCGTCGCCAATAACAAGGCAAAGTCCCAGCGGCAGGAAGGGGAAAAGGCATGATTACCGTACGCAAGAGTAAAGAGCGTGGCCACGCCAACCATGGCTGGCTGGATACGTATCACACGTTTTCGTTCGCCAACTACTATGACGCTCGTCACATGGGCTTCGGTCCGCTGCGGGTGATCAATGAGGATGTGGTCGCTCCCGGCCGTGGCTTCGGCTCACACCCGCACCGCGATATGGAGATTCTGACCTATGTCATCTCCGGCAAGCTGGCGCACAAGGACAGCATGGGCCATACGGAAGAGCTAGGGCCGAATGAGATCCAGCGTATGTCCGCAGGGTCGGGTGTCGTACACAGCGAGTTCAATGGATCGAATGCAGAGCCGGTACATCTGTTCCAGGTCTGGATCGAGCCGCGTACGCGTGGTGAGAAGCCCAGCTATGAGCAACTGGCCTTCGATCCGGCGGAGAAGAAGAACCGCTTCCGCGTGCTTGCCTCCTCGACGCCCGTAGCTGGCGCGGCGACCATCAACCAGGACGCCGCTGTGGCTGTGGCAGAGCTTGAACCGGGTAAGGAGCTGGACTATGAGCTCACGGAAGGACGTTCAGCATGGGTGCATGTGGTTAAGGGTGACGTTCAGGTGAACGGAACGTCCCTTCAAGCAGGCGATGCCGCTGCTCTGCGGCAAGAATCAAAGATTCATTTGCAGTCGGGAAGCACAGGCAACAGCGAGGTGTTGGTTTTTGAACTCGTAGCCTGAGCCGGATATGGTCGCGCGGGCCAGTCATAGCCCGCGCGCTTCCTGCCACCATCAACATCAACCCGGGCGCCTGGGGCGCTCCCCAACCAGGATTTTGGAGACATACATGAAAGTGAATCGTACGTTCGTTGCATCCCTTCTTGGAGGCCTGCTTCTGGTTGGATCGCAGGCATTTGCTCAGACCTCGACATGGAAGATCGACCCGAACCACTCGGAGGCCGGCTTCCAGGTGAAGCACCTCTCCGTGTCCAACGTGCGCGGCTCGCTCGGCGCTGTGAACGGTACCGTGAACTGGGATGAGAAAGATCCCACCAAGTCGACCGTGACCGCAGTGGTTGAGACCAAGGGGCTGGATACCCGCGTTCAGAAGCGCAACGATCACCTGAAGTCAGCTGACTTCTTTGACGTGGAGAAGTATCCGACACTGACCTTCAAATCGACGGAAGTGAAGCGCTCCGGCGACAGCTTCCTGGTAACCGGCGACCTGACGCTGAACGGCGTCACCAAGCAGGTGACGTTGACGGTGGATGGACCGACGCCCCCGCAGAAGAATCAGCAGGGCAAGCTGGTGACCGGCTTCTCGGCGACCGGCAGCATCAAGCGCTCTGACTTCAACTTCGGCGGTAAGTTCCCGGATGCTGTCGTCAGCGACCTGGTGAAGATCACCATCGATGTTGAGGCCGACAAGGAGTAACAAGAAAGCGCATCGATAACGAAACAGAAGGGCCTCCCGCCAGGGAGGCCTTTTCTGTTGAAGTGACGTTCGATCTATTCGTCTGACGAACCCTCCCGTTTGCCCTGCATGCGCCACACACGCGCCGCCAGAAAGAGCAGAGTGACTACGGTAGAGATGATAAGGGCTGAGACTAAGTTGATCTCCACGACTTCGCCAAGGGGATTGCCTCCCTTGTGAAAGCCGCCAAACTTCAGGGCAAGAAAACACAGCGCGGCGACGACGCCGCACTCAACTGCAAGCCGCTGGGGCGTAGGCCCAGTGCTGAGCTCTTCTTCGGTTGCATATTGCAGGTTTGGAGCCATCGTGCATTTCTCCACAAATAAAGATGCCTGGTACCGCAAATAGCGCGGCAAATAAAAAGTACGCACGTTTTCAAAACGCGCATACGCTGGGACTCCTTCTGGAGCCCCACAGTATCAACGAATGTTCGAAATGTTAAAGATAAGTTTATGGCCGACGATTAGGACGAGCAATAGTCACAATGGTGTCGGCCAATGTTACCTCCGGCATTTCATCAAACCCATGCTAATCAGCGCGTTACTGGACGCGCTGATGCCGGAAGCCACGCTCAGTCAAAGCTGCCAGTAATTCCGCCACATGCTCCGGACCGCGGGCTTCCATCGTGATATCGATGGCGGTGTCGCCGAGGTTCACATCGTAGTAGGCCCGGTTGTAAAGGGTATCCACGATGTTGATGCGGTGGGTGGCGATCAACTCGGTGAGCTCGGCGAGGGCGCCTGGCTTGTCCAGCAGATGGATGCGCAGGCGGATCAGACGGCCATCCTTGACCAGACCACGTTCGATGATGCGCGAGAGCAGGGTGACGTCGATATTGCCGCCGCTGACCAGAACCGCGGTCCGTGTACCCGGCGGAAGACCGGTCTTATGTTGCATGACGGCGGCGAGGGCAGTCGCGCCGGCGCCTTCGGCCAGCGTCTTCTCCCGTTCGAGCAGGACAAGGATGGCGGACGCAATCTCATCCTCTTCGACGGTGACGATGCGGTCGACGTATTGTTCCGCGAGCGGCAGGGTGACGTCACCCGCACGTCGTACAGCAATGCCGTCGGCGATGGTGGTGGCAGGGTCAAGGGTGACGTGGTGACCTGCTTCTACAGCGGCCTTCATGCTGGCCAGACGTTCTGTCTGCACGCCCACTACCTGAATCTTAGGATTGGTCTCTTTCATCGCAACGGCGATGCCGCTGGTCAGTCCGCCACCCCCGATCGGAATGACGACTGCTTCCAGGCCAGGGACCTGTTCCAGCATCTCCAGGCCGATGACGCCCTGGCCGGCGATGACAACGGGATCGTCGAAGGGGTGCACGAAGGTCATGCCCTTCAAGTCACAGAGCCGCCGAGCTTCAGCATAGGCTTCATCGTAGTTGGCTCCGTGAAGTACTACCTCGGCGCCAAAGTTGCGAGTGGCGGTGACCTTGACCAGAGGTGTCTGCACCGGCATGACGATGGTGGCGGGAATGCCGCGCTTGGTGGCGTGGTAGGCGACGCCCTGGGCGTGATTGCCTGCGCTGGCGGCGATAACGCCGCGGCTGGCCTGCTCCGGAGTGAGGGTGGCGATCTTATTCAGGGCGCCACGCTCTTTGAAGCTGCCGGTCATCTGCAGGTTTTCGAGCTTGAGATAGATCTCAAGGCCGGTGGTTTTGGACAGCCTCTCCGATCGGGAACACGGAGATTCGTAGACACTGCCGCGCATCCGCTCGCGGGCGGCTTGCACATCCGCAAGGGAAACGCTCGGGGTCGCTGTCTCGGTCGCCATATGACACTAGGGTAAATGAGGGCGGGGACTGTGGTGATGCAAGGACCGGGTGCCCCACATACGCGTAGCTTATGTGGGACATTCGAGCGAAAGCTCGAACCGTTTTTCAATCTTCATGAGGCACTTCGATTTCATGAAGGTAAAGAAGGATCGAGCTTCCGCTCGATACACCCACATAAGCTTGCACCCCAGCGAACGGAGTTCGCGTGGGACCCCGCGTAGCATATATATGGGGCACCCAGGTTATCGGGAGTATCGACCTTACAGCCGGTCTGCGGCCATCTCCAGCAGGTCGTTCATGGCTTTC